>NZ_JBNDLE010000008.1:0-287981 GCF_050435905.1 Pseudomonas sp. 2835 | reverse complement strand
GTAGCGGGAGGCGAATTCTACAGCGTTTCAAACCGCTGTCAACTGCCTTTTTCACCGCTGCCGATCTTTCGATCGAAGCCCTTCCGGATAACCCTT
Organism: Pseudomonas sp. 2835; assembly: GCF_050435905.1. NCBI lineage: Bacteria > Pseudomonadati > Pseudomonadota > Gammaproteobacteria > Pseudomonadales > Pseudomonadaceae > Pseudomonas > Pseudomonas sp. 2835. The sequence goes on along the minus strand of NZ_JBNDLE010000008.1, from coordinate 287,885 downwards.
GAACCTCTAACTCTTTGAAACTCAAGGAGTTTTCAGTTCCGACTGCGCCGGAAGTGGGGCGAATTATAGACACATCCGCGGGGGCGTCAAGGACTTATTTCAACTTTGTTTCAGAAGGGCCGTTTTGGCTATAAGCCACAAGCTTCAAGCTACAAGTAAAAGCGGCAGCACCGCGCCCAACTTGTAGCTTGCAGCTTATAGCTTGAAGCTTCAGACCACCTTGGTTAGCCGCAGGCGCTCGATCTCCGATGCGGCCAGGCCCAGCACTTCGCCGAGGATCTGCTCGGTATGCTCGCCCAGCAACGGCGGTGCATGGCGATACTCCACTGGCGTCTCGGACAAGCGAATAGGGCTGGCCACCTGCGGCACCTGCCCGGCAAGCGGGTGTGGCATCTCGATCGCCAGGCCCCGGGCCTTGACCTGAGGATCGGCAAACATCTGCGCCAGGTCGTTGATAGGCCCACACGGAACACCGGCCTGCTCCAACTGCGCGACCCATTCAGCGGTGGTCTTGAACACCGTGGCCTGGCGGATCAGTGGAATCAGCTCGGCACGGTTGGCAACCCGCTGCTTATTAGTAGCAAAGCGCGGATCGTCCGCCCATTGCGGCTGGCCGGCAACCTCGGCGAACTTGCGGAACTGGCCGTCGTTGCCCACGGTCAGGATGAAGTCGCCGTCGGCAGTAGGGAAGTCCTGGTAAGGCACGATGTTCGGGTGCGCGTTACCCAGGCGCCGCGGTGGCGTGCCGGTGGTGAGGTAGTTCATGGCCTGGTTGGCCAGGCAGGCAACCTGCACGTCGAGCAGCGCCATATCGATGTGCTGGCCGCCGCCATCGCGGTCACGATGGGCGAGGGCGGCCAGGATCGCCACGGTCGAATACAGCCCGGTGAGGATGTCGGTCAGCGCGACACCGACTTTCACCGGCCCCGCACCGTCTTCACCCTCTGGGCGCCCGGTCAGGCTCATCAGCCCGCCCAGGCCCTGGATCATGAAGTCGTAGCCGGCGCGCTTGGCATAGGGCCCGGTCTGGCCGAAGCCGGTAACCGAGCAATACACCAGGCGCGGGTTGATCGCCTTCAGGCTTTCATAGTCCAGCCCATAGGCAGCCAGGCCACCAACCTTGAAGTTCTCGATCAGCACGTCCGACTTGGCTGCCAGCTCACGCACCAGGCGCTGGCCCTCGGGCTGGGTGAAGTCGATGGTCAGCGAACGCTTGTTGCGGTTGGCCGCTAGGTAGTAGGCAGCCTCGCTGGTGTTCTCGCCGTAAGCGTCCTTAAGGAAGGGCGGGCCCCAGGCGCGCGTATCATCGCCGCTGCCCGGACGCTCGACCTTGATCACTTCGGCGCCCAGGTCAGCAAGTATCTGCCCGGACCAGGGCCCGGCCAGCACTCGCGACAGATCCAGCACCCGCAGATGAGATAGCGCGCCCATGGCTGGCTCCCTATTAATAGAAGGACTGGATGCCGGTCTGCGCGCGACCGAGGATCAGCGCGTGCACGTCATGGGTACCTTCATAGGTGTTGACCACCTCGAGGTTGACCAGGTGACGGGCCACACCGAACTCGTCAGAGATCCCGTTGCCACCGAGCATGTCGCGGGCCATACGGGCGATGTCCAGGGCCTTGCCGCAGGAGTTGCGCTTCATGATCGAGGTGATTTCGACCGCAGCGGTGCCTTCGTCCTTCATCCGGCCCAGGCGCAGGCAGCCTTGCAGGGCCAGGGTGATTTCGGTCTGCATGTCGGCCAGCTTCTTCTGGATCAACTGGTTGGCGGCCAGCGGGCGACCAAACTGCTTGCGATCCAGGGTGTATTGGCGCGCGGTGTGCCAGCAGGCTTCAGCGGCGCCCAGGGCACCCCAGGAGATGCCATAGCGTGCCGAGTTCAGGCAGGTGAACGGACCTTTGAGGCCGCGCACATCGGGGAAGATGTTCTCTTCAGGCACGAACACGTTGTCCATGACGATTTCGCCGGTGATCGAGGCGCGCAGGCCGACCTTGCCGTGTATCGCCGGGGCGCTCAGGCCCTGCCAGCCTTTTTCCAGGACGAAGCCACGGATGTCGCCGGCATCATCTTTGGCCCATACCACGAACACGTCGGCGATCGGGCTGTTGGTGATCCACATCTTGCTGCCGCTCAGGCGATAGCCACCGTCGACCTTCTTGGCGCGGGTGATCATCGAACCCGGATCGGAACCATGGTCTGGCTCGGTCAGGCCGAAGCAGCCGATCCATTCACCGCTGGCGAGCTTGGGCAGGTACTTCTGCTTGGTCGCTTCGGTGCCGAATTCGTTGATCGGCACCATGACCAGCGAGGACTGCACGCTCATCATCGAGCGGTAGCCGGAGTCGATACGTTCCACTTCCCGAGCAATCAGGCCGTAGCACACGTAGTTCAGGCCACTGCCACCGTACTGCTCGGGAATGGTTGCGCCCAGCAGGCCGACTTCGCCCATCTCGCGGAAGATCGCAGGGTCGGTCTGCTCGTGACGGAAGGCTTCCAGCACGCGCGGGGCCAGCTTGTCCTGGGCGAACTGATAAGCGCTGTCACGCACCATGCGCTCTTCTTCAGTGAGCTGTTGGTCGAGCAACAGCGGGTCGATCCAGTTGAAGCTTGCTTTACCGGCCATGAGCGAATCCTCGAGAAATGGGACCAGAGTTGTTGTGCATTGATCCTAGGCCCGTTCACGCGACGAGACAAACGAGGATTGCGCATGCTCTTGTGATATTTTCTCACTTCGTAACGGCCAAAAAGGCCATCTTTACGCCACATTAGTGAGGTTGACGTACATGCGGCGCAAGATCCCCAGTACTGCGGCGCTGGTCTGCTTCGAGGCCGCTGCCCGCCACGAGAGCTTTACCAAGGCTTCCCAGGAGCTGTCCCTGACCCAGGGCGCCGTATGTCGGCAAATCGCCGGGCTTGAGGAGTTCCTTAATGTCGAGTTGTTTCGTCGCTCCCGCCGTGGGGTGAAGCTTACCGAGGCGGGGCTTTCCTACAGCCGCCGGGTTGCCACCCAGCTGGATGCAGTGGAGCGCGATACTTTGTCGGTGATGGGCCAGCAGGGCGCCAACGTCATCGAACTAGCGGTGGTTCCGACCTTCGGCACGCAGTGGCTGTTGCCGCGGCTCAAGGACTTCCAGCAGCGCCACCCGGAGGTCACGGTCAACCTGACCAACCGCACCCGGCCTTTCTTGTTTGCCGATACCAGCTTCGATGCGGCGATTTACTTCGGCGATGCCGACTGGTCGGGCACCGAGTCACATCGACTGATGGGCGAGAACCCGGTGCCGGTGTGCAGCCCGGTATTGCTGGCCGGCAGTCGGCAACTGAGCCCCGAGCAGATCGCCCAGTTGCCACTGCTGCAGCAGACCACTCGGCCCTATGCCTGGCGCCAGTGGTTCAACAGCCTGGAAATGAACGTCGCTCGCGACATGACCGGGCCGCGCTATGAGCTATTCTCGATGTTGGCACAGGCGGCCATGCACGAGATGGGCGTGGCACTGATTCCGCCCTTTCTGATCCAGCGCGAACTGGCAGAGGGGCGCCTGGTGGTGGCCAGCCCGCACGCGCTGTCGAGCATCAAGGCCTATTACCTGATGATTCCCGAGCGCAAAGTGGAATCGGCTTCGCTGCGCGCCTTTCGCGACTGGCTTGTAGGGGAGGCAGACCGCTACGCCGCAGCCCACAAGGATGACAGCTACAACCTGACCCCGTAGTCAATAAAACTGGAACCCTACAGATATAAGGAAATGTCGCATTTAGGCCAACTGTTTCAGGCACCCTCTCAAAAGCCCTTAACCCTGCTGTTTATGCGGCCTTCACAGCATAAATCACGCTTTCAGCCAGGCATTCAGCAAATTCGGCGGAAAATTTTCAAATTTTGCCGTAATCTCCCTGAAGCCCGCGCTTGGCGGGCTCCAGGCCTGTTATTGCGACATTCGGTCACAGGGTGACTTGTAGTTAGATTGCCGTCACCCTTCAAAACTGGTTGAAGCGATTCAGGAATCACCTGCAAAATGCCGCGCCCCGCCTGGATTCGGCGGGATCGTGCTGATCGGCCGCCCCAGCGCACCATCCGCAGTGCGCTGGTTTACCAACAAAAGATCACGCAGGAGAAATGACGTGCACATTGGTGTTCCTCTCGAAACGCAGACGGGCGAAACACGGGTTGCTGCAACCCCGGAAACCATCAAGAAACTGATTGGCCAGGGGCATCAGGTCACCGTCCAGAGCGGCGCCGGCATCAACGCCAGCGTTCCGGACAGTGCCTATGAAGCAGCAGGCGCCACTATTGGCAGCGCTGCCGATGCGTTTGGAGCTCAGCTGGTTCTCAAGGTTGTAGCCCCTGACGATAGCGAACTGGCCCAGATCAAGAGCGGCACCGTCCTGGTGGGTATGCTCAATCCGTTCAACAACGAAACCATCGCCAAGATGGCCGAGCGCGGCATCACCGCCTTTGCCCTTGAAGCAGCGCCGCGTACCTCGCGGGCGCAAAGCCTCGATGTGTTGTCGTCGCAGGCCAACATTGCCGGTTACAAGGCCGTGTTGCTGGCGGCTCACCACTATCCGCGCTTCATGCCGATGCTGATGACCGCTGCCGGTACCGTCAAGGCCGCACGCGTGCTGATCCTCGGGGCCGGTGTCGCGGGGCTGCAGGCCATCGCCACGGCCAAGCGCCTGGGTGCGGTGATCGAAGCCTCGGACGTGCGTCCGGCGGTGAAGGAGCAGATCGAGTCGCTGGGCGCCAAGTTCATCGATGTCCCTTACGAGACCGATGAAGAGCGCGAGTGCGCCGAAGGTGTCGGCGGTTACGCCCGGCCCATGCCGGCCAGCTGGATGCAGCGCCAGGCCCTGGCGGTGCACGAACGCGCCAAGCAGGCCGATATCGTCATTACCACTGCACTGATTCCCGGCCGCAAGGCACCGACCTTGCTCAGCGCCGAGACCGTGGCGCAGATGAAACCCGGCTCGGTGGTCATCGACCTCGCCGCAGCCCAGGGTGGCAACTGCCCGCTGACCGTCGCCGACCAGGTGGTGGTGGAGCAGGGCGTGACCATCGTCGGCCCGACCAATCTGCCAGCCCAGGTCGGCGCGGACGCCTCGGCTTTGTACGCACGCAACCTGCTCGACTTCATGAAGCTGCTGTTCGACAAGGACGGCGCGCTGACGATCAACCTCGAAGACGACATCGTCGCCGCGTGCCTGATGTGCCGCGACGGCCAGGTCATCCGCAAGAACGGATAAGGAGCCAGACAATGGAAGACATGCTGATCTCTCACGGCGTCTATAACCTGATCATCTTCGTGCTGGCGATCTATGTCGGTTACCACGTGGTCTGGAACGTCACCCCGGCACTGCACACGCCGTTGATGGCGGTCACCAACGCCATCTCCGCCATCGTCATCGTCGGCGCCATGCTGGCCGCCGCGTTGACCGTAACGCCACTGGGCAAAACCATGGGCACCCTCGCGGTGGCCCTGGCAGCGGTCAACGTATTCGGTGGTTTCCTCGTCACCCGGCGCATGCTGGAGATGTTCAAGAAGAAAGCCCCAGGCAAGGGCGCAGCGAAGCAAGAGGGGCAGAAGTAAACATGAGCATGAACCTGGTAACACTTCTCTACCTTGTCGCCTCGGTATGCTTCATCCAGGCACTCAAGGGCCTGTCGCACCCGACTACGTCGCGGCGCGGCAACCTGTTCGGCATGCTCGGCATGGCCCTGGCGGTGATCACCACCATCGGCCTCATCTATAAGCTCGGTGCCGAGCTGGCCACCGACGGCATCGGCTACGTGATTGTCGGCCTGCTGGTCGGCGGCACCGCCGGTTCGATCATGGCCAAGCGCGTTGAAATGACCAAGATGCCCGAGCTGGTCGCCTTCATGCACAGCATGATCGGCCTGGCTGCGGTGTTCATCGCCATTGCCGCGGTGGTCGAGCCGCAATCGCTGGGCATCGTTGCCAGCATCAGCGACCCGATCCCTACCGGTAACCGCCTTGAGCTGTTCCTCGGCGCCGCCATTGGTGCGATCACCTTCTCGGGTTCGGTCATTGCCTTCGGCAAGCTCTCGGGTAAGTACAAGTTCCGCCTGTTCCAGGGCGCACCGGTACAGTTCAGCGGCCAGCACAAGCTGAACCTGGTCCTTGGCCTTGCCACCATCGGCCTGGGCCTGGTGTTCACCTTCACCGGCAGCTACAGCGCTTTCGCCCTGATGCTCATCCTGGCGTTCGTCATGGGCGTGCTGATCATCATCCCGATTGGCGGTGCCGACATGCCGGTGGTGGTGTCGATGCTCAACAGCTACTCGGGCTGGGCGGCAGCCGGTATCGGCTTCTCGCTGAACAACTCGATGCTGATCATCGCCGGCTCCTTGGTCGGTTCGTCGGGTGCGATCCTCTCGTACATCATGTGCAAGGCGATGAACCGTTCGTTCTTCAACGTGATCCTCGGCGGTTTCGGTGGCGCGACAGAAGCGGCCGGCCCGGCCGGTGCCAAGGAAGCCCGCCCGGTGAAATCCGGTTCGGCCGACGACGCCACCTTCCTGCTCAGCAACGCCGACACCGTGATCATCGTTCCTGGCTACGGCCTGGCGGTGGCCCGTGCCCAGCACGCGCTGAAAGAGCTGACCGAGAAGCTGACCCACAACGGCGTGACCGTGAAGTACGCGATCCACCCGGTGGCGGGACGCATGCCCGGGCACATGAACGTACTGCTGGCCGAAGCCGAAGTGCCGTACGACCAGGTGTTCGAAATGGACGACATCAACTCCGAGTTCGGTCAGGCCGACGTGGTGCTGGTGCTGGGTGCCAACGACGTGGTTAACCCGGCGGCGAAGAACGATCCGAAGTCGCCGATTGCCGGCATGCCGATCCTCGAAGCCTTCAAGGCCAAGACCATCATCGTCAACAAGCGCTCGATGGCCAGCGGCTACGCCGGCCTGGATAACGAGCTGTTCTATCTGGACAAGACCATGATGGTCTTCGGCGACGCCAAGAAGGTTATCGAAGACATGGTCAAAGCGGTCGAATAAGCCGTTCGAACTGCTGTGACAAATAGCCCCAGCGCGGTACCGGCTGGGGCTTTTTCATGCCCGGCCAGCCGACAGAAGGCTCTAATTCAGGGCTTCGCATTCGACCTTGGTCGCGGGACGAAGCCAGGCGAAAACACTAGACTGCGCATCTAGCTTTAGTAGCCCGAGATAACAATCCATGTACCGTGATCGTATCCGCTTGTCCTCCCTGCACAGCAAGGTAATGAGTGCGGCTGATGCCGCTGGCCTGATCGAGGACGGCATGACCGTCGGCATGAGCGGTTTCACCCGCGCCGGTGAAGCCAAGGCGGTGCCCCATGCACTAGCCGAACGCGCCAAGCAGTCGCCGCTGAAAATCAGCCTGATGACCGGCGCAAGCCTGGGCAACGACCTCGACAAACAACTGACCGAGGCCGGCGTGCTGGCCCGTCGCATGCCGTTCCAGGTCGACAGCACCCTGCGCAAGGCGATCAACGCCGGCGAGGTCATGTTCATTGACCAGCACTTGTCGGAAACCGTCGAGCAGTTGCGCAACCAGCAGCTCAAGCTGCCGGACATCGCGGTCATCGAAGCGGTCGCCATTACCGAGCAGGGCCATATCGTGCCGACTACCTCGGTGGGCAACTCGGCCAGCTTCGCGATTTTCGCCAAACAGGTGATCGTCGAGATCAACCTGGCGCACAACGCCAACCTGGAAGGCCTGCACGACATCTATATCCCGACCTATCGTCCGACCCGTACACCGATCCCGCTGGTGAAAGTCGATGACCGCATCGGCAGCACCGCGATCCCGATCGACCCGGCCAAGATCGTCGGCATCGTCATCACCGAGCAGCCGGACTCGCCGTCCACCGTGCTGCCGCCAGACGACGAAACCCAGGGCATCGCCAACCACCTGATCAACTTCCTCAAGCAGGAAGTCGACGCCGGGCGCATGACCAACAAGCTCGGCCCGCTGCAGGCCGGTATCGGCAGCATCGCCAACGCGGTGATGTGCGGCCTGATCGACTCGCCGTTCGAAGACCTGACCATGTACTCCGAAGTACTTCAGGACTCGACCTTCGACCTGATCGACGCCGGCAAGCTGAGCTTCGCTTCGGGCAGCTCGATCACCTTGTCGACCCGCCGCAACGCCGACGTCTTCGGCAACCTTGAGCGCTACAAGGACAAACTGGTCCTGCGCCCGCAGGAAATCTCCAACCACCCGGAAGTGGTTCGCCGCCTGGGCATCATCGGCATCAACACGGCCCTTGAGTTCGACCTGTACGGCAACGTCAACTCCACCCACGTCTGCGGCACCCGGATGATGAACGGCATCGGTGGCTCGGGCGACTTCGCCCGCAACGCACACCTGGCGATCTTCGTTACCAAGTCGATTGCCAAGGGCGGGGCGATTTCCAGCGTGGTGCCGATGGTCAGCCACGTCGACCACACCGAGCACGACGTCGACATCCTCGTCACCGAGCAGGGCCTGGCTGACCTGCGTGGCCTGGCGCCACGCGAACGTGCCCGGATGATCATCGACAACTGTGTGCACCCGGATTACCGCGAGGCACTGAACGACTACTTCACCCGCGCCTGTGAACGCGGCGGCCATACCCCGCACATCCTGCGCGAAGCCCTCGCCTGGCACGAAAACCTGGAAGAAACCGGGCGCATGCTCGCCAGCTGACCTGCACAGTGACCGGCCGGATGTGCGCAATGCCAACCGGCCGGGCAACTGATTTATTTATTCAGACAAAAACTGTTCTACTGTACCGGTGATTTCACCGCCTTTTTCCGCTTCGTCATCCCTCTCTTGATCAAAAATGCACCATTTCAGTGCCGACCAGTACAGTTGTGTCTATTCCGAGTGCAACAGTCGCTTAAAACAGTTAACTGGCCCATCACAATGTAGGTGAACTGTATCTACTGTTATGGACGACAGAGGAGGATCATTGGCATCAGTTAAATCACTACCTAATGCCGCCACAAGCGGAAGGATGACATCATGGAACGTACCCTCAGTTCCGATCTGGTTTTCGAAAACACCGCTGAACAATCCAAGGCCTCGCTGCCACTGCGCCTGCTGGCCAACCTGATGCTGTGGCAACGCCGCATTGCCAGCCGCCACCAACTGGCTCGCCTGGACTCGCGTCTGCTGGCTGATGCCGGTATCAGCGAAGCACAACGCTACGAAGAGCTGAGCAAGCCTTTCTGGCGTTAATGCAGGGCTCGCCGGCCAAGGCCGGCACCTCGAATTCCCCAAAACCCGTCGCAGGTGACTGCTGACGGGTTTTGTCGTTTAAAGGCCCGGAATAGAGCGGCTGAACAATAGACCAGTACAATTTACAATTTAATTAAATTGACAGGTACAGTTGATAAATCTTGCTACGATCCGGTCCAAGCCGCGGATTGCACTCGCGTGATACCCTTAACGTACCCAGCTTGGTAAAAAGTAGCGCAACAAGCTGAGCGTGCGTCTGACATAAGAACCACCAAAAGCCTATCCAGGAGATCGACCATGTTCCATTCACGCTTGTTTGGCGCCGCGCTGCTGCTGGCCCTGGCTTCCACTGCCAACGCCACCAGCTTCGTTGTTACCACCGATACCGTCGTTCGTGGTGTCGCCGCCTCCACCGATGCCACCTCCGATGTGTCGTCCTCGTTCCGTGACGACAAGATCGTCCAGGCCGCCCGTGACGACGCAGCCAGCTTCGTTGCCAGCCACGGTGACATCCGCGGCGCGAAACTGGAGAGCGCATTCGCTCACATTCGCCAGCAGACCCCAAGCCTGCAGGCTAGCGACGCACAACTGGCACAGGCCATCCTGGCGCTCTGAAGCCGTTCGCTTCCGGCCCAGTGCATGTAACAGCGTGCAACGAAGCCGGGCCCTCTGCGCTGGTCCTCACCGGCGCATTGGGATAGCCTTTGCCGCCTGATTCAGCTGCCGTTCGAGACCCATGCGTTATCTGTCATTGCTGTTGCTCGTGTTCTGCTGGAGCAGCGCCGCCCAGGCGCTGGACCTGACCACCAACAACCTTGTCGTCAGTGGTTACGTCACCAGCAAAGTGACGTCGGTGCCCTTCGATCGCAAATTGCTGCTGGCCGCCCACGACGATGCCGCCGCTTTTGTCGCCAGCGATGGCCGGTGGCGGGGCGCTCGCCTTGAGGCAGCACTGCAGCAGTTGCGCCAGGCCAACCCGGAACTTCATGCCAGCGACCTTGAACTGGCACAGGCAATTCTCGTCCAATGATTACTTCTGTTCTCCCGGAGATGTTCCATGCGTAACCCGCTGATTGCCGCCACCCTTGGCCTTATGCTGCTGGCCGACGTGGCCCAGGCACAAACCCTGGTGGCCACCAGCAACATCATCGTTCGCGCCTTTGGCCGCTCGATCGACTTCACCTCCGACACCACCACTTCGATTCGCGACTCGAAAGTCGTGCGCGAAGCCCGCGACGACGCCGCCAGCTATGTCGCCAGCCGTGGCGAGATCCGTGGCGCGCAACTCGAAGCCGCCTTCGATACCCTGCGCCAGCGTGTTCCAGAGGCGCGCCAGGCCAGCGACCAGGTGCTGGCCGAAGCCATTCTCGCCCTGTGAAGCCAATGCGTGCCTGGCTGCTGGGCTGCCTGCTGATACTGTTCGGCAGCCCGGCACTGGCCGGCCTGCAGCTGGTGCTGCAGGCCGATGGCTTGAACCCGCAGCAACAGCGGGCCAGCCAGGCATTGCTGGACGAAGCCCTGCAGGCACTGCCGCCGAGCTTCAAGAGCCGCCTCGACCGGCGTATCCAGGTCAGCTGGAGCAGCCGCATGCCGGCCGATGCCTATGGCCAGGCGTCGCTGGTTTCCACGCTTGAGCTCAATAGCCGTCTGCTGCCGGGCCTTGCCGATGGCAGCGCCGCTACGCAAAAGACCGACCGCCCCCATGGCACCGTGCGCCAGGAGTTGTTGGCCACCGTCCTGCATGAGCTGACTCACATTTATGATCGTGCCCGCCTGTGGCAGGGCACCGAGCGACAGCTGATCACCCGTTGCACCCGGCAGCAGAACAGCCAGGGCAAAATCGGCCTGCCTGAGCAATGCCGCGGCCAGACCGAACGCCGCTTTACCCTCAGCGACGATCCGCGCCTGCTCGACCTGGCCGGCTGGCCGCAATATGTCGGCCGCCGTGGCGAGCGCGAGCAGCACAACCGCCAGGTGGCCCGCAGCCCTGACAGCTATGAGCTGAGCAGCCCAAAGGAATTCATTGCGGTCAACATGGAGTACTTCCTCCTTGACCCAAGCTTCGCCTGTCGCCGCCCGGCCCTGCAGGCTTACCTGAAAGCGCATTTCGACTGGGCACCCGAACATCCAGCATGCCCGGGCGCCTTGCCGTTCCTCAATGCCGGCAACGACTTTGCCAAATCGCCACTGGGCGAGATCGACCCCGAGCGCGTCTACGCCGTGGATTACCTGCTGGCCGAAGCCAACCAGAACTGGGTCAGCCGCTGGGGCCACAGCATGTTGCGCCTGGTCATCTGCGCCCCCGGGCGTACGCGCGGGCCGGACTGCCGCCTGGATCTGGACCAGCACCTGGTGCTGTCGTACCGGGCGTTCGTCAACGACGTGCAGCTGTCGAGCTGGGACGGTTTGACCGGTGCCTATCCGTCGCGGCTGTTCGTCTTGCCACTGGCGCAGGTGATCGACGAGTACACCAAGACCGAACTGCGCAGCCTGGCCTCGATTCCGCTCAAGCTCAACCGTGACGAGCTGGAAAACCTGGTACGCCAGTCTGCCGAGATGCACTGGAGCTACGACGGCAACTATTACTTCCTGTCCAACAACTGCGCGGTCGAAACCCTCAAGCTGTTGCGTAGCGGCACCGCCAACCCGCGCCTGAACGACCTCGACAGTATCGTCCCCAATGGCTTGCTCGAAGTGCTCGAAGGCCGCGGCCTGGCAGATGTCAGCGTGCTCGATGATCCGCGCGAGGCGCTGCGCCTGGGTTACCGCTTCGACTCCTACCGTGACCGCTACCAAGCCATGTTCCTGGTGCTGAAAAAACAACTGCCGATCAAGCAGGACAGCGTCGAAGCCTGGCTCGAGCAATCTGCCGAACAACGCCAGCAGTGGTTTGCCCGGGCCGACCTGCGCACCAGCGCGGCGTTGCTGCTACTGGAGCAAGCCAGCCTGCGCCGCCAATTGTTGCTGGCCCAGGATGAAGTCAAGCAGCGCTACCTGAGCGGGCGCGAACTGAACGACGCCAGCGTTGGCAAAGCCAACAACACCCTGCAGCAGATTCTCGCCAACAGCGGCTTTCTCAGCCGCCCGGCCGAACTGCTTGGCAGCAGTGGCTACGGTCTGCCCCAGGCCAGCGAGCGCGAGAAGCTGCTGAGCGAAACCCGCCAGCGGCAAAAACAGCTGCAAACTCTCAGTGCCGACCTCGACAAAGAGGTGCGGGCCTTGCTCGGCCCGGACCGCGCCGCGCAAATCAAAGCGGTCGAGGCCAACATCAAGCAGGTCGGCGAACACCTGCGCGCACTGCACAAAGCCGCAGGCGGGCTGCAATTGCCCTGAGCCGGTGGTTGACTTTGTAACTGTCTGTGCCACTATTTCGCCGCTATAAAAATGGCGTTTTGATGCCATTTTGCTAGATGAACGCCTCCTCTCGAGGCTTCTCGCAAAACCTCTTTCTATCGACGTGACGGCCTGACCGTGAAGGGCAGGGCTGCGCACGAACGACCGTTGGCATGGTGGGATTATATGGACGTAGTCGGAGACGACCGCGAGTACGAGTGGTCGCTGGATGGGCAACGCTGGTTGCAGGATGCCCACGGCAGGTTCTCCCTGACCCACGTCGCTGGCAAGGCGCTGGAAGGCGATCAGCCTGACCTGGATTTCCTCGTCGGGGCGCAGCAAGCGCCTGACGGGCAGTCCTGGCTGCCGGCCAGCTTCCGCCATTGCCCGCAGACCGGCGCGCCCCTTGAACCTGTTCGTTACGCTCTCCAGCAGCGCTGGTTGCCACCTTATGGCAACGGTAGCGGCCGGCGGGTGGTGGAGGGCAGTTGCAAGCTCGATGCTGCCGAGCAGACTGTCGCCGCCGTGTACCAGCGCCTTGATCGCGCCAGCCCGCGCAACCTCAATGCCGCGCGCAAGTTCGACCAGCTGCCGCGCAGCAACGGTTTGAATTTCCTCGTCGCCAACCTCGGCGGCCATCGCGAGGCGCTGTTTGCGCTGGCGCGCGATGGCAGCCTGTTCCGCTGGCAGCGCAAGGCCGAAGAATGGGTCGGAGTGCTGCCGCACAGCACCCCGATCGGTCGCTGCAGCCTGCAAAGCTGGGCCTGGGGCGTGAGCCTGCGCGAGCAGGGCAGCCAGCAATGCCTGCTGCTGGCCTGTGATGAAGGCGCCACCGAAGTGCGCGTCGATCCGCTCGCTGGCCGCTACCACCTGGAGCGCTGCCCTGGCCGCGCTATCGCCGCCCCCGGCGAACTTGAAGAGCAGGTGCTGATTCCCCAACAGATGCCCGATGGCAGCTTCTGCGTGGTAGCCCGCCAGAATGATCAGTGGCTCGCACATCCGATTGCCCTGGCCAATCCGCAACACCTGCACAACCTCTCGGCGCCGCTGCGCGACCCGGCCTCGCGGCGCCTGCTGTGGATCGGCGCCCACGGCTACTTGAGCGTCAAGCTCGGTGAAAGCCTCGAAGCCCAGTGGCTAAGCTGGCCGGCCGGCGCCCAGGCGCGCCCCGAATATGGCCCGCCGTTCGTCAATGGCTACGGCATCTGGCAACAGCTGTTCGAAGGCAGCGAGCAGTACTGCCTGCGCCTGGACTCAGACGAGCGCAAGGAAGTCAAAGGCTCGCGCCTGAGCACCGGGCAGCTGAACTACATGTTCAACGTGCGCCTGGACGCCCCGTGGGGCGAGCACGATGTCGATAACAACCCCGCTGACCGCGAGGTGGTGTACCCGTTCATCGAGTTCAGCGACAACCCGCACCTGCTGTCGTGCCGGGTGCGTTGGCCCTCGAGCCTGCAGCAGTTCTTCGGCAACGAGCAGGCCGTCGATACCGAATACTGCCTCGAGCGCATCGGCCAGCCGGCCCTGAGCCTGCTGCTGAAGGTGGCGCAACCGTGGAACGCGCAGTGGTTCTGCTACGACAACGCCCTGTGGCTGTACATCGATTCGACTGGAGCGCTTTACCGATGGAACGCCTGATCCGCCTGCTACGCCACAGCCTGCTGCTCGCCCTGAGCCTGGTCTGCATCAGCGCCCATGCGGCGCCACTGCGCCAGGTGCTGCTGCTACAGAACTCCGGCTGGATGGAGCCGTTCTACCTCGACCCGGCCTCGGGCTTCAAACCGCTGGTCACGCAACTGGCGGCCAGCGCCGCCGGTAGCGGCGAAGTGGTGATCGGTGCCTTCAACCAGGCCGACAGCAGCCACCCCTCGCCACAATGGACCTACCGCGGGCCCGGCACCCACGCCAAGCTCGCCGACAGCGTCAATGCCCTGAGCCTGGCCCGCAAGGCCAGCGGCGCCTATGCCGATACCGATTTCAAGGAAGCCTTGCTGGCGGCGATCAACACCGGCCTGGAAGGGCGCGAAGGCATCATCTGGATCGTCACCAATAACAAGAACAGCCCCAACAACAGCAGCGAAACCCAGCTCAAGAACCGCGAGTTCTACGACCTGCTGCACAAGGAAGCAGTGATCAGCCGCATCGCCGCCTTCCCGCAGAAGATGCCGGTCAAAAGCAGCAATTTCGAGGCTAACGGCCTGATGATCTACGCCCTGGCCTATGGCGCCAACGCCGGTGCCGCGCTCGAGCAGGTACTGGCCCAGCCGGCCCTGGCAACCCTGCTCAAAGACGCCGGGGTGCGCCTCAAGCCACTGACCCAGGCGGCCGTGCGCTTTATTCCGACCGGGGTAAAAGACACCCCGGACGTCAGCGCCGAGCTCGCACCCGACCAGCAAACCGTGGTGCTCAACATCGATGTCGACGGCTCGCCGAAAACCGCGGTGTTGCTGGGCCGCTTCGAGAACCAGTTCAACCCCTACCAGATCCACTCAGCCAAAGTCGCGATGAGCCTCGACATGCCGGGCGAAGCCCTGCAATCGTCGATCTCCCTGGATCGCATCGAGAACCTTGAGCCAGGCGCCCGCTCCGAAGAGCTGTCGATCAGCCTGCAACTGCCACCACTGCCTTCGCAGTGGTCCAGCGAAGTGCTGCTGTCCAGCGGCTACCAGCGTGCCGGCGCCATCGAAGTGCGCCTGAGCGAGCAGCAGTTGCAGATTTCCCAGCAGTTCATCGAGCGCATGAACGAGTTGTTCCCCAACGATGCCTTGCCGGACGTGTTCCTGCCCTCCAGCGAGGCCAGCGCCTCGGCCACCCGCCTGCCGATCGTGTTGCAGATCAGCTACCCGCTGGGCCCGGTGCTGCTGTTGCTGGCCCTGTTCGTTCTCGCCTTGTTCGGCCTGCTGCTGGCCAAGAGCCTGATCGGCGGCAAGAAGCCGGTCACGGTCATGGTCGAAGGCGTGGCCCAGCAGTACCCGCTCAAGCCGTTCAGCAGCGCCAGCGTCTACGACGCCCGGCAGAACAAAGTCGCGACGGTAAAACGCGGCCTGTTCGGCGCCACCCTTGAAAAGCTCGCCGCCGACGTCGCCGTGCGCCTCAAATAACCTTAGGACCCTGTCATGACCCAAACCAGCTCCCTGCCAGCCCCAGTAGAAAACGAAGCCGCTCCGGCCACCAGCACCTCCACCCTGAGCATGCCGACGCCAGTGCTGGACCTGGGCCCGAAAAAAGTCGACAGCCGCGATGCCCTGGTCGGCGTGGCCGTGCTGGTAGTACTGGCGCTGATCTTCTTCGTGATCAAGAACGCCTACGCCAACTGGCGCGTGCGTGAGCGCGTGGCGCCAAGCCGTGCCAACGCGTCGGGCTGGTTTCTGTTCCTCGGCCTGCTGCTGGTTTCGGCCATGGCGGTGCTGGCGGTGATCAACTCCGGGCAGTTCCTGACTCCGCTGTACCTGGCGCCACTGGCTGGCGTAGCCGGCATTTCGCTGGTGGCCTGGCTGATGACCTTCTCGGCCAAACGCTGAGCCAGGCTTGCTGCCCCGCGTCAGGCCAGGCCTGACGCTTCAACCGATGATGGATTTAGTACGCCGAGCTGACTCGGCCAGCCCAGCCAGGGCTCATGGAGTTTGAAGATGAACGAGAATGCACAACCTTCCGGCCCGGCGGCGCTGAACGCGGTCAGCGAGAAAATCCACCCGACGCTGTTCATCGCCCTGGGCGGTACCGGCATGAAGGTGAACATTCGCCTGCGCCGGCGCATTCTCAATGCGATCTGGGGCGGCAATAACCAGGTTCAGCAGATTGCCGATTTCCCTCTGGTGCAGTTCGTCAACTTCGACCTGGATGCCGGCGAAGTCACCCAGGACGGCAAGTCGATCAAAACCGACGTGCTTGCCGAGCAGGTCGCCTTCACCTCCGAAGAAAAGATCATCGAGCCGCTCAACCTGAGCAAGTACACCCACTCGATGGATGAGCTCAACCGTCATCGGGAAGTGGCCGAGTGGTTCCCGCTGACCCCGGACAAGATCCGCGCCCTGGGTATCGACCCGTCCAAGGGTGCCGGGCAGATCCGTGCGCTGTCGCGCCTGTACTTCTACGACAAGTACCCGGTGATTCGCGACAAGCTGCGCGACAAGGTCAACCGCCTGCTGGCCAACATCGGCGGCCATGCCGACAAGCTGAAAAAGCTCGGCCTGGAAATCGACCCGGGCAAGATCCGCATCGTCATCAGCGGCTCGGCCGCCGGCGGCACCGGCTCCGGCTCGTTCCTCGACATGGGCTACCTGGCCAAGGCGATCCTCAAGGAGAACAACATCGCCGGCAAGGTCGACCTGTTCTTCGTCCTGCCCGGCGGCTTCCATGCCTTCAACACCGAGCGCGTGCAGGCAAACGGCTACGCGGCGCTGATGGAACTGGAAACCAGCATGCGCGGCAACCGCCTGGTCAAACACTGGGACGCCACCGACAACCTGTTCATCGACAGCCGTCCGTACGACGACGTCTACATCGTCGACAACAGCAACGTCGCCCAGGCCAAGACCAGCGACCAGGAAGACATCTACGAGATGCTGTCGGACGTGCTGTTCACCGACTTCACCTCCCAGGACTTCGCCAACAAGAAGCGCTCGATCGCAGTCAACCAGAACCAGCACAAGATCCGTTCCTACACTGTGCGCCTGCCGCAGGATTACGGCGACGATACAGAGCTGCGCTTTCCGTGCTCGTACTCCGCGCTGGGCCAGGCTGTGCTCGACACCCAGATCGATGCGCGCCAGAACGTGCGCCTGAGCCGTCAGGTGCAGCAGATGCTCAAGGCCTTCTTCGGCATCGCCAACGCCGCGGTCAACGACAACCGGCCAACCGACCGCGAGCGCGACGACTTTTTGCGCGAGCAACTGAACGTCACCCCGCGCACTTTCACTGAGCTGCCGGACTTCCTCTCCAAGGTCGAGCTGACCCTGGCCACGGGCGAGTTCACCCACTATCAGGTGGCCGACGACCTGCTGCTGGTCGAGGGCGACAACAGTGTCACCGCGCAGATCGAGCAAAAGGTCGAGATGCTCTTCGAGCGCCTGCAGAACGGTGGCGCCGACAAGGATCAGTGGCTGACCCATGTACGCGAAATCCAGCAGCAGCTGGAGCGCGACACCAAGGGCAGCAACATCGACAGCGCCGAGCGCAACCACGAAGTGCGCATCAAGGAAAACCGCCAGCGTCGCCTGGCCGAACTGGTACGCGAAGACGCCCTGCCGGAAAAACTCTTCCGCCGCCTGGACGATGACGAACGTGGCGGCCTGGATTACACCCTGGCGCTGGTCGAGATGCTCAAGGACCGCCTTGAAAACGAAAGCAGCGGGATCATCCCGGCGCTTGAGAAGAACGCTGCGCGCTTCAAGGAGCTGGCCGAGAAGCTGGAGTCCTCGGAGCTGGCCCGCGAGTTCGAACGCCTCAAGGAAACCACTGGCGGCGGCCTGATGGCACGCCTGAGCGGCAAAGACAAACAAGCCGAGACCGTGCTCACCCAGGTCAAGGACACCCTGCGCGACAGTCTGCTGTTCTATGTTCGCCATGTGGCCGCTCGTGAAGCGGCGCAACTGCTGCGCGAATTGTCCGAATGGCTGGGCCGCAAGGAATCGGTCGACCATAGCGGTCGCGCGGTGTGGAACGGCTTCGTTGGCCGCCTGCAGGACGGACGCAATGCAGTCGACCAGCTGTTGCGCCGGATCGAAACCGATATCAGCAAGATCGACGCCAGCATCAAGGAAAAGCACGCCACCCTGATCCCCCTGGCCTTGGTGCAAAGCAGCGAGGAACAGGTCGTCGATGGCGCCCAGGTGCGCGAGTGG
The DNA here is from genome assembly GCF_050435905.1 of Pseudomonas sp. 2835. Lineage (NCBI taxonomy): Bacteria > Pseudomonadati > Pseudomonadota > Gammaproteobacteria > Pseudomonadales > Pseudomonadaceae > Pseudomonas > Pseudomonas sp. 2835. The sequence continues at coordinate 269,479 of NZ_JBNDLE010000008.1, read as the reverse complement.
GCCAAGGATGCGTTCAAGGACTTCGGCGGTTCAAAGGTGCTGTTCGGCAAGCTGCAGGACGAAGAGGGCCAGGAAGAGCTGCTGAGCAAACTGCGCAACAAGGCCGTACATCAGCTGCCCAAGCAAACACAGGGCATCGACCCGCTGCTCAGCGCCCTGGCCGCGCTGACCCCGGACGAACAGCGGGAGAAATTCCGCCAGCTGCTGCAGCGAGCCATGCCCTGGGCGCCGCTGAACCTCACCGGCGGCTTCGGCATCGTCAAGGACCGCTACACCTGCCTGGTCGGCGTGCAAGATGCCAACGAGTTCAAGCGCACCTACGGCGCCATGCTCGCCCAGTGCCTGCCGCAGGGTACCGGCATGACCGCCGGGCAGATCCAGTTCGTCGAGTCCGGGACCCCGGGCAAGCTGATTTGCTTCACCGAGCTGAGCGGCTTCCCGCTGCCGGCCCTGACGCCGCTGCCGACCTACCTGGCCAGCTACCGCAAGGAAAGCACGACCATCCCGCTGCACAGCCACAAGCGCATCAGCCAGTTCGTACAGCCGATTCAGTTCACCCAGGAGCAGTACCGCCAGTTTGCCGAGGACTTCAAGCTGTACCTGCACGCGGTGGCTGTCGGTGTTCTGCGGCGCAACCCGTCGGAACGCTACGAGCTGATGATCGACCAGGACTACTTCAGCATCGGTGACGAGTTCGCGATCCGTCAGAACGGCCTGAACCAGGTGCAACGCAAGGACATCGAAGACCAGCTGCGCCAACGTTACGAACAACTGCGCAGCCCGCAACAGCTGGCGGCCATGGTCGCGCTGTTCGAAGACCTGCGCCGCGGCGCCTACAAGCCGCAGATGCGTCAGAACGAGCTTGGGGTGTCGTCGCTATACCAGACCTTCCCGTACAAGATCGCCGAACTGCTGAAGAACGAGTACGACAACCGCCTCAAGCGCCAGGCCCCGGATACCGCGGAACGCTTGGTAGAGCAGGCGCGAGCACTGCTGGAGCAATTCGCCGAACCGGTCAACGGCTCGCGTGCCGACGTCTACCGCGACGAAGTGCATGACGAGCACAGCGAAAAACGTACCCTGCGTAAGGAGTGCTTCAGTAGTGGCTGGCTCGATGGTCTGTTCCAGCCGGCCGCCAGCGCCGCACCGGCACCGATGCCCAGCATGGCTCCACCGCCGCCAGGCGTTGCCGGTAGCGCACCGCCACCAGCGGCCACGCCGCAGTTCAGCTACCACCTGAGCGTGGCCGGCAGCAATTACGGCCCGTACACCAGCAGCCAGTTGCAGCAGTATGTGCAGACCGGCCAGATCACCCGCGACAGCCTGCTGTGGCGTGAAGGTATGGCCGCCTGGCTGAGCGCCGGACAGATCCTCGAGCTGGCCCATCTGTTTGCCCCGGCCCCTGCTGCGGCGCCGCCGGTTGGAACACCACCGCCCGTCGCGCCGATGGCGCCACCGCCTGTGAACTGAGGAAGGCCTGAGCCCTATGTCCGCATCTGCGAAAAAACCGGCCTTTCCCCTGAACTGCGCCAATGGTGAGTGTGGCAAGGCCCTGTGCGGCCCGGTGCTGTTCTGTCCGTATTGCGGTGCCAGCAGCCAGGTGGTGGCCAGCGCACCGGTTGCCGCTCCGGCAGCCGTGGCAGCGGCCGTTGTCGCGAGCAAAACGCCGACAGCCCCAGCGCCGGTGGTCAAAGCGCCCGAGCCACCACGCCAGGTGACCATCTCCAACGCCGAGATCGAGCGCGCCGTAGCTGCCACCGCGCCGCCGCAAGCGCAGGTCGTGGCCCAGGTGAGCAAACCACGCAATGTCGCGCGCCAGGTTGCGCTTGCCATCGCCGTGCTGGTGGCGGTGGGCGGTTATGCGGCCTATCAGATGAACGCTCGCAAGGCCTTGCAGCAGTTCGAGGCAGAACTGGCCGCAGGGCAGGGCTGCCTGCGCCTGAACCAGTACAGCTGCGCACTGGAAAAGGCCGAAAGCGCCCTGCGCATTGAAAGCAAAGACCCGCGTGCCATCAGCTTACTGCAACGCGCCCAGGCCGGGCTCGAGGGGCAGCAACGCGATCAGCAGGCCCAAGCCCAGGCCGCCGCCGCTGCCGCCGCAAGCGCTGCAGCGACGCGCAAGGCAGCGGCCGAACAGGCGCAGCGCGAGCAGCAAGCCCGTGAGCTGGCGGCCAAGGAGCAACAGCTTCGTGACGAACAGACCCAGCTTGCCAAACGCCAGCAACAACTGGAGCAGCAGGCGCGCTCGGCGCCACCGGTGCAGCCACGGGTGACACCAGTAGCCCGGCCGGTGCAACGTCCGGCTGCGCCGGCAGCCAACGCCGGCCTGGTGGGCCAGCAACTGAGTCAGGCGCGCAGCGCCCTGGCCCGGCGCGACGGCGCCACCGCGCGCTCACTGGCTAATCGGGTGCTCAGCCAGGACCCGGGCAACCGTCAGGCGCAGATCATCCTGCGCCAGGCTGAGCAACTGCGCGGTCAGTCGTTCAACAGCCCAAAAGGCCTGGGCGGGGTGATCATCGAGTAAGCCGGCGAAGGCCTAGAGTGTCTCCCCGGCCTCGCCGGGCAGATGCTCGTCCAGGTGCAACCACGGCAGGCGGCTGGCAGTCCAGATGTGCCGGTTCGGCGCCGCCATCTGCGGCTGGTCGAGGGTGGTCACGGTAATATCAATGCTCTCCGGGCTCAGATCAGTGGTCAAAGCCACATGGGCCCCGCAACGGCTGCAAAAATAGCGCACACAGCTGGCAGACGAGTCGTAGCACTGCGGCGTACCGCTCAACCATTGAAAATCCTCGCAGCTCACCGTCAGCCAGGTGATCAGCAAACCACCACTGACCCGTCGGCATACCGAGCAATGGCAGTGGGCAACATCCGTCAACGGACCTTGAATCCGGTAGCGCAGGGCGCCGCAATGGCAGCCGCCTTCGTACGTATTACGCATCGCTCCCTCCAGTTGCTTGCTGGCTGATAGCCAACAATGCACCTCTCGTCGGCTTTGGGCCAGCGAAAGCTGGCTGAAAGCTTCCCGCCTTAGTATTGCCCCACTACCGGCACAAGACCGGTCAGCCAGGGCCCTGTGTTTCTTGCAGCGCCCGGCCCAATTAACAACAACAATGGTGATACTGATGCTTTCCTACGCCCGCCTCCCCGCAGCAATCCCTCCGTTATTCCACGCGCCGCGCCCTGTGCGCTGATCCGCCCGAATCGTTCTTCCTTCGACGCGCTACGCCTGGAGTACTCCCATGCTGACCTTCCTCGGCTTTGCCATGGTCATCACCTTCATGTACCTGATCATGACCAAGCGCCTGTCGGCCTTGATCGCGCTGATCCTGGTACCGATCCTGTTCGCCCTGTTCGGCGGTTTTTCCGCCAAGATCGGCCCGATGATGCTCGAAGGCATCAGCAAACTGGCGCCGACCGGGGTCATGCTGATGTTCGCGATCCTGTATTTCGCCCTGATGATCGACTCCGGCCTGTTTGACCCGGCCGTGCGCAAGATCCTCAAGCTGGTCAAGGGCGACCCGCTGAAAGTCTCGGTCGGCACCGCCGTGCTGGCCCTGGTGGTGTCGCTGGATGGCGACGGCGCCACCACCTACATGATCTGCGTGGCCGCCATGCTGCCGCTGTACAGCCGCCTGGGCATGAGCCCACGGATCATGGCCGGCCTGATCATTCTTGCCGGCGGCATCATGAACATGACCCCCTGGGGTGGCCCGACCGCCCGCGCGGCCAGCGCCTTGCATGTCGACCCGTCAGAGATTTTCGTGCCAATGATCCCGGCCATGCTCGCCGGTGTAGTAGCGCTGCTGGCTATTGCCTATATGTACGGCAAGCGTGAACGCGCACGTCTGGGTGAATTGCACCTGCCGGGCGATGAAATCGATCACAGCGAGATCAGCGTTTCGCAGTTCCCGGACGCCCGTCGTCCGAAGCTGCTGTGGTTCAACGGCGCGCTGACCGCCTTGCTGATGATTTCGCTGATCATGGGCCTGCTGCCGCTGCCGGTGCTGTTCATGATTGCCTTCAGTATCGCCATGATCGTCAACTATCCGTGCCTGCAGCAGCAGAAAGACCGCATCGCCGCTCATTCGGGCAGCGTGCTGGCGGTGACCGGTCTGATTTTCGCCGCGGGTATCTTCACCGGCATCCTTTCCGGCACCGGCATGGTAGACGCCATGTCCAAGAGCCTGCTGGCGGTCATTCCGGATGCGCTGGGGCCTTACCTGGCGGTGATTACCGCAGTGGTAAGCATGCCGTTCACCTTCTTCATGTCCAACGACGCCTTCTACTACGGGGTGTTGCCGGTACTGTCGGAAGCGGCCAGCCACTACGGCATCTCGCCGGTGGAAATGGCCCGCGCGTCGATCGTCGGCCAGCCCGTGCATCTGCTCAGCCCGCTGGTACCCTCTACCTACTTGTTGGTGGCCCTGGCCGGCATCGAGTTTGGCGATCATCAGCGCTTCACCCTGAAGTGGGCAGTGCTGATCTGCCTGTGCATAATGCTCGCCGCGCTGCTCATGGGAATTTTCCCCCTGTTCAGTAGCCTATAAGACAACAGAACCACCTAACCGCTGCCGCGCCCCATCGCCTGGGGCGTTGTGCTTACATCGTTCGAAGGAATACACATGGAATGGCTGACCAGCCCAGAGATCTGGGTTGCCTTTTTTACTCTGACGGCGCTTGAGATCGTTCTCGGTATCGACAACATCATCATGATCTCGATCCTGGTCAGCCGCATGCCCAAGCACATGCAGCAGCGCACCCGGATCTTCGGCCTGGCGCTGGCCATGGTCACCCGCATCCTCCTGCTGCTGTCGATCACCTGGGTCATGCGCCTGACCGCCGACCTGTTCGTGGTGTTCGGTCAGGGTATTTCCGGGCGCGACTTGATCCTGTTCTTCGGCGGCCTGTTCCTGCTGTGGAAAAGCTCCCAGGAGATCTACCACGGCCTGGAAGGTGAAGACGAAACCAGCGACGAGCCAAGCGGCGCCGGCGGCAAGTTCTTCTACACCATCATCCAGATCGCGATCATCGACATCGTCTTCTCCCTGGACTCGGTGATTACCGCGGTGGGCATGGTTTCCCACGTACCGGTGATGATCGCCGCGATCGTCGTCGCCGTGCTGGTGATGATGCTCTGCGCCGGCGCCATCAGTAACTTCATCGACAAGCACCCGTCGCTGAAGATGCTCGCCCTGTCGTTCCTGATAGTGGTCGGGACCGTACTGATTGCCGAATCCTTCGACGTTCACGTACCGAAAGGCTATGTGTACTTCGCCATGGCGTTCTCCCTGGCGGTCGAAGCGATCAACATCAAGATGCGCACGGCCATGGCCAAAAAGAAGCAACAGAGCGATCCGGTGAAACTTCGCAAGGACATCCCGGGTCAGTAATCCCGGCGCTGTTGAAAAGGGCCCTGCGCGGGGCCCTTTTTTTCATCCTGCGTCATGACAGTTTTGTTTCAAAGGCTGTCATGGCTATGCGATGCTGGCGCCACGGCCATTGGCCGACTACAGCTTAAGTGAGCACTGGGACAAACCGCCTGGTAGCAGGACAGGCTCACGGCATCATCCATTTGCCCCGCTGGGGCACAGTCAACAGGGGGCCTTTTCAATGCTGACCCTGCTCAATCTGCTTTCCGCCGTGGCGTTGCTGATCTGGGGCACGCACATCGTGCGTACCGGTATCCTGCGGGTGTACGGCTCGAACCTGCGCCGGGTGCTGAGCCAGAACATGTCCAAGCGGCCGCTGGCGTTTATCGCCGGCATCCTGGTCACGGCGATGGTGCAAAGCAGCAACGCCACGGCAATGCTGGTGACCTCGTTCGTCGGCCAGAGCCTGATGGGCCTGACCCCGGCGCTGGCGATCATGCTCGGCGCCGATGTCGGTACCGCGCTGATGGCCCGTGTGCTGACGTTTGACTTGTCATGGCTGTCGCCGCTGCTGATCTTTCTTGGGGTGATCTTCTTTCTTTCCCGTAAGCAGACCCGCGCCGGACAGATGGGCCGCGTCGGTATCGGCCTGGGTCTGATCATCCTCGCCCTGCAGCTGATCGTCGAAGCCGCGGCGCCGATCACCCATGCCCAAGGGGTGAAGGTGCTGTTTGCCTCGCTGACCGGCGATATCCTCCTCGATGCCCTGGTCGGCGCCCTGTTTGCCCTGATTTCCTACTCAAGCCTTGCCGCCGTGCTGCTCACCGCCACCCTGGCCGGCGCCGAGCTGATCAGCCTGCCGGTGGCCATCGGCCTGGTCATCGGCGCCAACATCGGCAGCGGCCTGCTGGCCTTTCTCAGCACCAGCATGCAGAACGCCGCTGGCCGCCAGGTGGCGCTGGGCAGCCTGCTGTACAAGTTGATCGGCCTGGTGCTGATCATTCCCGTACTCAATCCGCTGGTGGCGTGGATGGACAGCCTGAGCTTCAGCCCCCAGGAGCTGGTCATCGGCTTTCACCTGCTCTACAACACGCTGCGCTGCCTGATCCTGCTGCCGACAGTGACGCCTATGGGCCGCCTGTGCCGCTGGCTGCTGCCCGAACGCGAAGAAACCAACGGCCGTGCCCGCCCGCGCCACCTGGACGCTACCGCGCTGACCACGCCGAGCCTGGCCCTGGCCAACGCGGTGCGCGAAACCCTGCGCATGGGCGACCTGGTCGACAGCATGCTCGATGCCATGCTCAATGTGCTGCGCGGCACCCAGACCGCCATGACCCAACAGATGCGCGGCCTGGGCGAAGACGTCGAGGCGCTGTACAACGCGATCAAGCTGTACCTGGCGCAAATGCCCCGCGAAGACCTCAGCGAGCAGGACAGCCGGCGCTGGGCCGAGATCATTGAGCTGGCAATCAACCTCAAGCTGGCTGCCGACCTCATCGAGCGCATGCTGCGCAAGGTTCAGCAACAGAAGACCTCTCAACGCCGAGAGTTCTCCGAGGTTGGCCTGGAAGAACTCACCGGCTTGCATAGCCAGTTGCTGGCCAACCTGCGTCTGGGCCTGTCGGTGTTTCTCAGTGCCGATCCGGAAAGCGCCCGCCAGTTGCTGCGGGAAAAGCGCCGCTTCCGCGCCCAGGAACGGCGCCTGGCCCATGCCCATGTCAGCCGGTTGCAACGTAAAGTGGTGCAAAGTATCGAAACCAGCTCGTTACACCTGGAACTGATCGCCGACATGAAACGATTGAACTCCTTGTTCTGCAGCAGTGCCTATGTGGTATTGGGCGGCGCCGATACCGGCGGCCTGCTGCTCGACAGCGTGCCGGACGACGCTCATTCTCCCTGATAGCGACACCCCAAGAACTCCCGCAAGGAAGCTCGCCATGCGTTGCCTGATGTTCATTTGCCTGTTGCTGGGCTGCGCGCCCGGCTTTGCCCTCGACCGCTCCCAGGTCGAGGGCTACCTGCTGCCCAACGGCCTGCAGGTGGTGCTCAAGTCAGGTTATGAACGCAACCATGTGTCGATCCGCCTGGTGGTCGGCGTCGGCTTCGATGACTTCCCCTGCGAGCGCCAGGAGCTGCCGCACCTGCTCGAACACCTGCTGTTCAGCGGTATCGACGAGGGCGGTGAGGGCGGCCTGGAAGAGCGCATGCAAGCCCTGGGCGGGGAGTGGAACGCCTATACCAGCAGCGCCGATACCACCTTCGTCATCGAGGCGCCGGCACGCAACCAGCGCAAGGTGCTCGACCTGCTGCTGGCGGTGATCAACGACACCCAGATCGATGAAAAGGCCCTGGAGCTGTCCAAGCGCATCGTTGAACGCGAAGACGGTGGCCATTACTCGCACCTGCAGCGCTGGCTCGACCGCCAGGACCTCGGCCACCCGGCCAGTGACCAGTTGGCAGTGGAGTTGGGGCTCAAATGCGCCGAACGTTCGTCGATCGAGGACATGACCCTGGAGCAGGTCAACGACCTGCGCCAGCACTGGTACGCGGCCAACAACATGACCTTGATCGTCGTTGGCGGCCTCGACCGCCTGCTGCCGGCCTACCTGGAGCGCACTTATGGCGAGCTGCCAGCAGTCGAGCCGGGTGAGCGCCGGGTACTGGACGGCGTCACGCACAAAGCCCAGGCCCGCCGGGAGTTGGTCCGTGGCTGGCTGGGCGACAGCGCGCGCCTGCACTGGCTGTTCCTCGAGCCGGTACTGGACAACGACCATGGCCAGACCTGGGACCTGCTGCAGCGCTACCTCGATTGGGCGCTATACGACGAACTGCGGCTCAAGCACGGGTTTTCCTACGGCCCGTACAGCCAACGCGAGAGCTTCGGCGATACCGGGCTGATGGTGCTCAACGCCGACCTCGACCGCGCCGATGTCGATGCCGCCGAGCAAGCCCTGGCGGCCATGCTCGAGCGCCTGCGCAAGAACGGTCTGGACCCGGCGACCTTCCAGCGTATCAAGCAGGGTGCCATAGACCGCGAAGCCTGGTCGACCCAAGGCAATAGCGCCCTGGCCGATTACTATTGGGGCGCCTTGAACGATTTTGACGAAGGACGCTTTGCCGATCCGGCGCGGGCCTTGCGCAGGATCAGCCTGGAGGATGCCAACCGGGCCTTGCAGCAACTGCTGGCCGAGCCCGGCTATGTGCGGATCGAGAAGCCACTGCTCAGTTACGACGAGTTGTATGGCTGGGTGGCGCTGGCAGTGGGGGTATTGCTGGCCGGGGCGTTGATCTGGGGGCGGCGGCGTTCGCGCTGAAATCATCGCGGGGCAAGCCCGCTCCTACAGAGTATCCTGTGAAAGTTTTTACCTGACCTTGCGAACACTTTCATGCCTCTTTATCTGCAGCGCTTGATCGAGCTGATCAAGCGCTACCCCGGGGTCATCGCCCTCGGCGGTTTCGTCTCCGGCGTCGGCAGCTTCATCCTGGTCGATCGCCAGGAAAGCCTGGCCAGCTGGATTGCCATCGTCATGCTCATCAGCTGGATCTGGCTGATGCTGGAGAACACCGTCACCAAGGTCTTCGCCAAAGTCTTCAAACGCGAAATCCCCCAGCCGCTGCTGCGCTACGCAACGCAGATGATCCACCAGGAAAGCCTGTTCTTTGTCCTGCCGTTTTTCTTCGTCACCACCACCTGGAACAGCGGCCAACTGGTGTTCACCGGCATTCTCGCCGCCGCCGGGCTGATCTCGATCATCGACCCGCTGTACTACAAGTGGCTGGCCCCGCGGCGCTGGCTGTACCTGGCACTGCATACCCTGACGCTGTTTGCCGCGTTGCTCACCGCACTGCCGATCATCCTCCACCTGACCACCTCGCAGAGCTTCAAGCTGGCCCTGGGCATCGCCATGCTGCTGTCGTTCCCAAGCCTTGCCAGCAGCTTCCCGATCAGCCACTGGCGCCGAGGAATCATGCTGGTGGTGATGACCCTGGCCGTTGGTGCCGGCGGCTGGATGCTGCGCTCCTGGGTGCCGCCGGCCACCTTGTGGATGACCGAAGTTGCGGTCAGCACCCAGGTCGAGAACCGCACCCCGGGCAAAAGCCTGGAGCAGATCAAGGCCAGTGAAATACGCGCAGGCCTCTACGCCTTTACCGCGATCAACGCCCCGCGCGGGCTGAACGAGCGGATTTACCACGTCTGGCAATTCGAGGGCAAAGAGGTCGACCGTATCGCCCTGGACATCCATGGCGGACGCAAGGAAGGCTACAGGGCCTGGACCCACAAGCAGAACTTCCCCGGCAACCCGGTGGGGCGCTGGCAGGTGCGGGTGCTCACCGAAGACGGCCAGGTCATCGGCGTACTGCGCTTCAAGGTGGTTGACGATGGTCAAGCGCCCGCGGCCGAGTAACGCTATGCTCTGAGGCTGCGAACCGTTGGTCGGACTGCATGGAGCCTATGACTACACACGCCAGCGCCACCCTGGACACTGCGAGCAGCCCGCCACGGCTGCGGATAGCCGGTGACTGGACCCTGGCCAACTACACCAGCCTCAAGCGCAGCAGCGACAGCCTGGTCGGCCAGTACGACCCATCTACCGAGGTCGACCTCGACCAGCTCGGCAAGCTCGATACCGCCGGTGCGGCGTTGCTGGTCGAGCTGCTGGGCGCCGAACGCCTGGCGCGCCTGACCGAAACCGCCACGCACTTGCCAGCGGCCAGCCAGGCGCTGCTCAAGACTGTGTATTGCTCGGTGCAAGACTTCTGCATCCCGGAAAAACAACCCGAGCGTTCGGTACTGATCCAGCTGCTCAGCCGTATCGGCCGCGCCGTCGATACCCTCTGGCAGGACACCCTGCAGATCCTCGGCTTCGTCGGCCTGATCCTGCAAACCCTGTTCCTGCGCCTGTTCCAGCCCAAGCGCTGGCGGGTCACCTCGGTGGTTGCGCATATCGAGCAGACTGGCCTGGACGCCGCGCCCATCGTTGCCTTGCTGACCTTTCTGGTGGGGGCGGTGGTGGCCTTTCTCGGCGCCACAGTGCTGGCCAGCTTTGGTGCCAGTGTCTTCACCGTCGATCTGGTGGCGTTCTCGTTCCTGCGTGAATTCGGCGTGCTGCTGACCGCTATCCTGATGGCCGGGCGCACCGCCAGTGCCTTTACCGCGCAAATCGGCTCGATGAAGGCCAACGAAGAAATCGACGCCATCCGCACCCTGGGCCTCGACCCGGTTGAACTGCTGGTGGTGCCGCGGGTGCTGGCACTGCTGATCGCGCTGCCGTTGCTGACCTTTGTCGCCATGCTTTGCGGCATTATCGGCGGCGCGGTGGTGTGCGCGCTGTCGCTGGGTATTTCGCCGGCGATGTTCCTGTCGCTGCTGCAAAGCGATATCGGCGTGCAGCATTTTCTCGTCGGTCTGGTCAAGGCACCGTTCTTCGCCTTCCTGATCGCCGCCATTGGCTGCCTGGAAGGCTTCAAGGTCAGTGGCAGCGCCGAATCGGTCGGCGCCCACACCACCTCCAGCGTGGTCCAGTCGATCTTCGTGGTCATCGTCCTGGATGCCGTGGCGGCGCTGTTCTTCATGGAGATGGGCTGGTGAGCGAGATCGACACAACGCCACGCGAAGCGGTGATCGAGGCCCGCGGCATCTGCAACCGCTTCGGCACCCAGAGCGTGCACGAGCAGCTCGACCTGGACTTGTACCGCGGCGAAATCCTCGCCGTAGTCGGCGGCTCGGGCAGCGGCAAGTCGGTGTTGCTGCGCAGCATCGTCGGCCTGCGCCGGCCCAACGAAGGCCAGGTACGGGTGTTCGGCCAGGACTTGAGCAACGCCAGCGACGAGCAGCGTTCGCTGGTCGAGCGGCGCTTCGGCGTGCTGTTCCAGAAGGGCGCGTTGTTCTCGTCGTTGACCGTCACCGAAAACGTCGCCTTGCCGCTGATCGAACACGCGGGCCTGAGCCGCGCCGATGCCGAGCACCTGGCCGGGGTCAAGCTGGCGCTGGCCGGCTTGCCGATTTCGGCGGCAGACAAATACCCCTCGTCACTGTCCGGCGGCATGATCAAGCGCGCGGCCCTTGCCCGGGCACTGGCCTTGGACCCGGACATCCTGTTCCTCGACGAACCCACCGCCGGCCTCGACCCGATTGGCGCGGCGGCCTTCGACCAGTTGATCCTGACTCTGCGCGACGCCCTGGGCCTGAGCGTGTTCCTGATTACTCACGACCTCGATACGCTCTACACCATTACCGACCGCGTCGCCGTACTGTCGCAGAAGAAGGTGCTGGTGGCCGGGCCTATCGCCGAGGTCGAAGACACCGACGACGCCTGGATTCACGATTATTTTCATGGCCCGCGTGGCCGCGCGGCATATCAGGCCGCTACAGCGCCCAAGGAGCTCTGAGATGGAAACCCGTGCACATCATGTCCTGATCGGCCTGGTCACCGTGCTGGTGGTGGCCGGCGCCATGCTGTTCGGCCTGTGGCTGACCAAGTCCAGCGTCGACAGCACCTTCAAGGATTACCAAGTGGTGTTCAACGAAGCCGTTTCCGGTTTGTCCCGGGGCAGCTCGGTGCAGTACAGCGGCATCAAGGTCGGCGATGTCACCAGCCTGCGCCTGGACCCCAACGACCCGCGCCGGGTCCTGGCCCAGGTGCGCCTGAGCGCCGACACACCGGTCAAGGAAGACACCCTGGCCAAGCTGACCCTGACCGGCATCACCGGCACCTCGTTCATCCAGCTCAGTGGCGGCACCCCGCAAAGCCCGGAGCTCAAGGGTAAGGACGGCAAACTGCCGGTGATCGTCGCCTCGCCGTCGCCGATCGCCCGCCTGCTGGACGACAGCAGCGACCTGATGACCAACATCAACGCTCTGGTGCACAACGCCAACCAGCTGTTCTCCGAAGACAACGTCACCCACCTTAGCAACACCCTGAGCAATCTTGAACAGACTACCGGCGCCTTCAACGACCAGCGAGGCGACATCCGCGAGGGCATCCAGCAACTGGCCCAGGTCGGCAAGCAGGCCGGCGCCATGCTCGAACAGACCAGCGAGCTGATGCGCAACGCCAACGGTCTGCTCAGCAGCCAGGGCAAGCAAATGTTTGGAAGTGCCGAGCAGGCCATGCAGTCGTTGGCGCAAAGCACCGAAACCATCAACAAGCTGCTCAATGACAACCGCGATGCCATCGACGGCGGTGCCCAGGGCTTCAACCAACTGGCACCGGCAATCCGCGAGCTGCGCGACACCCTGACCTCGCTCAAGGGCATCTCCCAGCGCCTGGAGGCAAACCCCAGCGGCTACCTGCTGGGCCGTGACAAAAACAAGGAGTTCGAGCCATGAGCCGTACCTGCCGCTACCTGGCCCTGACCACTTTACTGAGCCTGAGCAGCGCCTGTTCGATCCTGCCCCAGGCCGAACCTGCCGACGTCTATCGCCTGCCTTCGGCGCAGACCACCCGGTCGGTGACGCACAGTGCGCCGTGGTCGCTACGGATCAACAAGCCGATCGCCAGTGATGCCCTGAACAGCCCACGCATAGCCGTGGTGCCGCAAGGCAACCTGATCAGCAGCTACAAGGGCGCGCGCTGGAGCGACCCGGCACCGACTCTGCTGCGCAACCGCATGCTCGATGCCTTCCAGCGTGACGGCCGGGTGCAGCGCCTGAGCGCCGACGACAGCAACCTGCAAAGCGATTATGAAATTGCCGGCGAACTGCAGGCCTTCCAGAGTGAGTACAGCGCCGATGGCCTGGCCGTGGTGATCCGCTACGACGCCCGCCTGGTGCAGGGCCGTAGCCAGCGCATCCTTGCCAGCCAGCGCTTCGAAGTACGCCAGCCGTTGAGCGACAAGCAGGTTGGCGCGGTGGTCAGCAGCTTCGGCTCAGCCAGCGACCAGTTGATGAAGCAGCTGGTCGACTGGACGGTGAACCAGGCCGCTCAACTTCAGGCGAAGAACCAGTAGCAGACAAAGATCGCCGCGATCACCCCGGACAGCTCCGCCAGCAGCGCGCAACCCACCGCATGGCGGGCGCGCTGGATGCCGACGGCGCCGAAATACACCGCCAGAACGTAGAAGGTGGTTTCGGTGCTGCCCTGGATGGTCGCTGCCACCAGGGCAGGGAAGCTGTCGACGCCGTGGGTCTGCATGGTTTCGATCAGCATCGCTCGCGCCGCACTGCCGGAAAACGGCTTGACCAGCGCCGTGGGCAAGCCCTCGACAAAGCGGGTGTCCCAGCCCAGCCACTCAACTGCATGACGAATGCCGTCCAGTGCCAGCTCCAGGGCCCCTGAGGCGCGCAGCACGCCGACGGCGCAGAGCATGGCAACCAGATAGGGCAACAGGCTTTTGGCGACGTCAAAGCCCTCCTTGGCGCCTTCCACGAAGGTTTCATAGACCTTCACCCGCTTCAGTGCGCCGATCACCAGGAACAGGATGATCAGGCCGAACAGGGTCAGGTTGCCGAGAATCGACGACAGCCCCGCCAGCGCGGTGGCCGACAACGTGCCGAGAAACGCCATGAAGCCGCCCAGCAGCAGGGCCCCCGGGATCAGGTACGCCAGCACCACCGGGTCCCACAGGCGCAGGCGCTGCATCACCGCCACCGACAACAGGCCGACCAGGGTCGAGGCGCTGGTGGCGAGCAGGATCGGCAGGAACACCAGGGTCGGGTCCATCGCCCCTTGCTGGGCGCGGTACATGAAGATGGTCACCGGCAGCAGGGTCAGCGACGAAGCGTTGAGGACCAGGAAGAGGATCTGCGCGTTGCTGGCGGTGGTCGAGCTGGGGTTGAGCTCCTGCAGCGCACGCATGGCCTTGAGGCCGATGGGCGTGGCGGCGTTGTCCAGGCCCAGGCCGTTGGCGGCAAAATTGAGGGTGATCAGGCCCAGGGCCGGGTGGCCGGGCGGGACTTCCGGCATCAGCCGGGCGAACAGCGGGCCGAGGACCTTGGCCAGCCACTCGACGATGCCGGCCTTTTCGGCAATCTTCAAAAAGCCCAGCCACAGGGTCAGAGTGCCGAACAGCAGGACCATGACCTCAACCGAGAGCTTGGCCATGGCAAAGATGCTTTCGACCATTGCCGCGAAGATCCCGGCGTTACCGCCCACCAGCCATTGGGCCATGGCCGAAATGGCCGCGACGATGAAAAAACCAAGCCAAAGGCCGTTGAGCATCCGTTGTTCCCCCCAAAGATGGCGCAAATGATAGCGGGCCGGGTTGGCTTCGCGCCATAAACGTCGACTTACCCACGCCAACAAAAAAGCCCCGACCAGGTCGGGGCTTTTCTTACAGCCAGGTTAGCGCTTACTTGCTGGCAGTTTTGCCAGCCGGTACGGCTTCCTTGCTGCGCCAGTGCGGCAGCGAGTTCCAGTAGCGCTGGCCCTTGGCGTCGTCGTACATACCTTCCCAACGCGCAATAACCAGTACCGCCAGGGCATTGCCGATAACGTTCAGGGCGGTACGGGCCATGTCCATGATGCGGTCAACACCGGCGATGAAGGCCAGGCCTTCCAGCGGGATACCGACGCTGCCCAGGGTGGCCAGCAGGACCACGAAGGACACGCCCGGTACGCCGGCGATGCCTTTGGAGGTAACCATCAGGGTCAACACCAGCAGCAGTTGCTGGCTCAGCGACAGGTCGATGCCGTACAGCTGGGCGATGAAGATCGCCGCGATGCTCTGGTACAGGGTCGAACCGTCAAGGTTGAACGAGTAGCCGGTCGGAACCACGAAGCTGCAGATGGCTTTCGGCGCACCATAAGCTTCCATCTTCTCGATCACGCGCGGCAGCACGGTTTCGGAGCTGGCGGTGGAGTAGGCCAGGACCAGTTCGTCCTTGAAGATGCGCATCAGCTTGATCACCGAGAAGCCGAACAGGCGGGCAACCAGGCCAAGGACCATGAAGGCGAAGAAGGCGATGGCGAAGTACACCAGCAGTACCAGCTTGGCCAGCGGCAGCAGCGAGGCGAAGCCGAAGTTGGCTACGGTCACGGCGATCAGCGCGAACACACCGATTGGCGCGTAGTTCATGATCATGTGAGTGACCTTGAACATGGCTTCGGAGACGCCCTGGAAGGTTTTCACCAGCGGGTCGCGGATGTCTGCCTGCAGGCTCGACAAGCCCAGGCCAAACAGTACCGAGAAGAAGATGATCGGCAGCATTTCACCGCGCATCAGCGCCGCGAAGATGTTCGACGGGATCAGGTTGAGGATGGTCTCGATGAACGCATGTTCATGTTGAACCTCCGCCGCCGTGGCCTGGTACTTGGAGATATCAACGGTACCCAGCGTGCTCATATCGATGCCAGCGCCCGGGTGGAACAGGTTGGCCAGGACCAGGCCGACGACGATGGCGATGGTGGTCACCACCTCGAAGTAGATAATGGTCTTGAGGCCGATACTGCCGAGTTTTTTCGCATCGCCAACCCCGGCGATACCCACGATCAGCGACGAAATCACGATCGGGATGACGATCATCTTGATCAGGCGAATGAAGATGTCACCGGCAGGTTGCAGGACGTTACTGATCCACCATGCCTTTTCTGCACTGAAATGGTTCAGTAAAGCGCCGATTGCAATCCCCAGTACCAGACCGATGAGGATCTGCCAGGCGAGGCTTAGCTTTGCCTTCTTCATGTCGTTACCTTTTCTTCAAGTGGAAACGGCCACCAGGCTGATAACCGCGACCCAGAGCTGTTGCCAGCGATCCGTATCGTTTCTTGTTATCTACCGATGACATCGTAAAAGGTCACCGCAAGCGAGCGTAGGAACGCTCAGGCCAGCGAAAAAAGGCGCAACTATTCCCACGTGGGGGGGCTCCGTCTAATGCCGTAAATGACTACCCTATGCCGAATCGGCATGAGGTTTATCGGCCAAATCGTACGTCACAATGGGTTATTCGCCTACCGTTCGGAAATCCGACGATGGCCAAAGCGCCATAATCCGGCCGATATAGAGGTATGTGCCTGGGTGACAAAGGGCGTTGTTCGACAATCCGAATGGGTGAAATCGCCGCGACTTTGCCAGGACGGCAGGGCGAAAAAATATCGATGTACGGTCGAGCAAAAATATGCGTCGACAGCTTCGGTAGGAAAAAACGAATGTGTTGCGGGGAAAAGGCGATTGCCTCAAAGAGCGCTACGGAAGTCCGGTCGGACACCTCTGCCTGAAGGCAGTAATCCGACCCGGAACTTCCGCTACCGCTTTACCTGACCCGGCCCTCATCGGGGGCACTCCCTGTACCCCTAGGCCCCTCCGATCCTGAAACAATCAGAGCAGCCCGGCCCCCTGGTCATACGCCTGCCTTCCTCGGGCGGCGCAGCATAGAAGCCTGAAATGGAAAAAGGTTCAGCTTCTATATATGTACCGATGTGTGAGCAACACCTCAGTACCAGTTCGGATCCCGCTTGAGTTGCTCCTTGAGCAGGGCCTGCATGCCTTCGCCCGGCTTGCCCAGCCAACGGTAATCGGCGTGGCGTGTGGGCGACTTGTCGGACGGCAGGCCTTCGGGCACTTCCACCAGCATCCCGTAGGCTTCGTCCTTGTCCCAACTGAAGGCAACGATCAGACGCTTGTTCAGGCATTTCTGCTCGGACTCGCACAACGGTCCGACCAGATACTTGTCGCCATCCTCCTCAACCGCCGACATCTGTTGCTCGGAAGTACCGCTCAGGTTGAGGACCCATTCGGGCAAACGTTCTTCATCTTTGACCACGTCCTGCCAGGTTTCCCGGTATTCGGGGTCCGAGCCAAGGATCTGGTTGGCCCGAACCTGGCCGTCATTGGCCGCCATTGCCACTGCGCTGCCGCCCATGATCAGGGCGGCAACCAGGGCTCTGCCTAGCGTTGTGCTCATACTCAGCCCCTACCGCGGCGACCAAAGAAGAAGGACACCACGAACAGCACCAGGAAGATAATGAACAGAATCTTCGCGATACCGGTAGCGGCGCCGGCGATACCACCGAAGCCCAGCACGGCAGCGACAATGGCGATAATCAGGAAGGTGATGGCCCAACTCAACATGGTGATTCTCCTTACCGTTTTTGGAAGAGGTCCTTGGGTGCTCGGTTAAAACACCCAGCGATCACGAGGTGCAGCGGTGTCAACAACGGCTGGAGTGGTCACTGGCGTAGACAGTGCAACTCGGGCCTGCAGCGGTGCAACGGAGCGCTGCGCCTGAACCTGTGCCACCAGCGCTGCCTGGGCAGCCAGCTGCTCGGCGCTGCGCGCGGTTTCCCAGCTGTTGTAGAGCTGACCGCCAATCAGGGTCAGCAGCAGCGCCAGACTGAAAAACAGCCCCTGGCGCAGCTGAAGCGAAGAAACCTGCACTAGGGTGGCGGTTTGGCGGTTCATGCCGTGCTCCTCCTGCTGCGTTTATTGTTGACTTGATGTAGTCATTGCAGCCTGCATGCCAGCCCTTGAAACAATTTTTTATCTTTGCAAATCAATAACTTACTTACATCGCTCGATCTCGGCGGAAACGTATCCTGCACGATCGGGCTAAAGCGTTCGTGCGTTTTGCATGATCAGCCTTGCACCTTGGTTGCCACCTTGAGCATGTCGGCATCTACCCCGCGTACCCCGCGAATCTGCCGGGCCACCTCGACGGCAATGGTCTTTTGCTCGCTGCTGACCACCTCGCCAGACAAACGCACCACTCCCTCCTGGGTCGCCACCTTGATGTTCGGGCCATCCAGGTTGCGGCTGAACATAAAGCTTGTCTGCACCTTGTCATTGATCCAGGCGTCGCTGAGCTGCGGATCGGCCACCAGCTCCTGGCGCTCTTCGCGCAGCTTGGCCATGTCGGCCGCACTCAGGCTGATCAGGTTGTTGACCAGATAAACGCCCTCGGTGGAACTGGCCAATACCCCCGCCAGCTCCTTGGCTTCGGCGCTGCTGACCTGGCCGCGCAACGTGACCACGCCCTCACGACTATCTACTTCTATAGGGGCCGCCTGGGTATGGGTGCTCCACAGCAGGCGCGCGCGAATGATCGAGGCGAGGGTTGCGTCCTCAAGGCGCTGGGCATAGGCGCGCCGCTCGAGCGGTTGCTCGACCAGTTCGGCATTGACCTTGAGGTCGTTCTGCACCGCCTCGATGCCGCGGGTGGCCAGGGCAACGGCTTCGGCCAGCTGCCGCTCCACCTGGTTTTCGACTTCGCCTTGCAAATGCGCCATGCTGCCCTCGACCCGGACCTCGATCTTGTACGGGTTGAGTAAGCGATTGAGCGCCAGCGCCGTTTGCAAGGCGCCTTCCTGGCGCGCCTGCTGCACGCTGGAAGCGGGTGATTCGGCGGCGCTGCTGGCCATCGGCAGCAGCAGGAACAGGGCAGTGGCGACTGCCAACGGATAGGGCGCGGACATGAGAAAATCTCCGAGGGCTCAGAGTCTTTTGTCTTTGCAGCGTCCGTGCCAGTTCCTTCCGGGTCAACAACCGCTGATTTTTCAGTGAGTTAGATAAGTTTTGGGCGAACGGCTACCATGCAGGCAACGGAATGAATCAGAATGAACCATGCAACTTGCCCGATTTTTCCGACACTAACCTAGATCATTCTCAAAGGAGCGTAGGAAATGGAGTCAGCCCAGGAACATCAAGGCCGTATTCTGCTGGTCGACGATGAGTCCGCCATCCTGCGAACCTTTCGTTACTGTCTTGAAGACGAAGGCTACAGCGTTGCCACCGCCAACAGCGCGGCGCAGGCCGAAACCCTGTTGCAACGGCAAGTCTTCGACCTGTGTTTCCTTGACCTGCGCCTGGGCGAAGACAACGGCCTGGATGTTTTGGCACAGATGCGTATCCAGGCGCCATGGATGCGCGTGGTGATCGTCACCGCGCATTCGGCGGTCGACACTGCGGTGGATGCGATCCAGGCCGGCGCCGCCGATTATCTGGTCAAGCCATGCAGTCCGGACCAGTTGCGCCTGGCTACCGCCAAGCAGTTGGAAGTCCGCCAGCTATCGGCACGCCTGGAAGCCCTCGAAGGCGAAGTGCGCAAACCCAAGGACGGTCTCGACTCGCACAGCCCGGCGATGATGGTGGTGCTGGAAACCGCTCGCCAGGTCGCCACCACCGACGCCAACATCCTCATTCTTGGTGAGTCCGGTACCGGTAAAGGTGAACTGGCCCGCGCCATTCACGGCTGGAGCAAGCGTGCGCGCAAGGCCTGCGTAACCATCAACTGCCCGTCGCTGACTGCCGAGCTGATGGAAAGCGAGCTGTTCGGCCACAGCCGCGGGGCCTTTACCGGCGCCAGCGAAAGCACCCTGGGGCGGGTCAACCAGGCCGACGGCGGTACCTTGTTCCTCGATGAAATCGGCGATTTCCCACTGACCCTGCAGCCCAAGCTGCTGCGCTTTATCCAGGACAAGGAATACGAGCGGGTCGGCGACCCGGTAACCCGCCGCGCCGATGTGCGGATTCTCGCCGCGACCAACCTCAACCTCGAGGACATGGTCCGCGAAGGGCGCTTTCGCGAAGACCTGCTGTACCGCCTGAACGTCATCACCCTGCACCTGCCGCCGTTGCGTGAGCGCAGTGAAGATATCCTCACCCTGGCCGACCGCTTCCTCGCCCGCTTCGTAAAGGAGTATTCACGCCCGGCCCGGGCCTTCAGCGACGAGGCTCGCGCCGCGCTGCTCAACTACCGCTGGCCAGGCAATATCCGCGAGCTGCGCAACGTGGTCGAACGGGCGAGCATCATCTGCGCCCAGGAGCGCGTCGAGATCAGCCACCTGGGCATGGCCGAACAATCGGCCAGCAATGCCCCGCGCATTGGCGCGGCGCTGAGCCTGGATGAGCTGGAACGTGCCCATATCGGTGCGGTACTGGCCACCAGTGAAACCCTCGACCAGGCCGCCAAGACCCTCGGAATCGACGCCTCGACCCTGTACCGCAAGCGCAAGCAGTACAACTTATGAAACTGGCGATGAAGCTGCGCACGCGGCTTTTCCTCAGCATTTCGGCGTTGATCACCGTTGCGCTGTTCGGCCTGCTGCTAGGCCTGGTCAGCGTGCTGCAAATGGCCAGCGCGCAACAGGCGCTGGTGCGCGAGAACTCGGTCACCCTCGACCTGGGCCTGAGGCTGCGGCAGAACCTGGGTGAGCAGTTGACCCTGCTGCTGGATGACGTCCCGGACAAACCGGCCCTCGAAACCTTGCAACGCCAGTTTCAGCAACTACTGGACGAAGGCATCAACCATGACGACGAGAGCCCGGGCGATCAGGGTTTTGCCAAGGCCAACATCGACTACCAGGCCTTCTTGCAGGCTTACCGCAACAGCAGTGCAACCTCGAAAAGCCTGGGCGCCGACCAACCGCTGGGGCATGCCTTCAACCTGCTGCGCGCCGACCTGGTCGAGTCGCACAAACGCGCCTTGCAGCACATCAACGAAAGCGAGCAGAAGGCCCATGACCGCGCCCTGTTGATTGGTGGCTTGCTCGGCCTGGTGGGCCTGACAGTATTGATTCTCGGTTTTGTCACCGCCCATGGCATCGCCCGCCGGGTCGGCCAACCGATCGAAGCACTGGCCAAAGCAGCCGACCAGATCGGCCAGGGCAACTTCGAGCTCACCCTGCCGGTATCCCACGCCCTTGAGCTGAACCAGCTGACCCGCCGCTTTGGCTTGATGGCCGAAGCCTTACGCAAGCATCAGGCGACCAACATCGACGAAGTTCTGGCCGGCCAGCAGCGCTTGCAAGCGGTGCTCGACAGTATCGACGACGGCCTGCTGATCATCGATCGCCAGGGTCATCTGGAGCACCTCAACCCGGTCGCCCAGCGCCAATTGGGTTGGGAAGATGCCCGCCTGGGCACAGGCCTTGGCGATGCCCTGCAACGCCCGGAGCTGGACGAGCAGCTGCGCCTGGTACTGCGCGGCGGCACCCTGGACAGGGTGCCTGACGACCTCCGCCTGGAAATAGATGAAGAAACCCGGCTGCTTTCCTACAGCCTGACGCCGGTATGCCACCCGCAAGGGCAGATTCTCGGCGCGGTGATGGTGCTGCACGATGTCACCGAGCAACGTGCCTTCGAACGGGTACGCAGCGAGTTCGTCCTGCGCGCGTCCCATGAACTGCGCACCCCGGTGACCGGCATGCACATGGCTTTCGGTTTGCTACGCGAGCGCCTGAAATTTGCCCCCGGCTCGCGGGAAGCCGACCTGTCCGACACCATCGGCGAAGAAATGCAGCGCCTGAATCAGCTGATCAATGACCTGCTGAACTTTTCTCGTTACCAGAGTGGCCTGCAAAAGCTCGAACTCACCCCCTGTGCCATCGACGAACTGCTGGGGCGCGCCTGTGAGCGTTTCGCCGCCGCAGCCAATGACAAGCAAATCGAGATACAGATCGAGCTCGCCGCGCCGCTGCCGCGCATCCAGGCCGACCCGGCGCAACTGGACCGGGTCATGGACAACCTGCTCGACAACGCCGTACGCCATACGCCAACCGCCGGGCGCATCCGTTTGCATGCACGCCGCCACGCCGAACGGGTGATCATCAGCATAGAAGACAACGGTGAGGGCATTGCCTACGGCCAGCAGGGCAGGATCTTCGAGCCTTTCGTCCAGGTCGGACGCAAGAAGGGCGGCGCCGGGCTGGGCCTGGCGCTGTGCAAGGAGATCGTCCAGTTGCATGGCGGGCGCATGGGTGTGTATTCGCGGCCCGGGCAAGGCACTCAGTTCTATATGGCCTTGCCAGTCTGAATCGCCTGCGGCTCAGGCTTCGTCATCGATGCGCCGGGGCCCGAGCCGCCGGCCACGGGTGATCAGCTCGATGAACTGACGGGCGTTGAGCGGGTGGGCGAACAACCAGCCCTGGCCGTAATTGACCCCTTCACTGTTAAGCAACAGGGCCTGGTCTTCATACTCGATACCTTCGGCAATCACCCGCAACTGCAGGGCATGGGCCATGCGGATAATGTGCGGCGCCACACCGCTGCTGGCTGCGTCATGCCCCAGGGCATCGATAAAAGCCTTGTCGATCTTCAGGCAATCGACCGGCAAGGTTTGCAGGTAGGCCAGGCTGCAGTAGCCAGTACCAAAGTCATCGATCAACACCTGGTGCCCGACCGCGCGCAAGGCTTGCAGGTTGTCCCGGGCCACCACCACATCGATCAACCCACGCTCGGTAACCTCGAAGGCAATCTGGCTGGCCGCCACGTGGTGCATGGCCAGCAGGCGTGCCGCCACCCGGCCGATTCTCGGCACCATCACATCGCAAGCGGCCAGGTTGACCGAAATGTACAGCTGGCGGTTGGCGCGCAGCAACTGGCCGAGTTGCTCGAGCACCCGCTGGAGGACGAAGTCTGTGATCTGGCGGATCTGCCCAGTATTCTCCGCCAACGGGATGAACAGGTCCGGGCTGGTCAGCGTGCCGTCCGAGCGACGCCAGCGCACCAGGGCTTCGGCACCGACACAACGGCGGCTGTTGAGCTCGAAAATCGGCTGGTAGAGCACCTGCAGCTCGCCCCGACGCAGCGCGCCCTGTAACTCCGAGCTCATCGAACGACGTTGGCGAATCAGTTGTAACACCAGCCAGCCAATGCACCAGGCCAGAACCAGGCTACCAGGGAACAGCAGCCAGAGAATGCCGTTCATCTTCAGCGGCATGCTGGCCCTGGGCGCGATCAGCACCAGTTGATAGTCCGGTGACTTGGTCGGCATGCGGTAAATCAACCGGTCAGGCAACTCCAGCAGCGACCCGCTGGAAGCCGGCGGCCAGTCCGCGGACGGCGGCCAGACCTGCGGCGGGCCCAGCACCGGCACCGCGCGCGTGCCGTTGTCGAGTACGACCAGCAGGCTGCCTTCGGGTGGCAGGTCAACCACGTCGGTGATGTGCCCGCGAGAGGTGGCGACCAGGAACTTGCCGCGGCCCAGCATCAGCGCCGCCAGGTTGTCATCGGGTTCGGTGGTAGTGTTGAGCCAGTAGCTGTAGGTCGGGCCCTGGATATCTGCAGGCCGCAAGGGATTGATGGTGCGCTCACCAACCCGGTTGGAACAGGCGACATTGCCATCGACGTAAGCGGCTTCATAGACGAAGCGATAGTTGAAGGCGACCTGCTGCAATGCCGTCAGCATGTTGGCATCGCAACCTCGCAACGGTTGCGATTGCAGTTGATCGACACCTTCGCGCAATTGGCCGAAGATCTGCTCCAGGCGCACGAGAAAGCGCTCGCCCTTGGCGTTCATCTGCTCGATTTCGCTTTGCTGCATCTGGTGCATGGCCACGCCGACGCTGGCCATGAGCAGCAGGATCGCGCTGGCCGTAGCCGCGAGTGTGGCCAGTAACCAGGGACGATAGAGCAAATGGCGCAACACCGAGAGGGCAGCTGACATCAATAATTATCCAGTTGAATACCAAGAGGTATAGCAACTGCCAGTCGAGTCAGCCTGCCCGTTGGGCGGTGGGGGCTCAACGACGGCTGTTGAGCACCTGCAACATGGCCGCCGTCTGGGCGTCTGGCATGCCATCGAAGCGCTGCGGACGAAAGCGCATCTGGAAGGCTGCCAGCACGTGCTTGGTGCTCACATCGTACTCACCGGTTTGCTCGATGGCGTAGCCAAAGCGCTTCAACTGCTGCTGATACCAGGTGATGCTCGGTGGATTGACGCTGAAGTAGGCTTGCTGCTGGGCCACGGCCTGGGCGTTCGGCCAGACCCCAAGACCTGCGTCCGCCAGGCGCTTCCAGGGGAACATCGGGCCCGGGTCGAGCTTGCGCAGCGGCGCGATATCGCTGTGGCCGATGATGTAGCGCGGCTTGATGTTGTTGCGCTTGACGATGTCCTTGAGCAGGACGATCAGCGCCTGGACCTGCGCCTCGGTGTACGGGTGCCAGACCCGCCCTGTCGGTGTGTCGGTATAGCCGGGGTTGACGATCTCGATGCCGATCGAGGTGGAGTTGAGCCAGGTACGGCCATCCCACTGGCTGTCACCGGCATGCCAGGCACGGCGGCTCTCGTCGACCAGCTGGTAGACGGTCGCCGGCGAGTCGCCGATCAGGTAATGGCTACTGACCTCGCCGTGGGTGAGCAAGTTCAGTGAACGCTCCAGCGAAGCGTTGGTGTAATGCAGGACGACGAACTGGATTCGTTCGTCCTGGTTGACCGAAGTATGGCTGCGGTCGATCCGCAAACCGCTGGTGCAACCTGCCAGCGTCAGCAGCAGGAGGGCGGTGAAAAACGCTTTCATGAAGAGGGCACTGTGATCAGAGTCTGCAAAGCGTAAGCTTAACGTATCCTCGCCCTTGCCACTCAGCCCTGTTCGACGCGATTTCGACCAAGATGTTTCGCCCGGTACAGCGCTTCGTCCGCGCGTTTGAGCACCACCTCGCTGCGCTCACCGCTGCGAAACGCGCTGATGCCGATGGACAGGGTGATGGTCACCCGCTCGCCCTTGAAGTGGAACGGGCAGGCTTCAATGGCTGCCCGCAGGGTTTCTGCCAGTTGGCAGCCAGCTGCCAGCGAGGTTTGCGGGATCAGCAGGACGAACTCCTCACCCCCAAAGCGGGCGATGAAATCCTGGCTGCGCAGGCGCTTGCGCAGCACGCTGGCGACAATTTTCAAAACCTTGTCACCGGCCAGGTGGCCGTAGCTGTCGTTGATACGCTTGAAATGATCGAGGTCGAGGATCGCCATCAACAGATGGCCGCCGCTTTCCTGCCATTGCAGCACTTCCTGATCGACCCGCTCCGACCAGGCGGCGCGGTTGGGCAGCCCGGTAAGTGGATCGATCAGGGCTTTCTGGCGCTGCTCTTCAAGGTGCTCGCGGTAGCCCAGGGCTTCCTGCTCCATGCTCGCCACCCGCTCGGCCAGGCCTTGCAGACGGCTGGCCATGTCCTGCTCGCGCTGATCGCGCTGCTGCTGATGCTCGTCCATGGTGCCGAGCAAGCCTTCGAGGCGGTTTTCCAGGATGTGCTTGAGGCTGCCCAGGTCGGCCGCGCCCTGCACGCTGCTTTGCAGGCCATCGACCTGCTCACGCAACTGGCTGTCGAGGTCGCGGGCGGCCGAGGTGTTGTCGGCATGGCCTTCGCTGGCTTCATGCAGGTGGCTCTGGAACGATTCCAGGCGTTCGTTGAGTTGCTGCAAGTAAGCTTCAAACTCGTGCTGGCCGCTGTCGTTGATTGCCAACATCAACACCGCCAGGTCATCCAGCACCGGCAGCAGTTCGTACCAGTTCAGGCCGTGCTCCAGGCGCTCGCGCATTGACTGCGCCTGGGCCTTGTGGCGTTCGGGCAAGGTCAGGTCGTCGAGCAGGCCGAGCAGGGTCTCTTCGATATGCGCCGCGACCGAGCTATAGGTGGGCTCGGTGCCGTCGGGCAGGGCGTACTGGGCCTCTTCGTCATCTACCGGCTCTGCTTCTGCCAGGTCAGCCTGCGGCTCGTCCGGGCTGTGCTCGAGCAAGGCCAGTACGTCCTGCTCGGAGTCCAGTATGACGGGCTCGGGTAGCGCTGGCAGTTCAGCTTCAACAACGGGTTCGATTGACAGCTGCGCAACCGGCTCAGGCTCGGAGGCAACTTCAACCTGCGGCTCTTCGCTTGCTTGAACCTCGACGGTTGCAGGCTCGAATTTTTCGACCTGCACCTCTGCAGCAACCGGCATGGGCTGCAGCTCATCGATATCGATGGCGAGGGGCTCATGCACCACGGGCGCAGGCTGCTCTCTGACCTCAGGCAGCGCCGCCGCTGTACCTGCGAGCGCCGGCTGCAGGGCTTCTTCGGCCTCGGCTTCGCGGTTGCCAAACAGACGCTGCAACAACCCGGGACGCTGCGCCTCTTCAGGCCGCTCCAGCGCCGACAGCGCCTGGCCCTGCAGGCCGCTCAGCTCTCCCAGCAGCAGGGGCATCTCGCGCGACTGGCTGGCGCGGGCCTCGACCTGCTTGGCGAACTTTTTCAGCGGCCGGCTGACGTCGCTGGGCAAGGGCAGGGTTTGCAGCTGGCTGACCAGCGAGGTGAGGGCAGTGGTAACCTGGGCGATGCGGGTTTCCCGGCGCTGCTCGGAATCGAGCACGGCCTTTTCCAGGCGCGGGATCAAGCCGGCGAGGGCGGCGTCCATGTTGTCGGTGCGGATCACCTCGCGCATTTCCTTCATGCACTGGTCCACCGCGCGGTCGCTGCCTTCGGCGGCCAGGGTGCTGCGCACAAGACCACGGCGCAACAGGTCGAGGCGAGCCTCCCAACGGCGCTCCAGCTTCTCTTGCTGTTCGATACTCTTGAGGTATTTTTCTTTCCAGCGCTGGGCTTCGTCGGTCATGCCTGGGTCCGCAGAGGGTAATGGCAATTAGCTCAAAGCGGGCAGCGTATCCACAGCGAGGGCATCAGGCAAACGAATCTCAACCGCGACCGGAAGATGATCGGAAATAGGCTGAGCCAGAACCTCGACCCGCTCCAGGGTCAGGCTCGGGCTGAGCAGAATATGATCAAGGCAGCGTTGCGGCCGCCAGCTGGGGAAGGTGGCTTGAACCTGGGGTGCAATCAGGCCCAGATCGCGTAGCGGCGAGTGCTCGAGCAGGTCGGTGGCATGGGTGTTCATGTCGCCCATCAAAACCTGATGGCGGTAGCCGCCGATCAGTTCGCGAATGTAGGCAAGCTGCCGGGCCCGGGTCTTGGAGCCCAGGGCCAGGTGCATCATTACTACCACCAGGGCGTCTTCACCTTCACCGAAACGCACCAGGATCGCTCCGCGTCCTGCCGGGCCGGGCAGGGGATGATCTTCAAGCAGTTGCGGTTTCAGGCGGCTGAGCACACCGTTGCTGTGCTGGGCCAGGCGCCCGAGGTTGCGGTTGAGCTGCTGGTACCAGTACGGGAAGGCACCAAGCTGGGCCAGGTACTCGACCTGGTTGACGTAGCCTGAGCGCAGACTGCCGCCATCGGCTTCCTGCAGGGCGACCAGGTCGAAGTCGGCGAGCAGGTCGCCGATCTTCTGCAGGTTGCCGGCCCGCCCGGTGTGCGGCAGCAGGTGCTGCCAGCCACGGGTCAGGTAATGACGGTAACGCTCGGTACTGATGCCGACCTGGATATTGAAACTGAGCAGCCGCAGCCGGCCGTCCTCAGGCAGGCCGTTGGCCTGCAGGTGATGTTCGTTGACCTGCGGATCACGCAGGCCAACGCCACGCTCGGTTCTCCAGCGGCGCATGGCTGGCGCCGCTTACTTAGCGGCGCGCTCCTTGTCGATCAGGTAGTCAGCAACGTTCAGCACGCCTTCCGGCCCCTTGGCGGTGCCCAGGTCGAAGCGGTACTTGCCGTTGACGACCATGCTCGGCACGCCAGTGATACCGTACTTCTTCGCCAGGTCCTTGGCCTGTTTCACCTGGCCCTTGATGGCGAAGGAGTTGAAGGTGGCGAGGAACTTGGCGCGATCAACGCCTTGGGTTTCGAGGAAATCAGCCATTTCGTCCGGCTTGGTCAGGCGCTTGCGCTGAACCTGAATCGCCTCGAACACGGCAGCGTGAACCTTGTGTTCAACGCCCATGGCTTCGAGGGTCAGGAACATCTGCCCGTGGGCATCCCAAGGGCCGCCGAACATGGCCGGAATGCGCTTGAAGTTGACGTCTTTTGGCAGTTTCTCAACCCATGGATTGATCACTGGCTCGAAGCTGTAGCAGTGCGGGCAGCCATACCAGAACAGCTCGACCACCTCGATTTTGCCAGGGACCGACACCGGAACCGGGTTGCTCAGCTCGGTATACTGGTCGAAGGCTACCGGTTCGGCGGCCTGGGCAGTCATGCCGAAGAGGCTGGCGGTGACCAGCGCGGCGCCGAGAATCAGATTACGCATGCTTTACTCCTGAGCAGTCAATAGAGTCGCCTTGGCGGGACCGGTCGTAGGACAGGTCGAGGCAGGCCCGAGTTCGTTAGTGTAACGGCAGCGGGCACAAAAAAGGGCGGCCGAAGCCACCCTTTTCATCTTTGCGCCGCAGTATTAACCCAGCGTTAAAGCGCGGATCAGTGCAGACCCTGGATGTAGCTGGACAGTGCTTCGATGTCCTTGTTGCTCAGCTTGGCGGCGATGGTGCGCATGGTCGTGGCATCGCCATCGTTGGTGCGGTTGCCTTCGCGGAAGTCGGTCAGTTGCTTGGCTACATAGCTGGCGTGCTGGCCACCCAGGTGCGGGAAACCGGCCAGGGCGATGCCTGCGCCGTTAGGCGAGTGGCAGCCGGTGCAGGCCGGCAGGCCTTTTTCGATGTTGCCGCCGTTGAACAGCGCGCGCCCCCGCTCGACCAGCTTCGGATCAGCCGCGCCAACGCTGCCTTTCTGGCTGGAGAAGTAGGCGGCGATGTCGGCCAGGTCCTGGTCGCTGAAGGCGGCCAGCATGCCGGTCATTTCCAGCACGGTGCGCTTGCCGTCCTTGATCTCGTGCAGTTGTTTCAACAGGTAGCGCTCACCCTGGCCTGCAAGTTTCGGGAAGTTCGGCGCCAGGCTATTGCCGTCCGGATTGTGACAAGCGCCACATACAGCAGTTTTGGCCTGACCAGCAGCGGCATCCCCTTTGATAGGCTCTGCGGCATTGGCTGCACCGGTGATGCCCAAGGTCAACAGCAGACTCACGAGTAGTTTGTTCATCAGCTAATCCAACTACGGCTAAGGGTGAAAGAGTTATGTATCGGGACTTCGGCTCATCCACTGGATGATCGCCTGGTAGTCCTCGGCACTGCAGTCCATGCACAATCCACGCATTGGCATAGCCTTGAAACCCTGGGTGACATGCACCACCAGTATCTCCATACCCTTCGCCAGTCTTGGCTCCCAAGCCGCACGATCACCCGCTTTCGGTGCCTGTGGCAGCTGCCCGGCGTGACAAGCCGCACACGTGCGGTTGTACAACGCCTCGGGATCCTGTGTAGCCTGAGCGCTGAATAACGGTATCAAGACACCGACAACAAGCAGCCATTTCGTCATGCGAACGACCTTTCAGGGTTGGGGGCTGCACTGCGTTCTAATGCGCAAGCTTGAATCCGATGCCCCCGTGCACATCCTCCTACGCTGGGATAATGCGCACACAAAATCTGGGGCATTATATACTCCCGTTACTGAAACGGAAACGACACCGCTTGCCGAGCCCGCCTCTGGCAACGCCCACACCGGATATCCCATGCAAGTCAAAAACCCCATCCTCGGCCTCTGCCAACAGGCCAAATTCGCCATCAGTGCTGCCAAGGTCGACCAGTGTCCGCCCGACCAGGGCTATGAAGTAGCTTTCGCTGGCCGCTCCAACGCCGGCAAGTCCAGCGCCCTGAACACCCTGACCCACGCCAGCCTGGCGCGCACCTCGAAAACCCCGGGGCGCACCCAGCTGTTGAACTTCTTCAGTCTGGACGATGAACGGCGTTTGGTCGACTTGCCGGGCTACGGTTATGCCAAGGTGCCGATCCCGCTCAAGCAGCACTGGCAGCGCCACCTGGAGGCCTACCTGGGCAGCCGCGAGGCCTTGAAGGGCTTGATCCTGATGATGGACGTGCGCCATCCGATGACCGACTTCGACATGATGATGCTCGACTGGTCGCGCGCTTCGGGCATGCCGATGCACATCCTGCTGACCAAGGCCGACAAGCTGACCTTTGGCGCGGCCAAGAACACCCTGCTCAAAGTGCAGGCAGAAATTCGCAAAGGCTGGGGTGACAGCGTCTCGATCCAGCTGTTCTCGGCGCCCAAGCGCCAGGGCCTGGAAGAGGCTTACGGGGTGCTGGCACGCTGGATGGAACTGGCGGACAAGCCCGCAGAATAAGGGCCGCCCGGCAAACACCGGGCAAAAAAAACCCCGGACTTCGTATGGGGAGGGGGAAGTTCGGGGTCCAAGTTCCGGACCGCTAGGGCGGGGTCCAGATATCTGCCAACACTTAACACAACATAGGAGCATCGAAGGGCTTCACCAGCCATTCAGTTACTCTGAGTCGCAGTTCACCGGTTTAGTTCCGGACGTTTAAAAACTATTTGCGATAGATGGGAATTTTCCGGCGCTAATGGCATCAGGCCAGCCAAAAGCCGCGACGATATGCCGCAGCTTTTCCCCGAATTTCAGCGCATTTTTAGTGCGCTTCGTCCCAATTTGACCCCACGCCGACCTCAACCAGCAGCGGAACATCCAGTTGGGCAGCCCCGCTCATGTGTGGACGAATTTGCTCGCGCACTTGCTCGACCAAGTCTTCGCGCACCTCCAGCACCAGTTCATCGTGCACCTGGAGGATCACCCGGGCATCCAGGTCCGAATCGCTCAGCCAGTTATCCACCGCGACCATGGCGCGCTTGATGATGTCGGCCGCCGTGCCCTGCATCGGCGCGTTGATCGCGGTGCGCTCGGCGCCTTTGCGCAGGGCCGGGTTCTTGGCGTTGATCTCTGGCAGGTACAGGCGCCGGCCAAACAGGGTTTCAACATAACCTTGCTCGGCAGCCTGGGCGCGGGTGCGTTCCATGTAGGCCAGCACGCCCGGGTAACGGGCGAAGTAACGGTCGATATAAGCCTGGGACTGTTTGCGGTCAACGCCGATCTGCTTGGCCAGACCGAAGGCGCTCATGCCGTAGATCAGGCCGAAGTTGATGGCCTTGGCGCTGCGGCGCTGGTCGATGGTGA
This sequence comes from Pseudomonas sp. 2835, assembly GCF_050435905.1. Lineage (NCBI taxonomy): Bacteria > Pseudomonadati > Pseudomonadota > Gammaproteobacteria > Pseudomonadales > Pseudomonadaceae > Pseudomonas > Pseudomonas sp. 2835. The sequence goes on along the minus strand of NZ_JBNDLE010000008.1, from coordinate 238,564 downwards.
CCTGCTCCAGGTCGACGCCGAAAACCTCGGCGGCGGTGGCCCGGTGCACGTCCAGGTCGTTGCGGAAGGCGTGCAGCAGGCCTTCGTCCTGGGCCAGGTGCGCCATGATCCGCAACTCGATCTGCGAATAGTCCGCAGCCAGTAGTTTGTAACCCGGTGCGGCGACGAAGGCCTGGCGAATCCGCCGGCCTTCGGCGGTACGGATCGGGATGTTCTGCAGGTTCGGATCACTGGACGACAGGCGCCCGGTGGCCGCCACCGCCTGGTGGTAGGAGGTGTGGATTCGCCCGGTGCGCGGGTTGATCTGCTCCGGCAGGCGGTCGGTGTAGGTGCTCTTGAGCTTGCTCAGGGAGCGGTACTGCATCAGCACCTTGGGCAGCGGGAAGTCCATATCGGCCAGTTCCGCCAGCACCGCTTCGGCGGTGGAAGCCTGGCCCTTGGCGGTCTTGTTGAGCACCGGCATGCCCAGCTTGTCGTAGAGGATCACGCCCAGTTGCTTGGGCGAGCCGAGGTTGAACTCCTCACCGGCGATCTCGAAGGCCTGGCGTTCCAGCTCGGCCATTTTCTCGCCCAGCTCGATACTTTGCACGCCCAGCAGCTTGGCATCGACCAACGCACCCTGGCGCTCGATCTTGGCCAGCACCGGCACCAGCGGCATTTCGATGTCGGTCAGCACCGATTGCAGGCTTGGAATCTGCGCAAGCTTCTGCTGGAGGGTCTGGTGCAGACGCAGGGTGACGTCGGCGTCTTCGGCGGCATAGGGGCCGGCCTGTTCCAGGCTGATCTGGTCGAAGGTCAGCTGTTTGGCACCTTTGCCGGCGATGTCGGTAAAGCCGATGGTGGTATGGCTCAGGTACTTGAGCGCCAGGCTGTCCATGTCGTGACGGGTGGCGGTGGAGTCGAGCACGTAGGACTCGAGCATGGTGTCGAAGGCCACGCCCTGCATCTGGATGCCGTTGGCAAAATCGCCGCCGATGGCGCAATTGGCCAGGATGTTCATGTCGTACTTGGCGTTCTGCGCCACCTTGACCTTGCTCGGGTCTTCCAGCAGCGGCTTGAGCGCCAGCAGCACGCTGTCGCGGTCAAGTTGCTCGGGCACGCCCATGTAGGAATGGGTCAGCGGCACATAAGCGCCTTCATGGGCCTGGACCGCGAACGACACACCGACCAGTTGCGCCTGCTGGGCATCGAGGCCGGTGGTTTCGGTGTCGAAGGCAAACAGCGGCGCCTGGCGCAGCTTCTCCAGCCAGGCATCAAAGCGGGCCTGGTCAAGGATGGTTTCGTACTGGGCTTCGACCACTTCCTGCGGTGCTTCGACCACGACTTCCTGGCCGGCGCGCTTGGCGTCGCGCTGGACTTCGTCGACCCAGCTCTTGAACTCCATCTCGGTGTACAGCGCCAGCAACGCGTCACGGTCGGGCTCGCCGCACACCAGCGCATCGACTTCGACATCCAGCGGCACGTCGATCTTGATGGTTGCCAGCTCATAGGACAGGAACGCGGCGTCGCGGTGCTCTTCCAGCTTGGCCGGCAGAGTCTTGGCGCCGCGGATGGCCAGGGCCGGCACCTTGTCGAGATTGTTATACAGATCGCTCAGGCCACCACCGATACCGGTCAGCAGGCCCACCGCGGTCTTTTCGCCCACTCCAGGCACACCCGGGATATTGTCGACCTTGTCGCCCATCAGGGCGAGGAAGTCGATGATGTGTTCAGGACCGACGCCGAATTTCTCGTGCACGCCAGCGACGTCGAGCACGGTACCGGTCATGGTGTTGACCAGCGTAATGTGGCCATCGACCAGCTGGGCCATGTCCTTGTCGCCGGTGGAGATGATCACCGGACGCCCGGCCGCGGCACTGCTGCGCGCCAGGGTGCCGATCACGTCATCGGCTTCCACGCCTTCGACGCACAGCAGCGGGTAGCCCAGGGCGCGCACGCTGGCGTGCAGCGGTTCGATCTGCACGCGCAGGTCGTCGGGCATGCTCGGCCGGTTGGCCTTGTACTCGGCGAACATTTCGTCGCGAAAAGTGCCGCCCTTGGCGTCGAAGACCACCGCGAACAGGCTGTCCGGATACTGCTTGCGCAGGCTTTTGAGCATGTTCAGCACGCCCTTGACCGCGCCGGTCGGCAGGCCCTTGGAGGTAGTCAGTGGTGGCAGCGCGTGAAAGGCGCGGTACAGGTACGAGGAACCGTCCACCAGGACGAGGGGAGCTTGGCTCATGTGCAGAATCAACCTTTTCGACGGGCCCGGCGCTAGAATGTCCGGAACATTGACGACAAAGGGACAAGGTTATCATGGGTACACTAAATCGCCTGTTGCTGCTCAGCCTGTTGGCAGTCACTCCGGTCGTCGCCCTGGCAGCGGATGACGCGCCATCGGCTGATCCGGAGGTAACCATTCGCACGGAAGGCGACAAAACCATCCAGGAATACCGGCAAAATGGCTTCCTGTATGCAATCAAGGTGACGCCCAAAGGCGGCAAACCTTATTTCCTGGTACGTGCCGATGGCTCGGACGGCAATTTTGTCCGCTCCGACCAACCGGACATGCTGATCCCGTCGTGGAAAATCTTCGAGTGGAAGTAGGCCGTACCCTTTACATCAACCTGGCACTTCCCTGCTGAAGTGCCCGTATGGGCAATTTTTGATCATGTCAGTCTTCACCCCCCTGACCCGGCCTGAGCTGGAAACCTTTCTGGCGCCGTACGGCCTGGGCCGCCTGCGGGACTTCCAGGGCATTGCCGCCGGCACCGAGAACAGCAACTTCTTTGTCAGTCTGGAACAGGGAGAGTATGTGCTGACGCTGGTCGAACGCGGGCCGATCCAGGACCTGCCGTTCTTCATCGAACTGCTCGACGTGCTGCACGAAGCCGACCTGCCGGTGCCCTACGCCCTGCGTGGCAACGACGGCGTTGCCCTGCGTGAACTGGCCGGCAAGCCTGCATTGCTGCAACCACGGCTGCCGGGCAAACACATCAAGAGCGCCAACAATCAGCACTGCGTACAGGTAGGCGAACTGCTCGGGCACCTGCACCTGGCCACCCGCGACAAAGTGCTGGAACGCAAGACCGACCGCGGCCTGGACTGGATGCTCGAGACCGGCGCCGAGCTGATGCCGCGCCTGAACGCCGAACAGCGCCAGTTGCTGCAGGCGTGCCTGGACGAGGTGGTCGAGCACAAGGCGCAGATCATGGCGCTGCCGAGGGCCAACCTGCATGCCGACCTGTTCCGTGACAACGTGCTGTTCGAAGGCACTCACCTGACCGGCCTGATCGACTTCTACAATGCCTGCTCGGGGCCGATGCTCTACGACCTGGCGATCACCTTGAACGACTGGTGCTGCGATGACGCCGGGATCATCGACGGCCCGAGGGCGCGGGCGCTGCTCGGCGCTTATGCAGCGCTGCGACCGTTCACCTCGGCCGAGGCCAACCTGTGGCCGGTGATGCTGCGCATTGCCTGCGTACGTTTCTGGCTGTCGCGCCTGATTGCCGCCGAGTCGTTTGCCGGGATGGACGTGCTGATTCACGATCCGGCCGACTTCGAAGTACGCCTGGCGGCGCGCCAGCAGGTAGAGATAGCGTTGCCGTTTGCGCTTTGAAACATCGCGGGGCAAGCCCGCTCCTACAATAGGTGGGAGCGGGCTTGCCCCGCGATCAGGGCGTCACAACTTCTCCAGGCACCCCGCCAGATCATTCCCCAGCGTCTCCAGCAACTGCTCATAGCCCTGGGCACTGGCCGGCGCCGTACCACCCAGCGCATCCAGCTCCACCAGAGTCACCGGCAGCCCCGCCGTCAGCGTCTCGGCCAAGCGTGGCCGCAGTGGCGGCTCGCTAAACACACAGGTCTTGCCCACTTCCTGCAGGCGTTTGCGCATCGCCGCCACGTGCTGGGCGCCTGGCTGCACCTCTGCTGCCACGCTGAAAACCCCGGTGTGCTTCAGGCCGTAGGCCGACTCGAAATAGTCAAAAGCCTCATGGAAAACGAAAAACGGCTTGCCGTTGACACCGGCCAGGCGCTTTTTCAGACGCCCGTCCAGTGCATCCAGACGCTCGCCGAAGGCCTTGAGATTGCTCAGGTAGCGCGCGGCATTGGCCGGATCGGCAGCGCTAAGGTCAGTGGCCATCTTCGCCGCAATCACCCGGGCGTTGACCGACGACAGCCAGAGGTGGGCATCGAGGCTGCCTGGGCGGTGATCATGATCATGATCGTCGCCATCTTCGTCATGGGAGTGGCTATCTTCGCCAAAATGGCGCAGGTGCAGGCCGGGCAGCTCCTGCACGGCAACGCTTGGCTTGCTGCGGCCTTTGAGCACCCGCGGCAGAAAGCCCTCCATGTCCGGGCCAATCCAGTACAGCAGCTCGACGTCGCCCACGCGCCGTACGTCGGAAGGACGCAGGGCGTAATGGTGCGGCGAGGCGCCTGGCGGCAGCAGCACTTCAGGCGTACCGACGCCGTCCTGAACCGCCGCAGCGATCTGTTGCAGGGGCTTGATGCTGGTCAGCACACGCACTTCGGCCTGTGCCTGGGCCATCACCAGAGTGGTGATAAAAGCGACAAAAAGGGCAAAAAATCGGGACACGATGACCACTCACAGGGGCTGAAACAGGTAACATAATAACGTCTCCAATCAGAACCGTCGCCGCTCATGCCTAAAACCCCGCTGGCCAACCGCCCCCACGACCACTCCCATTGCGTACACAGCGCCCTGGCCGAGGCCGATGCGCTGTGCGCACGCCAGGGTGTGCGCCTGACCGCTTTGCGCCGCCGCGTGCTGGAGCTGGTGTGGCAGAGCCACAAGCCGCTGGGCGCCTACGACATCCTCGCCGTGCTAAGCGAGCAGGATGGCCGCCGGGCTGCGCCGCCGACCGTGTACCGGGCGCTGGATTTCCTCCTGGACAACAGCCTGGTGCACCGCATTGCCTCGCTCAACGCCTTTATCGGCTGCAGCCACCCCGAGCACGCGCACCAAGGCCAGTTCCTGATTTGCCGCGAATGCCACGTGGCCATCGAGCTTGAGCAAAGCAGCATCAGCGACGCCATCGTCGCCAGCGCCAAGGACGTCGGTTTCAGCGTCGAAGCACAAACGGTCGAAGTGGTCGGCCTGTGCAGCAACTGCCGGAGCGCCTGATGAGCAATACGCTGATTCGCCTTGAGCAGGTGGGCGTGAGCTTCGCCGGCCAAGCGGTGCTCGACAGCATTGACCTGGCCGTGGAGCCCGGGCAGATCGTCACCCTGATCGGCCCCAACGGCGCCGGCAAGACCACCCTGGTGCGCGCCGTGCTTGGCCTGCTCAAGCCGCATACCGGTACGGTCTGGCGCAAGCCGCGGCTGCGCATCGGCTACATGCCGCAAAAGCTTCAGGTCGATGCCACCTTGCCGCTTTCGGTCCTGCGCTTCTTGCGCCTGGTGCCCGGCGTTGATCGCGCCGCAGCCTTGTCGGCACTCATGGAAGTCGGCGCCGAAAAGGTCATCGACAGCCCGATCCAGGGTATTTCCGGCGGTGAAATGCAGCGCGTGCTGCTGGCCCGCGCACTGTTGCGCGAACCCGAGCTGCTGGTGCTCGATGAGCCGGTGCAGGGTGTCGACGTCGCCGGCCAGTCCGAGCTGTACAGCCTGATCACCCGCCTGCGCGACCGCCACGGCTGCGGCGTGCTGATGGTTTCCCACGACCTGCACCTGGTAATGAGCACCACCGACCAGGTGGTCTGCCTCAACCGCCATGTCTGCTGTTCCGGCCACCCCGAGCAGGTCAGCGGCGACCCGGCGTTCGTCGAGCTGTTCGGCAGCAACGCGCCGAGCCTGGCGATCTATCACCACCATCACGACCACGCTCACGACCTGCACGGCTCGGTGGTCGCCCCGGCCAAAGGCGGCCACGTTCATGGAGATCACTGCAAGCATGGCTGATTTTCTGCTTTACGCCCTGCTCGCAGGTTTGGCCCTGGCACTGGTCGCCGGCCCTCTGGGATCCTTCGTGGTCTGGCGGCGCATGGCCTATTTTGGCGACACCCTGTCCCATGCCGCGTTGCTCGGCGTCGCCCTGGGTTTCGTGCTGGATGTCAGCCCGGCGCTGGCTGTGACTGTCGGCTGCCTGTTGCTGGCGATCTTGCTGGTGACCTTGCAACAGCGCCAGCCACTGGCCTCCGACACCCTGCTGGGGATTCTCGCACCGAGCACGCTTTCCCTTGGCCTGGTGGTGCTGAGCTTCATGCACGATGTGCGCATCGACCTGATGGCCTACCTGTTCGGCGACCTGCTGGCGATCAGCCCGGGGGACCTGGCCTGGATTCTCGGTGGCAGCGCTGCGGTGCTGCTGTTGCTGGTGGTGCTGTGGCGCCCGCTACTGGCGGTCACCGTGCATGAAGAGCTGGCGATGGTCGAAGGTTTGCCGGTCGCCGCGCTGCGCCTGGCGCTGATGCTGCTGATCGCGGTGGTGATCGCCGTGGCGATGAAGATCGTCGGCGTACTGCTGATTACCTCGCTATTGATCATCCCCGCCGCTGCGGCGCAACGTCACGCCCGCTCGCCCGAGCAGATGGCCCTGGGCGCCAGCCTGCTGGGGGTTACCGCGGTGTGCGGCGGCCTGGCGTTGTCGTGGTTCAAGGACACGCCGGCCGGGCCGTCCATCGTGGTCTGCGCCGCAGTGCTATTCTTGCTGAGCCTGGCGCTGCCCCGGCGCTGAAGACGTGGGGTGCAGCCAGGGCGGTTGCACCCTGCGACATTTAAAAACGCGCGGGGTCCTGAAGAGTTATTTTCGAGTCTGCGGACTGGGTGTAGACTTGCTCGCTTTTTGCGCAAATAGAGAGTCGCAGGAATGAAGCCGTTCGCCTCCCGTTATCTGCTCCTTGCCGCGTTTTCACTGATCCTCGCCGCGTGCTCCAGCACCCCGGCCGACAACGCCGCCGTGCCTGCCCAGCCTGATGCCTGGCAGCAGCTGGAGCAAAGTATCGCCAGCAGCGAGCTGGCCACTGCCGAAGATCAACTCGCCACCCTGCAAAGCCAGGCGCCGAATGACAGCCGGATCGAGCAATACCAGCGTCAATTGGCCGAAGCCTATCTGCAGCGCAGCCAGATCGTCCTGCAAAAGGGCGATGTGAACGCGGCTGCCACCGCCCTGGCCCGCGCCCGCGCGCTGATGCCCAAGGCTCCGGCGCTGACGGGCGGCGTCAACGGCGCTATCGCCCAGGCGCGCAAGGCCGAGCTCGATAAAGCCGAGGCCGCACTCAAAGCCGCCGAAGCACGCCCGGCAGCCAAGCTGATCGACCCGACCGCCCAGAGCACCGTGGTTGCCTTGAAAACCACCAACATTCGCGAAATGCGCAAGCAACTGGATGACATCGCTACTGACGTGGTCAATTACCAGTGCGATGTGGTGTTCCAGGTGCCGCGCAAGCAGGATGCACCCTGGCTGCAAACCTTGCTGGGCAAACGGGTAAAAAAACTCGACAGTGATTTTGCCTTGCAGCAAAGCCACGAGATTCATCGTAACCAGCCTGCCCAGGCGGTGCTCATCCCACGCCGTCCATAACGAAAAGGGTGCCCTGATGGGCACCCTGTTTGTGCATTACGCCGGAATGGCTTTCGCCGCGGCTTCACGCTCCCACACCCGATGCTTGCTGATTGCCGTGATGAAAGCCTTGTAGGCTTTGTCATCATTGCCCAGCAGCAAGCCGCTGTCGGCTTTGAGCCCCAGCTTGTCGAGAACGACCTGCGCCTCGCTGGCCAGGCCAATGGGTTTGAGGTGCTTGTAGGCTTCGAGCAGGAAGTGCAACGCCACACCATCACCGGCCAGGGCTTGTAGCGAAGCCTTGCCGCCCGGCACCCAGGCCGCATCGAAGATCACCGACGGCATGCCTTCCATCGAGGCATCCACGGCCAGCACCTTGCCCTGGGCGGTTTTCACCGGCGCCGAGGTCGGGCCAAGGATCTTGATCTGCGCGCTCTCGGCTTGCAACGCCTTGACCAGGCTATCGACACTGTCGCCATCCACGCCATCAGCCACCAGTACTGCTACCTTGCGGCCCTTGATGCCTTCGCCGAGCAGGTTCATCTGGCTCAGCGCCGGCGATTCTTTAAGGCTTGGCTGAGGCACATCCACCGTACCTTTCTTCGGCGCCGGCAGGCCAAGATTGGCAGCCACTCGCGCCGCCAGCTTGAGGTCGATGTTGGCAAGGATCTCGTTGACCTCACGGGCGCGGATGAACTCCCGCTCAACTTTGCCCAGCTCGAAGCTGTAGGCGCTGATGATGTGCTCCTGCTCGGTCGGGCTCATGCTCTGGAAGAACAGCCGTGCCTGGGAGAAGTGGTCGGCGAACGACGGGCTGCGCTGGCGCACCTTGTGCGCTTCGATGCGCTCCGGATACGACTCGAAGCCACCATCGCTGGCTGCCGGTGCGGTCTCTTTGGGCCAGCCGCCATCGATCGAGTTGGGTTCGTAGGACGTGCGACCCTTATCCACAGTGGTGCGGTGCAGCGCATCACGCTGGCCGTTGTGGTTGGGCGCCAGCGGGCGGTTGATCGGAATCTCGTGGAAGTTCGGCCCGCCGAGGCGGCTGATCTGGGTATCGGTGTAGGAAAACAGTCGGCCCTGCAGCAGCGGGTCGTTAGAAAAGTCGATGCCAGGCACGATATGCCCAGGGCAAAACGCGACCTGTTCGATTTCGGCAAAGAAGTTGTCCGGGTTGCGGTTGAGCACCATCTTGCCCAGCGGCGTCACCGGCACCAGCTCTTCGGGGATGATCTTGGTCGGGTCGAGCAGGTCGAAGTCGAACTTGTGCTCGTCTTCTTCGGCAACGATCTGCACACCGAACTCCCACTCCGGGTAATTACCGGTTTCGATCGCTTCCCACAGGTCACGACGGTGGTAGTCGGTGTCTTTGCCGGCCAGCTTCTGCGCTTCGTCCCAGAGCAGCGAACACACGCCCGCCTTGGGCTTCCAGTGGAATTTGACGAAGCTCGACTTGCCCTCGGCATTGATCAGGCGAAAGGTGTGCACGCCAAAACCCTGCATGGTCCGCAGGCTTTTGGGAATGGCGCGGTCGGACATCGCCCAGATCACCATGTGTGCCGACTCCGGCACCAGCGAGACGAAGTCCCAGAAGGTGTCGTGGGCCGAGCCACCGGTAGGAATTTCGTTGTGCGGCTCAGGTTTTACCGCATGAACGAAGTCGGGGAACTTGATCGCATCCTGAATGAAGAACACCGGCATGTTGTTGCCCACCAGGTCGAAGTTGCCTTCGTCGGTGAAGAACTTCACGGCGAAACCGCGCACATCGCGCACGGTATCGCCCGAGCCGCGCGGGCCCTGGACGGTGGAAAAACGCACGAACACCGGGGTGATTTTCTCCGGGTCCTGGAGGAAACCTGCCTTGGTCAGTGCGGCATGTGACTGGTTAGCCTGAAAGTAGCCATGGGCCCCGGTACCGCGGGCATGGACGATGCGCTCGGGAATACGCTCATGGTCAAAATGCGTGATCTTTTCACGCATGATGAAATCTTCCAGCAACGACGGGCCACGGTCACCGGCTTTCAGGGTGTTCTGGTTGTCGGCAACCTTGACCCCCTGGTTGGTGCGCAGCGCCTGGCCGGTGGCGTCACTACGAAATGTTTCCAGGCTTTGCAGCTTGGCATTGGTGTTGGCCCGGTCCGGGGTGTCGGTACCGGCGAGTTGGCTTTCCTTGGGCGGGTTCTTCTTGCTGGGCATCAGTGTGCTCTCCTCACTCAATCAGTCCTACGGTTCGACCCCACGGTGGGCCCTATTCAGTAGTGACTGATGGCCCCTGCAGGCGTTCCTTCGGATTGACCACTGATCGCGTTATTCCAGTAGCATTGGTCAATTGCGAAATAAATGCTAAGTACCTCTATACGAACAGGCTAAAATGCGCGCCCGGCTAACCGCTGACCCCATTCCCATGCGCCCCACAAGGTTCGCTACGTGATCGAGTTTCAAAATGTTCATAAAACCTACCGCGTAGCCGGTAGGGATATCCCCGCACTGCACCCGACCAACCTGAGCGTCGAAGACGGCCAGGTGTTCGGGCTGATCGGCCATTCCGGCGCCGGTAAAAGTACCCTGCTGCGCCTGATCAACCGCCTGGAAGCGCCAAGCGGCGGCAAGATCATCGTCGACGGCGAAGACGTCACTGCGTTCAACGCCAACGATCTGCGTCGATTCCGCCAGCAAGTCGGGATGATCTTCCAGCACTTCAACCTGCTGGCCTCCAAGACCGTTGCCGATAACGTGGCCTTGCCGCTGACCCTGGCCGGCGAGCTGTCGCGCAAGGAAATCGACACCCGCGTCAACGAGCTGCTGGCCCGCGTCGGCCTGGCCGATCACGCGAAAAAATACCCGGCACAGCTTTCCGGCGGCCAGAAGCAGCGCGTCGGCATCGCCCGCGCCCTGGCTACCAAGCCGAAAATCCTGCTGTGCGACGAAGCCACCAGCGCCCTCGACCCGCAGACCACCGCCTCGGTGTTGCAGCTGCTGGCCGAGATCAACCGCGAGCTGAAGCTGACCATCGTGCTCATCACCCACGAGATGGACGTGATCCGCCGGGTCTGCGACCGCGTGGCGGTGATGGATGCCGGGCAGATCGTCGAGCAAGGTCCGGTGGCCGATGTGTTCCTGCACCCGCAGCACCCGACCACCAAACGCTTCGTCCAGGAAGACGAGCAGGTCGACGAAAATGAACAGCGCGACGACTTCGCCCACGTGCCAGGGCGTATCGTGCGCCTGACCTTCCAGGGCGATTCGACCTACGCGCCACTGCTGGGTACCGTCGCCCGCGAAACCGGCGTCGACTACAGCATCCTGGCTGGACGCATTGATCGCATCAAGGACACCCCGTATGGGCAGCTGACCCTGGCCGTCACTGGCGGCGACATGGAAGCGGCGTTCGCCCGCTTCACTGCAGCTGATGTTCATATGGAGGTACTGCGTTGATGGACGCCTTGAGTTTCTTTGCCAACGTCGACTGGGCCGAAATCTGGCTGGCTACCATCGACACAATGATCATGCTGTTCGGCTCGTTATTCTTCACCGTACTGCTCGGCCTGCCGCTGGGCGTGCTGCTGTTCCTCTGCGGCCCGCGTCAGCTGTTCGAACAGAAGGGCGTGTACGCGCTGTTGTCGCTGGTGGTGAACATCCTGCGCTCGCTGCCGTTCATCATCCTGCTGATCGTGATGATTCCGTTCACCGTGCTGATCACCGGCACCTCGCTGGGCGTCGCCGGGGCCATCCCGCCGCTGGTGGTAGGGGCTACGCCGTTCTTCGCGCGCCTGGTGGAAACCGCGCTGCGTGAAGTCGACCGCGGCATCATCGAAGCCACCCAATCGATGGGCGCCACCACCCGCCAGATCATCACCAACGCCTTGCTGCCCGAGGCCCGCCCGGGCATCTTCGCGGCCATCACCGTGACCGCCATTACGCTAGTGTCGTACACCGCGATGGCCGGTGTGGTGGGCGCTGGCGGCCTGGGTGACCTGGCGATCCGCTTCGGCTACCAACGTTTCCAGACCGACGTGATGGTGGTCACCGTGGTCCTGCTGCTGGTACTGGTTCAAGTCCTGCAAAGCGTGGGCGACAAACTGGTTGTGCATTTTTCCCGTAAGTAACCCCATGGGTCGGCACTGCCGACGCACCGGGGGCCGGACTGGCCCTCACAAGGAGTGATTTGATGAAAAAGCTGCTTGCTGTTGTCGCCGCTGTCGCGGCCTTCTCGGCCCAGGCCGAGACCCTGACCGTCGCCGCCACCCCGGTGCCGCACGCCGAGATCCTCGAATTCGTCAAACCGGCCCTGGCCAAAGAAGGCGTGGACTTGAAGGTGAAGGTGTTTACCGACTACATCCAGCCGAACGTGCAAGTGGCCGAGAAGCGCCTGGACGCCAACTTCTTCCAGCACCAGCCATACCTGGATGAGTTCAACAAGGCCAAGGGCACCGCGCTGGTGAGCGTTGCCGGTGTGCACCTGGAACCGCTGGGCGCCTACTCGAGCAAGTACAAGAAGCTCGACGAGCTGCCATCGACCGCCACCGTGGTCATCCCCAATGACGCCACCAACGGCGGTCGTGCCTTGCTGCTGCTGGACAAGGCCGGTGTGATCAAGCTCAAAGACAACACCAACATCCTCTCGACCGTCAAAGACATCGCCGAGAATCCAAAGAACCTGAAGTTCCGTGAGCTGGAAGCGGCAACCATCCCGCGTGTGCTGACCCAGGTCGACCTGGCGCTGATCAACACCAACTACGCGCTGGAAGCCAAGCTCAGCCCTGAGAAGGACGCACTGGTCATCGAAGGCAGCGATTCGCCTTACGTGAACATCCTGGTTGCCCGCCCGGACAACAAGGACTCGGAAGACATGAAGAAGCTGGCGGCTGCGCTGCACTCGCCTGAGGTGAAGAAGTTCATCGAAGAGAAGTACAAGGGCGCGGTCAAGCCGGCGTTCTGATTCAAAGACCTATCGCGGGTCAAGCCTACTCTCACAGGTCAGGTGATCTCTGTGGGAGCGGGCTTGACCCGCGATGCTTTTAGTCGCGCTTAACCAGCCCAGGCAACTGCGCAACCAGCTTCTGGTTGTTGAACGGCGCCCGGATAAACCCGCGCTGCTTGCCGTCCGGCCCCAGCAACGCCAGGTTGCCGCTGTGATCAACCGTGTAGTTCGGCTTGCTGGTATCGGCCGGAATGAACGGAATACTCACCGCATTGGCCAGCTTCTGGATGTTCTCCAGCGAACCGGTCACCCCGCGAAAATCCTTGTCGAAATAACCCAGGTACTGCTTCAGCTGTGCCGGGGTGTCACGGTTCGGGTCGACACTGACCAACACTACCTGTAGACGGTCAACTGCCTCTTTAGGCAGCTCGCTTTTCACCTGGCGCAGCTGGGCGAGGGTGGTCGGGCAGATGTCCGGGCAGAAGGTATAGCCGAAGAACAGCAGCGACCACTTGCCCTTGAGCTCGTCCATCACCACCGGCTGCCCCTGCTCGTCGGTCATTTGCACGGCAGGTACGGTGCGGCTCTGTGGCAGCAGGATGATGCCGGCATCAATCAGCTCGGTCGGATTGCCTTCGCTGCGGCCGTTGAGCACCTTGTTGACGGTAAGCCCGAGGATCACGGCGACCAGGGCAACGAGAATAAAGACGGTTTTCTGGGTTCGAGTCATAGGTTCGACAGTAGGTAGTGGTCAACAAGCAGCGCGATGAACAGCAGCAACAAGTACCAGATAGAGTACTTGAAGGTCTTGATCGCCGCGTGCGGCCGACTGCCACGGTACAACACCCAGGCCCACTGCAGGAAGCGCCCACCCAGGGCCAGGGCGCAGGCCAGGTACAAAGGCCCGCTCATGTGGATGGCGTAGGGCAACAGGCTGACCGCCAGCAAAACCAGGGTGTACAGCAGGATATGCACCTTGGTGTAGTGCTCGCCGTGGGTGACCGGCAGCATCGGAATATCAGCCTTGGCGTACTCCTCCTTGCGGTGAATGGCCAGGGCCCAGAAGTGCGGCGGGGTCCAGGCGAAGATGATCAGCACCAGCAGCAATGGCTCGGCGCTGATATGCCCGCTGATCGCCACCCAGCCCAGCAAGGGCGGGGCGGCGCCGGCCAGGCCGCCAATGACGATGTTCTGCGGTGTGGCGCGTTTGAGAAAGCCGGTGTAGATCACTGCGTAGCCGAGCAGCGAAGCCAGGGTCAGCCAGGCGGTCAGGGCGTTGGTGAACACCAGCAGCAATGCCATGCCGAGGGTCGCCAGCAGCAGGGCGAAGGTCAGCGCCGCCGCCGGAGCCACGCGGCCCTCGGCAATCGGGCGCTTATGGGTGCGCGCCATCAAGGCATCGATGCGCCGGTCCACCACATGGTTGACCACCGCCGCGCCCCCGGCACAACAGGCAATACCCAGATTGCCAAACAGCAGGATGGTCCACGGCACCCCGGCACGGGTGGCGAGGAACATGCCGACCAACGAGGTGATCAGCATCAGCACCACCACCTTGGGTTTGGTCAGTTCCAGGTAATCGCGCCAGCCTGCCTGCAACCTGCGCTCGCTCAGAAGCGTCGCCATGAATTATCTCCCAGATAATGAACGACCCCGCCACTCGCCAGCGGGGTCAGTCGCCAGCCCTGGCTGACCCGGCGGACTTTGGCCTGGGCAACCAGGCGAATGCGGTAATTGACCAGCACCATGCTCAGCAACAGCAGGGCGCCACCGGCGTTGTGGGCTACGGCCACGGCCAGCGGCAGATGGAACAGCACATTGCTGATGCCCAGGCTCACCTGCACGGCCAGCGCCGCCAGCACCAACCCGGCCAGCCTGCTCAAGCCATGACGGTGCAGCTTCCAGCTGAGGATCAGCATCACCGCCGTCACCAGCAAGGCGCCCAGGCGGTGACTCATGTGGATTGCCGTGCGCGCGTCACTGTCGAGCTGGCCACCGAGGTAATTGGGGCCGATATGTTGAGTCAGGTGAAAGCCGTTGGCGAAGTCCGCCTGCGGCCACCACTGGCCATGGCAAGTCGGCAGGTCGATACAGGCCACAGCTGCGTAGTTGGCGCTGACCCAGCCGCCCAGGGCAATCTGGCCGATCACCACCAGCAAGCCCAGCGCCGCCACCCGGCGCACACTCAAAGGCAGCTTGGGCAAGGGCGCAAAGGCCCGTGACAGGCGCAGGCTCAACAAAAACAGCAAACTTAACGTGGCAAAGCCGCCCAATAAATGTGCCGTGACCACCTGCGGCCAGAGCTTGAGGGTCACCGTCCACATGCCGAAGGTCGCCTGGGCGAACACCACGCCGAGCAACAACAGGGGCAGGCGATAAGGCTGGCCGTCGCGGCCATGGCGGCGCCAGGCCTGCAGGGCGAGCAGGGTGATCACCAGGGCCAGGGTACCGGCAAAGTAGCGATGGACCATTTCGTTGCGGCCTTTGTGCGCCTCCACCGGGGTGTCGGGGAAATGCAGCTCGGCGTGGGCCAGTTGCGCTTCGGTCTTGGGCACGCTGATAAAGCCATAGCAGCCCGGCCAGTCAGGGCAGCCCAGGCCGGCATGGGTCAGACGGGTGTAGGCACCGAGCAACACGACTACCAGTGCCAGCAGGGTTGCAAAGACGGCGAGGCGAAATCCAGGTCTGGCCATGGCGATGTCCTACCCGATATTGGACAGCTTCAGCAGGTGGCGCAGGTCATTGAGCAAGTCCTTGCCCTTGACCCTGGCGTCGTAGCGCAGCACCAGATTGCCGTGCGGGTCGACGATCCACAGTTGGGCATCCTGTTTGCCCTGGCTGACCGCGCCATAGCGCGACAAGTCCAGGGGGTAGCGCTGCAGTTGCGGGTACTCGCGGTCCAGTTTGGCCTGGTAATCCGCTGCCAGAGGCTGGGCGGCGGCCAGGCCATGGCTGGCGCGGCTGGCATCGCGGCCCAGGCCGATCTGGATCTGCCGGGCCAGGTACACCAGCTGCTGGCAGTCCAGCCCGCAATCCCTGGGTGTGCTCACCAACAGCTGCCAGCGACCTTCCTCAGCGCTGACGCCAAGGTCGGCGCGAGTCTGGCCGTTGCCAATCATTTCACCGTGGTAGCTACGGCTGTCGGGCACCCAGAACTTGAGTTTGTACATGCTGGTGGCAAGGATCATCGGGCCGAGAACCACCAGCAGGATCAGCAACAGTTGCAGGCGCCCGCGCGCACGGCTGCGCGGCGCCTTGCCTTCAGACATGTTGAGTGGACTTGTGACGGCTCCCATGCTGTTTCTCCTTGTTGTTATGCCAGCCGAAGTAGAGGTAAAGCAGCACCAGGGCTAACGCCAGGGCAAACCACTGCACGGCGTATCCCAGGTGTTTTTCCGGGCCCAGGGCGACTACCGGCCAGTCCAACCGGTAACTGGCCGGGCCCGGTTCCAGGCGCAGTTCATGGGCAAAACCTTCGCGGCCCAGCTGCGGCCAGAGTGCACCGGGGTCAATCGCCGTGATCAGCCGCGGCCAGTCGCCGCCCTGCGGGTCGGCATGCAGCTGAAAGGTGGCGCCCGGGACGACATACACCGAGGCGTCAAGGCTCAAGGCTTGCTCCGGTGTGCTGAATTGCACCGGGATGCGCCGGTCCGGCCAGGGTAGCCAGCCGCGATTGATCAACAGCCACAGGCCGCTGGCCTGGTCGAGAAAGGGTTGCAGCAGCTCGACACCAACCTGGCCATCGCGCATGCGGTTATCCAGCAACAGGCTGTGCTGGCTATCGAATTGGCCATAGAGATGCACCCGGCGATAGGCCGGATCGGCGATCTGCAGCAACTGCGCACTGCCCACCGCATCGCTGGCGCTGCGCTCGGCATAAACCTGCAGCAGCTGGCGTTTCTGCTCGGCACGCCCGAGCTGCCAGCAGCCCAGCGCAATCAAACCCGGCAGCAGCAACAGCACCACCAGGGTCGGCACGATGCCTGGGCGAAAGCGCTTCACCGGGCCCTCGAAAGGTCAGTCGCTATACTTGTACTCATCACTGCATCCCCCCGGAGTTTCGCCATGCTTAAAGCCGCGATTGTCCTGATGCTGTTGGCGACCATTGCCAGCCTGTTCAGCGGTCTGTTCTTTCTGGTCAAGGACGACGGACAGTCGACTCGCCTGCTCAAGGCCCTGACTATCCGCGTCACCCTGGCCGCCTTGACCCTGGCCCTGGTGACCTGGGGTTTCTACAGCGGCCAGTTGGTTTCCCACGCGCCGTTCTGAACCCGGCTACAGCACGTAAACGAAGATAAACAGCCCCACCCAGACCACATCGACGAAGTGCCAGTACCAGCTGGCCGCCTCGAAACCGAAGTGTTTGTCGGCGTTGAAGTGCCCGCGCAGGATGCGCACCAGCATCACGATCAGAATCAGGGTGCCCATGGTCACGTGGGCGCCGTGGAATCCCGTGAGCATGAAGAAGGTGGCGCCATAGATACCCGAGCCCAGGGTCAGCCCCAGTTCGGTATAGGCTTCGTGGTACTCGTAGGCTTGCAGCACCAGGAAGGCCAGGCCAAGCAGGATGGTCAGCGCCAGCCAGGCCTTGAGCGGGCCGCGGTGATTCTTGCGCAAGGCATGGTGGGCGATGGTGATGGTGACACTAGAGCTGACCAGCAAAATGGTGTTGATCAGCGGCAGGTGCCAGGGATCGATGATGTCCTTGGGTGGCGGAAACAATTTCGGGTCTGGCGTATGCAGCAGCGGCCAGGAAAACTCGAAGTTCGGCCAGAGCATGTGTGCCACGCCCTTGGCGCCATCGCCACCGAGCCAGGGCCCGGCCAGGTTGCGCACATAGAACAGCGCGCCAAAGAAGGCGATGAAAAACATTACCTCGGAGAAGATGAACCACGACATGCCCCAGCGGAACGAGCGGTCCAGCTGCGGGCTGTAGAGCCCGGCGCGGCTTTCCTTGACCACCGCGCCGAACCAGCCGAACAGCATGTAGGCCAGGCACAGGGCGCCGAAGAAGAAGATCCACGGCCCGTGGGATTCCGGCCGCCCGGCCTTGAGGTCGTTGAACCAGGTGCCCAGGCCGAACACGGTGATGAACATGCCGACTGTGGCAATGATCGGCCACTTGCTTTGCGCCGGTACGTAATAGTGCTCATGGGAAGCCATCGTGGTGTTCTCCTTATCGGGCGCCCTGTGCAACCGGGTCCGCCAGGTGTGCAACCGGCGGGTGGCGAGCGGTGATATCGAACAGCGTGTAAGCCAGCGTCAGGTGTTTCACATCCTTGGGCAGGTCGCGGTCGACGATGAAACGCACCGGCATTTCGATGCGTTCACCCGGCTGCAGCACCTGCTGGGTAAAGCAGAAGCATTCGGTCTTGTGGAAATACGCCGCCGCCTCGGCCGGGGTTATGCTCGGAATGGCCTGGGCGCTCATGGGCTTGTCGGTCGGGTTGCGGGCGATGAACACCATCTGGTTGACCGCCCCCGGGTTGACGTCGATCTGGTCGGCGGTGGAATAAAAGTCCCAGACCATGTCGCTGGCGTTGGTCGACATGAACTGCACCTTCACCTTACGGTTCAGGTCGCTGACCTGGGTGCCTTCGTACTGCCCGCCGGTCTTGCCGTTGATGCCGAACGCCTTGCACATCACGTCGTAGATCGGCACCAGGGCAAAACCGAAGGCGAACATCACCACGGTCAGCAGCATCAGCCGCCACACCAGGCGCTTGAGCGAGGTCCCTTCACTCATGGCTGCATCCTCGGGCCGAAGCGGTTCATTTCACTTCCGGTGGGGTCTGGAAGGTGTGGTAGGGCGCCGGCGACGGCACCGACCATTCCAGCCCTTCGGCGCCATCCCAGGGTTTGGCCGGTGCCGGGGCGCCGCCGCGAATGCACTTGATGACGATGAACAGGAAGAAGATCTGCGTCGCGCCAAAGGTAAAAGCGCCAATCGAGGAGATCATGTTGAAGTCGGCGAATTGCAGGTTGTAGTCGGGGATCCTGCGCGGCATGCCGGCCAGGCCGACAAAGTGCATGGGGAAGAAAGCCATGTTCATGCCAATGAACGACAGCCAGAAGTGCAGTTTGCCCAGGGTTTCGTCGTACATGTGCCCGGTCCATTTCGGCAACCAGTAATAAGCCGAGGCGAAGATGCCGAAGATCGCCCCGGGCACCAGCACATAATGGAAGTGGGCCACCACGAAGTAGGTGTCGTGGTACTGGAAGTCCGCCGGAGCAATCGCCAGCATCAATCCGGAGAAGCCGCCGATGGTGAAGAGGATGACGAAAGCGATGGCGAACAGCATGGGTGTCTCGAAGGTCAGCGAGCCTTCCCACATGGTGCTGACCCAGTTGAACACCTTCACCCCGGTGGGCACCGCGATCAGCATGGTCGCGTACATGAAGAACAGCTCGCCGACCACCGGGATGCCGACCACAAACATGTGGTGGGCCCAGACGATAAACGACAGGAAGGCGATCGCGCCGGTGGCGTAGACCATCGAGGTGTAGCCGAACAGCGGCTTGCGCGAGAACGCCGGGATGATCGAACTGACCGCGCCGAAGGCCGGCAGGATCATGATGTACACCTCGGGGTGGCCGAAGAACCAGAACACATGCTGGAACAACACCGGGTCCCCGCCGCCGGCGGCGCTGAAGAAGCTGGTGCCGAAGTGGATATCCATCAGCATCATGGTCACAACGCCCGCCAGTACCGGCATCACCGCGATCAGCAGGAAGGCGGTGATCAGCCAGGTCCAGACGAACAGCGGCATCTTCATCAGGGTCATACCCGGGGCACGCAGGTTGAGGATGGTGGCGATGACGTTGATCGCGCCCATGATCGAGCTGATACCCATCAGGTGGATGGCGAAGATGAAGAATGTCACGCTTTCCGGCGCGTAGGTGGTTGAGAGCGGGGCGTAGAAGGTCCAGCCGAAGTTCGGCCCGCCGCCCGGCATGAACAGGGTCGAGACCAGCAGCAGAAAGGCCGCCGGCAACAGCCAGAAACTGAAGTTGTTCATCCGCGGCAGGGCCATGTCCGGCGCGCCGATCATCAGCGGGATCATCCAGTTGGCGAGGCCGACGAAAGCCGGCATCACCGCACCGAAGACCATCACCAGACCGTGCATGGTGGTCATCTGGTTGAAGAACTCCGGCTGGACGATCTGCAGCCCGGGCTGGAACAGTTCGGCGCGAATGACCATGGCGAACGAACCGCCGAGCAGGAACATCATGAAACTGAACCACAGGTACATGGTGCCGATGTCTTTGTGGTTGGTGGTCAGTACCCAGCGCATCAGGCCCTTGGCCGGCCCGTGGGCGTGCTCATGACCGTGGCTGTGGTCGTCGATCACTGCGCTCATGTCCTGTCTCCTGCAGTCCGGTGGCGGGGGCGCGGATAGGCATCAACCCGGCTCATTTGCTTTCTGCCTGTTTGATCGCCAGCACGTCTTTTGGCGTGACCATGTCGCCCTTGTTGTTGCCCCAGGCATTACGTTCGTAGGTCACTACGGCGGCGATATCGACTTCCGAGAGCTGCTTGCCGAAAGCGGCCATGGCCGTGCCCGGCTTGCCGTGGAAGACGATGCTCAGGTGGTCTTCCTTCGGCCCGGTGGCAATTTTCGAGCCCTTGAGCGCCGGGAACATCGGCGGCAGGCCCTGGCCTTCGGCCTGGTGACAGGCCACGCAAGTGGTGTGGTAAACCTTGTCGCCGCGCTCGACCAGCTCTTGCAGGGTCCATTCCTTGCTGGTCAGCTCCTTGAGCTTGGCCGCCTCGGCCTTGCGCTCGCCAAGCCAGGTGTCGTAGTCGGCCTTGGACTTGACCTCGACCACCACCGGCATAAATCCGTGGTCCTTGCCGCACAGCTCGGTGCATTGGCCGCGATAGATGCCGGGCTTCTCGACCCGGGTCCAGGCTTCGTTGACGAAGCCGGGAATGGCATCGCGCTTGACCGCGAAAGCCGGTACCCACCAGGAGTGGATAACATCGGCGGCGGTCACCAGAAAGCGCACCTTGGCCCCCACCGGCAGCACCAGTGGCTGATCGACTTCGAGCAGGTAGTGCTCGTCCTTGGGCGCTTTGTTATGGATCTGTTCGGCGGGAGTGGCCAGGTTGCTGAAGAACTCGACGTCCTGCCCCAGGTATTTGTAGTGCCATTTCCACTGGTAGCCAGTGACCTGGATATCGACGTCCGACTCGCTGGCATCGTAGATGTCGATCAGGGTCTTGGTCGCCGGGATGGCCATTGCCACCAGGATCAGGAACGGCACCACCGTCCACATGATCTCGACCCAGGTGTGCTCGTGAAAATGCGCGGGCTGCTGGCCGGTAGAACGACGGTGGATGATCATCGACCAGAACATTGCGCCAAAGACCACCAGGCCGATGATCACGCAGATCCAGAAAATGGTCATGTGCAGGTCGAACACTGCATTGCTGACTTCAGTCGCCCCTGGCGCCATGTTCACGGTCCAGGCGGCGTGCGCCTGACCGAATACCGACCACAACAGGAGGCCCATCCAGACATGTGGATGTCGCATCATTGCGGGTTCCCCTTATCGTTCTTGTTATCCCGGAGGCGTGGACCTACGGCTAAGGGTACGGCGGCCAAGACTGCGAACTTCGACGACCGAGCCCCTGCGAACTGCAGTCGGGCCTCATCAGCGAATCACTTTCAAACCGGAGTATAGACAGCGACCCCGGCCTCGCAATGCACACAGGGAAAACATCGGCAGAAGTTGAACGTTTGCGCGCAAAGCCGCGAATTACCTGGCTTGGGGCACAATGATGGCATTTCGATATAATCGGCGAATATTAAGTTGTTAATGGTTATGCCAAATGCGTCTTAGGCATTTTCAGAACCGAGCTACCTTATGTCTTCCGTTTGTCACGCCTTTACCCTGGAGTTGTCATGAACATCGCCGCTTTGCGCGAGCAGATCACCCGTGCCCGTCAACATGAGACCGAAACCGGCCAACTTAAAAATCAACTGGAAAACCAACTGCCCCACCTGCACCCTTCGATTCATCTGCCACAGGCCGATGCGCAAGGCGCCCTTGCGCGCTTCGTCGGTGCCTATATCGACCAGGTCCCCGAACTGCTGGAAGCGGCCAATGAGGTTGCCCGTGAGGCCGGCATCGAGTCGCAGATCAAACCGGTGCTGAAAATCGCCGAGCAGTATTTCCTGCAACCGCCCGCCATCACCAATACCCACCTGGGCCTGGGCTGCCTACTGGATGAGGCCTACCTGGCCCACCGCCTGGTGGAAGAAGTTAACGATTTGTACATCAAGCACTTCAACCAGCCATTGATCCCGCTGGATACCACCGTGGCCAACCTGATCGCCCATCAACTGATTGGTGAGGACTTTGCCAACCAGCTGGATGAAGTGGTGCACCACTCGGTGGATGAGATGCTCAATGACGAGAGCTTTGCCCTTGAGTCGGTCGAGCAATACCGCGAGAAGCTCAGCAGCCCGGAAACCGGCGAAGCCTGGAAGCGCTGGCCGTGCCTGTCGCGTCAGCTGGGTGTGGGCCTGGAGCTGGATCAATCGGCTTGACGCTGATGCGCCAGCATCGCCGGCAAGGCCGGCTCCCACCGGTTCAGTGCAGAGCCTGAGCGAGGTGTGGGAGCTGGCATTGCCAGCGATGGCAACACCGCTGAATCCAGATCAGGCCCCCAACCCCGCCGTCGTCCGCACTCGCCCCTCGACCCGGCGCTTGAGCCGCCGCTGCTCGATCAGCAGCCGCGAGCCCTTGCCGGCATTGGCCCGCCCCCAGTCCTCGAGCAGCTCCAGGCAGGAGTGGTCGATGTAGCTGAGGTTGGCCAGCGGCACATGCAGGGTAGTCCCGGAAGGTATCCCTTCAAGCGCCTGGGCCAGTGCCGGCACCTTGAGAAAGGTTGCCGCGCCGCTCAGGCGCAGCTCCAGGTGGCCCGCTTGCTCAAGGCTGACCACGCTGATTTTCAGGCGTGCGGCCTTGAGCGCCAGCTTCAGCAGGGTCAGGGCAAAACCGAGGAGTACGCCGGTCAGCAGGTCGGTGAAGATGATCGCCAGCGCTGTCGCCGCGTAGGTGAACATCGGCATCCGGCCATAGCGCCCCAGCCCGCGAAAGGCCTTGAAGTCGACCAGCTTGATCCCGGTATAGACCAGCACGCCCGCCAGGCTCGCCACCGGTATCTGCTGCAGCACGCTGCTGAGCACCACTACGAACCCCAGCAACCAGACCCCGTGCAGGATCGCCGACAGGCGCGTCTGCGCCCCAGCCTGAACGTTGGCCGAGCTGCGCACGATAACCCCGGTCATCGGCAATGCACCCAGTACGCCACAGAGCATATTGCCCAGGCCCTGGGCCGATAGTTCGCGGTCGAAGTCCGAGCGCTGACCGTTGTGCATGCGATCGACGGCGGCAGCAGAAAGCAGGGTTTCGGCGCTGGCGATAAAGGCCAGGGCAAAGGCGGCGACCAGCAGGTTGGGGTCGGCGAGGTTGAGCAGGTCAGCCGGGCGCAGCCAGTCGATGGCTTCGCTGAGGTTCGCCGGTACTTCGACGCGATTCACCGGCAATGCCAACCAGATGCTGATCACGGTCATCAAGGCCACGCCGAGCAGAGCACCCGGCACGAAGCGCAGCGACTGCGGGCGCAAACGCTCCCAACCCCACATGATGGCGATGGTGCCAAGCCCCAGCGCACCGGCTTGCCAGCCATTGCCCGGGCTTTGCAGCGGCAGTGCCTGGGTCAGGGTCGCCGGAAAGCCCAATAGATTGGCCAGGCCCGACGGTTGCGGGGCGCTGTCGAACATCACATGCACTTGAGACAAGACAATCAGCACACCGATACCAGCGAGCATGCCGTAAACCACCGCCGGTGCCGTGACCCGGAACCAGCAGCCCAGGCGCAAGCGCCCGGCGAGCAGCTGCAACAGACCGGCCAACAGCAGGATCGGGCCGAGCATAGCCACGCCATGCTGGCGCACCAGCTCGAATACCAGCACCGCCAGGCCAGCGGCCGGACCGCTGACCTGCAACGGCGAGCCGGCCAGCCAGCCGACGACGATACCGCCGATGATCCCGGTAATCAGGCCCTTCGCCGGTGGCATGCCCGAGGCGATGGCGATGCCCATGCACAAGGGCAGGGCGACCAGAAACACGACTACCGAAGCCAGTAATTCACGCGGCAAGGCCGCTTTCACTTGTGTCTTGTTCACCCTGTCTCTCCTTCTCTCACGTTTCATGGCCATTCCAATGGCCGCTGGCACAACCCCTGACTTACGCGCAGCCGCGCGCCGCCAGCGGGCGCCGGCAAGGCAGTCAGGGAAATTCAAGGCAGCCGATGACCAGGCCGCACCAGTCAGGTGCAGCCGTCAATCAGCGGTTTGCGGGGGTGTCAGGGACGCTTAGTAGCGCCCTCTCGGTGTTGCGCAGGGGATCGGCTGGCCTTGGGCAAGGGGCAGGAAGCTGTCGCTTGCGGCGTCATAGGCCTCGATCTGGCTGCTTTCGATGTCGTAGATCCAGCCATGGATGTACAGCTGGCCCGCTGCCAGGCGCGAAGCCACCGACGGGTGGGTGCGCAAGTGGTGCAACTGGGCGATGACGTTTTCCTTGGTCAGCACCTGCATGCTCTCATGCTCGCTGCCACAGGAGCAGTTGTCTTCAACCACCGTACGAGCGACCTCGGCATGACGCAGCCAGGCTTTGACCGTCGGCATTTTCTCCAGGCTCTGCGGGTTGAGCACTGCGCGCATGGCGCCACAATCGGAATGACCGCAGACGATGATGTGGTGTACGCCCAGGGCCAGCACCGCATATTCGATAGCGGTGGACACACCGCCGTTCATCTGCCCATAAGGAGGCACGACGTTACCGACGTTGCGGGTCACGAACAGGTCGCCAGGGGAGCTCTGGGTAATCAATTCGGGCACGATGCGCGAGTCGGCACAGGTGATGAACATCGCTCGAGGCTTTTGCGCGGTGGCGAGTTTCTTGAACAGCTCTTGCTGCTCGGGGAAAACGTCATGATGGAAGCGCAGGAAGCCGTCGACGATATGCTTCAGAGCGGCATCGGCGCTCTCGGCAGGTGCTTGCGGGACAACCTTGGATGGGTCCTTGACGGGCATGATTCATCCTCTTTGACGGTTTTTGGTTAAGTCCATTTTACCGGGTTGATGATTCAAACGGCGTATGACAGTTGGATGAAATACGCGCGCCAACCATCACATCAGTTGTTGACTGAATTCCTACGCTACTCGGCGAAACTTAACTCAAACTGAATTGCGAGGCTCTAGAACGGGCGTTCCAGAGATTCAAAGAGGTGCCTGGATAATAGCAAAAAAACATTAATGGCCAATACCCATTAATGAAATCAGAGCAGCGACATTTGCCCGCCAGGGGGGCAAAACGCAGTGCAATCAAGGGCGTAGCCTTCGCGCCGGTTGAGCCCCAGGCGGCGGATCGCCTTGCTGAAGCGTTGCGCCAGCAACTCGGCAAATACCCCTTCGCCGCGCATGCGCGCGCCGAAGCGGCTGTCGTACAACTCACCGCCGCGGCTCTGGCGGATCAGGCTAAGTACATGATTGGCCCGTTGCGGGTAATGATCTTGCAGCCATTGCCCAAATAAGGGTGCCACCTCCAGCGGCAGGCGCAACATCATGTAAGCCGCACTCAGGGCGCCATTGTCCTTGGCCGCTTCGAGCAAGTGCTCAAGCTCGCTGTCGTTGATCATCGGGATCATCGGCGAGCACAACACGCCCACCGGAACACCGGCCTCGGTCAGCACCCGGATAGCCCGCAGCCGTGCCTTGGGCGCCGCGGCCCGTGGCTCCAGCGTACGCTTGAGCTCGTCGTCCAGGGTGGTCAGGCTGATCATCACCTGCACCAGGTTCTGCCGGGCAAGCTCCGCGAGCAGGTCCAGGTCGCGCAGAATCAATGAGCCCTTGGTGACGATGGTGACCGGGTGCCGATAGCGCAGCAGCACTTCGAGCAGGCGCCGGGTCAGCTGTTGCTCGCGTTCGATGGGCTGGTAGGGGTCGGTGTTGGAACCCAGGTTGATCGGCGCGCACACATAGCCCGGCTTGCTCAATTGCTGTTCGAGCACGGCGGCGGCATTGGTCTTGGCAATCAGCTTGGTTTCGAAGTCGAGCCCCGGCGACAGGTCCCAGTAAGCGTGGCTGGGCCGGGCATAGCAGTAGATACAGCCGTGTTCGCAGCCGCGATAGGGATTGATCGAGCGATCGAAGGGCAGGTCGGGTGAGTTGTTGCGGGTGATGATGGTCTTGGCGGTTTCGATGCGTACTTCGGTGCCTTGAGTCAGGGGCACTTCCTGGTACCAACCGTCATCCTCGGCCACCGAGCGATTCGGGGCGAAGCGGTTATGGGGATTGCTCGCGGTGCCACGACCCCGCACCGGTCCTTGAGGATTGAACATGAAAAACCCCGAATACTGTTTTTATATACAGTACACGGGGCTAGCGTTCGATTCCAGTACCGCTGGGCGCCAGCCGAAAATGCTGGCGCTGGCGCGTTTACTCGGTTGGCTTCTTCAACTTCGGATTGGGGAAGAACTGCACCGTCTGCACCGTGGTCGCGGCAGGTTTCACCTCGACCTTGTTGACCCGCGTACCCAGTTCCTTGGGCACCGACAGCCCTTGCTCGTTAAGGGTGTCGGAAAAACCGCAGGCCACGCATTCACGGTGCGGAACGCTGTCTTCGCTCCACATCATCAGTTTGTCCGGCTCGCTGCACGCCGGGCACACCGCCCCGGCGATAAAGCGCTTTTTCGTTACCACAGGCCCATCACTCATGCCGCCACTTCCTCACTCAGGCCACTGTGGCGCAAGAGTGCATCGATTGACGGCTCACGGCCACGGAAGTCGACGAACAGCAGCATCGGCTCCTGGGAACCGCCACGGGCGAGGATCGCTTCGCGAAAGGCCCGACCGGTGTCGGCATTGAGCACACCTTCTTCTTCAAAGCGCGAGAAGGCGTCGGCCGACAGTACTTCAGCCCACTTGTAGCTGTAGTAACCGGCTGCATAACCACCGGCGAAGATATGCGCAAAGCTGTTGGGGAAGCGGTTGTACGCCGGTGGGCGCATGACCGAGACCTCGTCGCGGATGCCTTCGAGCACTTGCAGTACACCGCGGCCGTCGCCGTGGCTGGCGTGCAGTTCGAAGTCGAACAGCGAGAATTCCAGCTGGCGGACCATCATCAGCCCGGACTGGAAGTTCTTCGCCGCCAGCATTTTCTCCAGCAAGTCCTGCGGCAGAGGCGCGCCAGTCTCGAAGTGGCCAGAAATCAGCGCCAGGCCTTCAGGCTCCCAGCACCAGTTTTCCATGAACTGGCTCGGCAGCTCGACCGCATCCCAGGCCACGCCGTTGATACCGGAGACACCGGCATGTTCGATGCGGGTCAGCAAGTGATGCAGGCCATGGCCGAACTCGTGGAACAGGGTGGTGACTTCGTCGTGAGTCAGCAGCGCCGGCTTGCCAGGGGCGGCCGGAGTGAAGTTGCACACCAGGTTGGCCACCGGGCTTTGCAGCTGGCCGTCAGCGGTCAGGCGACGGTCGCGGGCGCCGTCCATCCAGGCACCGCCACGCTTGTTGGCGCGGGCATAGAGGTCGAAAAAGAAACGCCCGACGTGCTGGCCGTTCTCTTTGATTTCGAACAGGCGCACGTCCGGGTGCCAGCTGTCGAAGCCCTTGAGTTCGGCAATCTCGATGCCGTACAGGCGCTGGACGATGGTGAACAGGCCGCTCAGCACCTTGTCGATCGGGAAGTAGGCGCGCAGGGTTTCCTGAGAAACGCTGTAGCGCTGTTCACGGAGTTTTTCCCCGTAGAAGCCGCTGTCCCAGCTCTGCAGGTCCGGGCAACCCTGCTCGGCGGCATAGGCCTTGAGCTGGGCCAGGTCCTGGGTGGCGAATGGCTTGCTACGCTTGGCCAGGTCACGCAGGAAGCTCAGCACCTGGTCGCTGGACTCGGCCATCTTGGTCGCCAGGCTCAACTCGGCGAAGTTGGCGTAACCGAGCAGTTGAGCCAGCTCCTGACGCAGGTCAAGGATCTCGGCCATCACCGGGCCGTTGTCGAACTGGCCGGCATTCGGGCCCTGGTCGGAGGCACGGGTGCAGTAGGCGGCGTAGATTTCTTCACGCAGGGCGCGGTCTTCGGCGTAGGTCATTACCGCGTAGTAGCTGGGGAACTCCAGGCTGATCAACCAGCCGTCGAGGCCCTTGGCCTGCGCCGCGGCGGCCATCTGCGCCTTGGCCGAATCGGTCAGGCCGGCAAGCGCCGCTTCGTCGCTGACATGCTTGGTCCAGGCCTGGGTGGCGTCCAGCAACTGGTTGGAGAAACGGCTGCCCAACTCGCTGAGCTTGCTCTGCACTTGCGCATAACGCTGCTGCTTTTCGGCCGGCAGGTCGATACCCGACAGGCGGAAGTCACGCAGGGCATGTTCGAGAATAGTCTTTTGCGCCACATCGAAGCCGGCGGCTTCGGGGCTGGCGATCAATGCCTCATAGGCCTGGAACAGCTCGCGGTTCTGGCCCATTTCGGTGGCATAGGCGCTCAACGCCGGCAGGCAAGCCTCGTAGGCTTCGCGCAGTTCGGCGCTGTTGCACACGGCGTTGAGGTGGCTGACCGGGCTCCAGGCGGCGCCGAGGCGGTCGTTGAGTTCGTCCATGGCCAGGATCAGGCCGGCCCAGCTTGGGCTCTTGCCCTGGACCTTGAGAATGTCGGCAATGGCTGTACGGTTGTCGGCCAGGATCTGTTCAATCGCCGGCTGCACATGCTCGGCACGGATCGCCGAGAAGGGCGGCAAGTCATAAGACTGCAGAAGCGGGTTGTTCGCACTCACGGTTAAACACCTTGGCAGAAGAAACACTTCCCCATCTTAATTACAATCGACGCCGTCCGCAGCCCTATCCATACCAAAGAGAATTCCTATCATGGCCATCCGCAGCTTCCAGCATCACACTCCCAGGCTTGGCGAACGCGCCTTTGTCGACCGCAGTGCGGTGGTGCTGGGCGATGTCGAGATCGGCGCCGACAGCTCGGTGTGGCCATTGACGGTGATCCGCGGCGATATGCACCGCATCCGCATCGGTGCGCGCACCAGCGTGCAGGATGGCAGCGTGCTGCACATCACCCATGCCGGGCCGTTCAACCCGGACGGTTTCCCGCTGCTGATCGGCGATGAGGTAACCATTGGTCACAAAGTCATGCTCCACGGCTGCACCCTGGGCAACCGCATCCTGGTCGGCATGGGCAGTACCATCATGGATGGCGCCGTCATCGAAGACGAAGTGATCATCGGCGCTGGCAGCCTGGTACCGCCGGGCAAGCGCCTGGAAAGCGGTTTTCTGTACGTCGGCAGCCCGGTCAAGCAGGCCCGCGCCCTGACCGAGAAGGAGCGCGCGTTCTTCCCCTACAGCGCCGGCAACTACGTGAAACTCAAGGACCAGCATCTGGCCGAAGGCTATCACCTGCCCGAGTGAACCTGTCCACCGCCCTATTTCGAGACCGCCATGCACCAGCAAAACATCCTCTTCGACCTCGACGGTACCCTGACCGACCCGCGCCTGGGCATCACCCGCTCGATCCAGTACGCACTGGCCAAGCTCGGCATCGACGAGCCGGACCTGACGCGCCTGGAGCACTTTATCGGCCCGCCGCTGCTGCAGGCCTTCATGCAGTTCTATGATTTTGATGAGGCCAAGGCCTGGGACGCGGTGAATTTCTATCGCGAACGCTTCAAGGTCACCGGCCTGTACGAAAACCGGGTGTTCGACGGCGTCAGCGAAATGCTCGAAACCCTGCAAGGGCAGGGCCGCACCCTGTATATCGCCACCTCCAAACCTTGGGAGTTTGCCCGCGAGATCGCCCGCCATTTCGACTTTGCCAAGCACTTCAAGGTGATCTACGGCAGCGAGCTGGATGGCACCCGCACCAACAAGGTCGAACTCATCCGCCACCTGCTGGCCGAAGAGTCGCTGGACCCTGCCCACACCCTGATGATCGGCGATCGCAAGCACGACCTGATCGGCGCCCGCAGCAACGGCCTGGAAGCGGTGGCGGTGGGGTATGGCTTTGGTAGCCATGAAGAGCTGACGGCGGAGCAGCCGGCCTACCACTTTGCGACCTTGGCGCAACTGCATCAGGCTTTTCAGCGCGGCTGAGGCCCTATCGCGGGGCAAGCCCGCTCCCACTGTCGGAGCGGGCTTGCCCCGCGATGCTTTTCAGCGCCTGCTGACGCTGCTCGAGGGGTAGCCGCCCGAAAGCTTCTACTCGCTGATAAAACACCTGCCAATCGCCGCCCACATCGGCAAACAGCTGAGCGAACGCCGGCACCCACTGGTCGTACAACCCAAAGGGTAGCAACTTGGCATTGTTCATCGGTGCGTTGATCCAGGCGTCATAGCGCCCGACACCGCCCCACTGGTTATCGCGCAAGGCCCGGTATTCGCGGCGCAGGCGTTCGAATTCGGCCTGCTTGCCCGCACGCTTGGCGGGTTCGGTCAGCGGCGCCGCATACAACGCCTTGAGCCGTTCGCGACTGGCCAGCACCAGGCCAACGAACTGCTCGCGGTGTTGGCCGCCATCCTCGACCAGCGTCGGCAAGCCCCGCGCCGTGCGCCATTGGCGAGTACCTTCCTGCTCGACGAAAGTGGCGAAGGACTCATTGAACGCGGTGTCATCCTGCACATAGACGCGTTGATGGGCCAATTCATGAAAGATCACCGTGGCCAGGCGTTCATCACCCCAGCCAAGCATGGAGCTGAGGATCGGATCGTCGAACCAGCCCAGGGTCGAATAGGCCTCGACGCCGCCAACATATACGTCCAATCCTTGCTGCTTCTGCAGCGCGGCGGCCCCGCGCGCGGCCCCCTGGCTGTAGTAGCCGCGATAGGCAACGCAACCGGCAATGGGGAAGCAATGGGTCTGCGGCTCCAGCGACAACTCGGGTGTGGCGAACACGTTCCAGACCACGAAGGGCCTGCCAATGTCGGCATACACCCGATAGCTGCGGTTGTCCGGCAGCTTCAATTGCGCACTGGCAAAGACGCGGGCTTGCGCGGCATGCAGCAGCTGCTGGCGCAATTTGCTGTCGGTGGCCGGGTCGGCCAGCAGTTCGGCAACCGGCTGGCGCGCCTGCAGCAAGCGCCACTGACCACTGGCCAGCTGCCCGTAGTAACTGACGCTGGTGCAACCGTTCAGCAGTCCAATTGCCAACAGGGGAACCAAGTAGCGAAAAATGTGGTCGAGTGCCCCATGACTTGAGCGCAACAAAAAAAACAGTCGAAGCATTGGTGTCCCGTCATCGCTCAAGTATTCATCGGCTTCAAGACTATCCTGCCCGGCTGGAGTTTTGCCATGCGTACACTGCTCGTCATCAGCGCTCTTGTGCTTCTGTCCGGCTGCGCCGGCCTTCCTGCGCCCGACCCCAATCAGGCTTGGATCGACCTCGCCCCTGGTCAGGACGACACCTTGCACGCCGTCGAAGTAGACGAGCGCGCCTGGGCCGACAAACGCTACTTCGAAGTACAGCCAGGCAGCCATGAGCTGACCGTGCGCTATCTGTTTGCGGTCACTCCGAGCAATATCGGCCCCGTCGATGAGCCGCTGTGGCGCGATTGCCAGCTCAATGTGAAGTTCAAGGATTTCAGTGCCGGCCAGCGCTATCAACTTGAGGCTGGCAGTATCGGGTTCCGACCCTGGGCCAAGCTCTATGACGAACAGCGCAAAGTGGTCGGCAGAGGCCAGCCGGCGGGCTGCCAGCGTACCTAAAGGCGTGAATGGCGCTATGCTTATGCTTTGTAACCCGCACGTCGGAGTTCGCCATGCGCCAGCCTGTGATGCTGCTCGCAATCAGTACCCTGGGAGCTTGCGTTAGCCCCCTGCCACCTGTGGATAACAAACAGGCCTGGGTCGACCTCTATACCATCACCCCGGGTAAAGTGCTGATGGCAGAGCGGCTCGATGGAAAACGCCTGACCGATGGCCGATTTTTCCAGGTCACACCCGGCGCCCACGAGCTGGTGGTGAGGTTCGACTACGAGATCTATTCCGGTGGATTCAGCACCGACCCAACCGAGCGAACCTGCTACCTGACGATCAAGTTCGCCCACTTCCAGGCCGGCCAACGCTATCGCCTGGAGGCCCGGGCCCCGGCGATGCAGCCCAGCGCCTACCTCTATGATGCCCAGCGCAAGGTCGTGGCCGAAGAATCGAACGACATCTTCTGCACGCCCTGAGGCCTAGCGATCATTCTTTTGATAGATGATCTTCTTGGTGCCGTTTTCACAGCTGCCAACCACCATGTTCTGGTCTTTGACTTCGTCATTGCTGACAATTTCCAGGGTGTAGGAACTCACATTGTTGGCCTGGATCTTGGCTTCAATCTCAGCCTTGAGCTCTTCACAGTTCTTGGTCGCGGCCAGCGCAGAGGTTGCCAGCAGCGAAGCCAGCACAGCGATTGCAACACGGATCATGGGATAGCTCCTTGTGGCGGCAGTCGTTCTACCGACCCTCATTTGACCACAAGAAGCGCGTCCCGGTTCTGCCTCAGCTCAGTAGCGTCGCATCCAGGCTGATTTTCGCATTGAGCACTTTCGACACCGGACACCCGGCCTTGGCCTTGTTGGCAATCTCAAGAAACTGCGCTTCGCTGGCCCCGGGGACCTTTGCCTTGAGAATCAAGTTCACGGCGGTGATGGCAAAACCATCTGGCAGTTTGTCGAGGGTCACTTCAGCAATGGTATCGATGCGCTCGGCAGTCAAGTTGGCCTCACCAAGCATCATCGACAGAGCCATGGAGAAGCAGCCTGCATGCGCCGCACCGATCAACTCCTCCGGGTTGGTGCCCGGCTGGCCTTCGAAGCGGGTGTTAAAGCCATAGGGGTTCTGTTTAAGCGCGCCACTTTCGGTAGAAAGCAGGCCTTTGCCATCCTTCAAGCCACCTTGCCAGATAGCCGATGCTGTCTTTTTCATAAAGCCTCCTGAGCTCCCTGGGGCGCGTGATATCGCGCCTTGCCTTAAATTCAGAGACCCCTGACACAGGCAAGTTCAGACAGATTACAAACCCTGGCATTGATTCCTGCAGATGTGCCCATACAGAGCTAGAAAGGCCGGCAGGTTAAATGCGGCCAATCGACTGCCCAGGAGGCTAAAAAGCCCATGAAGCGACTTGCGGACATCAAAATTTCCACCCTCGACCTGGTGCCAGTTCGCGCCGACAGCGGCCCTGCACAGTCCCTGCGCAATTCGCTGGACCTGGCGCAACACGTCGAGAAGTTCGGCTACAACCGCTTCTGGGTGGCCGAGCACCACAATATGGATGGCATCGCCAGTTCCGCAACCTCGGTGCTGCTCAGCTACCTGGCTGGCGGCACCTCAACCATTCGTGTCGGCGCCGGCGGGGTCATGCTGCCCAACCATGCACCACTGGTGATCGCCGAACAGTTCGGCACCCTCGCCAGCCTGTATCCCGGGCGAATCGACCTGGGCCTGGGCCGCGCGCCGGGCTCCGATCAGCTGACTGCCCGCGCCCTGCGGCGCGAACGCTCGGGCAGTGCCGATGATTTTCCTGATGACGTTGAAGAATTGATGCGCTACCTGGGCCCGCGAACTCCGGAGCAGAAAGTCATCGCCGTGCCGGGTTACGGTACTGAAGTACCGATCTGGCTGCTGGGTTCGAGCCTGTTCAGTGCACAATTAGCCGGCATGCGCGGCTTGCCCTACGCCTTCGCCTCACATTTCGCTCCGCGTTACATGCACGAGGCAATTCGCGTGTACCGCAACCACTTCCAGCCTTCGGCGGTACTCGACAAGCCCTACGTGATGCTTGGCGTACCGCTGGTGGCGGCCGAGACCGATGAACAGGCCAATTACCTGGCTACTTCGGTGTATCAGCGCATCCTCGCCTTGATGCGCGGGCAAAGCCTGGTACAACGTCCGCCGGTGGATACCATGGACGGCCTGTGGCTGCCTCATGAGCGTGAAGCGGTAGGTAGTTTCCTCGGCCTGGCGATGGTCGGCAGCCCAGAGAAAATTCGCGCAAAAATTGAGGTGTTGCTGGAGCAGACCGAGGCGGACGAACTGATCTTCACCTGCGATCTGTATGAGCATGCCGACCGCATACGCTCTTATGAGCTGCTGGCCCAGACGGTGCTGGGCAACTGAGGGCCCTATCGCGGGGCTTGCCCCGCGATGGATTCAACACTATCGCCCGCGCTTATAGACTATTTCCTTGGTGCCGCCTTCGCAGCTACCCACGACCTTGCCGTCTGCGGCAGCGCCTTTATCGACGATCTCCAGCGAGTAGCCGCTAGCGCCCTTGGCGTCGATCTTGGCAGCTATCTCGGCTTTCAACTCTTCACATGGCTTGCCGGCCGCCAACGCGGTACCGGCCAGCGTCATCAAACCTATCGCTACTACCAACTTCTTCATCGATCGCTTTCCTTGTTCAGATCAAAATAGAGAAGGGCGCCAGGAAGGCCGGGCGCCTCAGGACTGTGTAACGCAATTGACCCGCACAAGCCAGTGTCGCAGTGTCAGCTATTGACGATGCGAAAGCCCACTTTGAGCGTGACCTGAAAATGCGCGGCCTTGTTGTCCTTGATATGGCCTCGGGTGTCGACCACCTCGAACCATTCAAGATGCTTGATGCTCTTGCCTGCCTCAGCCAGGGCATTGTTGATCGCCTCTTCAATAGAAGTGGGCGACGAGCCGACGAGTTCGATTTTCTTGTAGGTATGATGATCAGACATAAGCAATCTCCTTTTTGAATGTGAGATAGAGCCTAGCAGCGCCGGGCTGTTTTACCTGCGAGGGGTAAATGCCACTAAAAGTTCGACTGCACTTTCCCAACAGCCTGTAGTCGGAACCTACACAGCTCAACTCAACCTCGAAGGAGAGTCACCATGGCCAACACCTCGCTGCGTAAAGCTTCGCTGCAAAGCATGGAAGCGGAAATCGAAAGCCTGCTCAAGTCACTGGAAAGCCTCAAGGACGACGCCTCGGATGAGTCGCGCAAAACCCTCAAGACGCTCAAGGGCAACGCCGAGAATGCCCTGCGCCATTCGCGCAGCCTGCTCAGCGATGCTTATGAAGAAGTGAAAACCAAGACCCGGGAAACCGGCCTGGCTACACGTGATTACGCGCAGCAGCACCCGTGGACTACCGCCGGTGTCGCCGTTGGCGCACTCGGCCTGCTGGCCGCGTATTTGATGTGCAAACGCGGTAACTAAGCGGCCTGGCGCGCAAGCTCCGCGCGCAACCAGCCGGCCAATTGCTCGGCGCGCCCGTCTGCGGCGCGTCGCGGCACCCACAGGGCCAGCGCGGCTTGTGTTTCGCAAAACCCCCACGGCGCAGCCAGGCGTCCGGCGCGCAAGTCGTCGGCTACCAGCGGTTGCGGTGCAATCGCCACGCCCAGCCCCGCCACTGCCGCCTCCAGCAAGTAATACAAATGCTCAAAGTCCTGCCCGTATTGCAATGCCTGCGGGTCGATACCCTGCTGTGCGGCCCAGCTTGGCCAGGCTTGCGGGCGAGAAGTGGTCTGCAACAGGGTTTGCGCCAGCAACGCCTCGGCTGGCGCCTGCTGCAAGAAGCTGAACCCGGGAAAGTGCGGGCTGAGTACCGGGCCAATGCGCTCCTGGGCCAGCACGTGTACCTGCATATCCGCCGGCCAGGGCGGCTCGGCAAACACCAGCAAGGCATCCAGCCCCGGCCGCCGTGGGTCGAGATCACCTTCGCCGGCTGACAGGTGCAAGCGAAGCTCCGGCAAATCCGCCTTCAACCGCCCCAGCCGCGGAATGAACCAGCGCGCCAGCAGGCTGCCGGAGCAGCCGAGGACGAACGGCGCATCGGCGCCGCTCTGGCTGATGTCTGCACACACGCCGCGCAAGCGCTCGAAGGCATCACTGCTGGCATCGCGCAAACGCACCCCGGCATCTGTGAGTTTAAGGCCGCGCCCTTCCTTGACGAACAAGGCCACCCCAAGGTGTTCTTCAAGCACCTTCAATTGCCGGCTGACCGCGCCGTGAGTAACGTGCAGCTGTTCGGCCGCCTGGCTGACGCTGTTGAGCCGGGCAGTGGCTTCAAAGGCCCGCAGGGCATTGAGGGGAGGCAGATCCTGGCGCATAACGTGTGAGTTTTCCTGACAGGTTGTCGCAATCTTATCGGTTTTCAGGTGCGCGTGTCGTGGTTAGAGTAGAGCCATTCCCGACATCACTACCGCCCTGGAGCGACCCATGACCCAGACCAACTTCCGCGCCGGCCCCGATGCCAATGGCCTGTTTGGCGCATTCGGCGGCCGCTACGTGGCAGAAACCCTGATGCCGCTGGTGCTCGACCTGGCTCGTGAATACGAGGCGGCCAAGGCTGACCCGGAGTTTCTTGAGCAACTGGCGTACTTCCAGCGCGACTACATCGGCCGCCCGAACCCGCTGTACTTCGCTGAACGCCTGACCGAACACTGCGGCGGCGCAAAGATCTTTTTCAAGCGCGAAGAGCTCAACCACACCGGCGCGCACAAGGTGAACAACTGCATCGGCCAGGTGCTGCTGGCCAAGCGCATGGGTAAAAAACGCCTGATCGCCGAAACCGGCGCCGGCATGCACGGGGTGGCCACCGCCACCGTCGCTGCACGCTTCGGCCTGCCTTGCGTGATCTACATGGGCGCCACCGACATCGAGCGCCAGCAAGCCAACGTGTTCCGCATGAAGCTGCTGGGCGCCGAAATCGTTCCGGTCACCGCCGGCACCGGCACCCTCAAGGACGCGATGAACGAAGCCCTGCGCGACTGGGTCACCAACGTCGACGACACCTTCTACCTGATCGGTACTGTAGCGGGCCCGCACCCGTACCCGGCAATGGTCCGCGACTTCCAGTCGATCATCGGCAAAGAGACCCGCGAGCAGCTGCAAGCCAAGGAAGGGCGCCTACCCGACAGCCTGATTGCCTGCGTCGGCGGCGGCTCCAATGCCATGGGCCTGTTCCACGACTTCCTCGATGACGCCAGCGTGCAGATCATCGGCGTCGAAGCCGGTGGCCATGGCGTCGACACCGACAAGCATGCCGCGAGCCTCAACGGCGGCGTACCGGGCGTGCTGCACGGCAACCGTACCTACCTGCTGCAGGATGCCGACGGCCAGATCACCGACGCCCACTCGATTTCCGCCGGCCTCGACTATCCCGGTATCGGCCCTGAACACGCCTGGTTGCACGAAGTGAAGCGCGTCGAGTACGTCAGCATTACCGACGACGAAGCCCTGGCCGCGTTCCACACCACTTGCCGCCTGGAAGGCATCATCCCGGCCCTGGAAACCTCCCACGCCCTGGCCGAAGCGATCAAACGCGCGCCGACCCTGCCCAAGGATCACCTGATGGTGGTGTGCCTGTCCGGGCGCGGCGACAAAGACATGCAAACCGTGATGAGCCATATGGCCGCCCAGGAGAAACAGGCATGAGCCGTCTTGAACAACGCTTCGCCGAGCTGAAAGCCGAAGGCCGCTCGGCCCTGGTCACCTTCATTACCGCCGGCGACCCTGGTTACGACGCTTCGCTGCAGATCCTCAAAGGCCTGCCAGCTGCTGGCGCCGACGTCATCGAGCTGGGCATGCCGTTCACCGACCCGATGGCCGACGGCGTGGCAATCCAGCTCGCTACCCTGCGTGCCCTGGATGCCGGTCAGACCCTGGCAAAAACCCTGCAAATGGTTCGCGAGTTCCGCGTCGGCAACCAGACCACGCCGATCGTGCTGATGGGTTACTACAACCCGATCCACCGCTTTGGCGTCGAGGCCTTCGTCGCCGAAGCCAAGGCCGTGGGCGTGGATGGCCTGATCATCGTCGACCTGCCGCCGGAGCATGATGCCGAGCTAGCCACCCCGGCCCAGGCCGCGGGCATCGACTTCATTCGCCTGACCACCCCGACCACCGACGACGTGCGCCTGCCGCGCGTGCTGGAACGCAGTTCGGGCTTCGTCTACTACGTGTCGGTTGCCGGTGTGACCGGTGCGGGCTCAGCGACCACCGAACACGTCAGCAGCGCTATCGAGCGCCTGCGCCGGCACACCGACCTGCCGATCAGCGTCGGCTTCGGTATCCGCACGCCAGAGCAGGCTGCAGCGATCGCCAAGCTATCGGATGGTGTAGTGGTCGGTTCAGCACTGGTGGACAAGATTGCCAATGCGGCCACTGCCGAGCAGGCCGTGGGTGATGTGCTCGAGCTGTGCTCGGCGCTGGCCCAGGGTGTGCGCGGAGCGCGCAAGGCCTGATACCTGTGGGAGCGGCGGTGCGACGCCTCTACTTGCCCCGCGATTGCAGTCCATCGGACAGATCGCAATCGCGGGGCAAGCCCGCTCCTACCCCGGAGCCGTAAACTACTTGAAAATCGTCAGATCCAGCGGCCGCACCGCCCCCATCCAGATCGCATGATCACGATGATCGGCCAACTCGTCACCAGTCAACGGATGCAGAAACACCACCAGCCCTTGGCGGTATAACGCCAGCCAGGGCAGCACCACCCCCACCACTTCAGGCCCGAAGGCCAACTGGCAGCTCCAGTCCGGGTGCGGCCCGACCGGTTTCTGGTGCATGCGGCCCATGGTCACCGGAAATAGCCGCGCGGCTTCCTCACACAGTTGCCGGGCCTGCTCCAGGGTGCTGGCGTCGTAATAGATATGCGCGTGGTAGCCCTTGATCCTTTGCACGAAATCTCCTGAATCACAACGAACCTGCGCCTGACTGCGCGGGTCAAACGATCACCCGTTGTCAATGGAGTGATCTGGTGAAAAATGCCGAAACCCCAGTGTTCAAACTGGTCCTGCTTGGCGGTTTGAGCAGCCTGGGCAGCGCCCTGATGGCCGAACTGCTCAAACGCCAGCATGAGGTGATCGCCGTGGTCGATAACCTCAATACCCTGGCGCCGCGCCCCGGCCTACACTTCAAGACCGGCGGCCTCAATACCACCGATCAGGCCGAACAGAGCGTGGCCGGCGGCTCGGCGGTGGTCTGCCTGCTACCGGCACTGGCGCCCGATGACTTTGCCGCGCAATTGCGCATGAGCAAGGCGCTGATCGCTGGCATGTCCCGCACAACTATACGCCGGCTGTTGCTGGTGGGCGATTTCAGCGTGCTGGATCAAAGTCACGGGCACAATGAACAACAACGGGCCTGCGCCGACCAGATCGTCGACCTGTTACAGCGCAGCCCGCTACACTGGACCCTGGTCAATACGCCGCAACAGGTTGCCGGCCTGGGTATCGAGCATTTTCACCAGACCCATGGCACCCTTGAGCCGGGGCTGGCTGAACCACTGCAACGCCTGGCCCGCGTGGCGGCCGCCATGGTCGATGCGCTGGAACTGAAGCTGCACCACGGCGAGCATGTGAACTTTGTCTTCTGACGCGGCTTGCTTCCAGGCGCCCGACATCGCACCCTGAACAGCTTCCATCTGCGATAGAGAACCTTCATGGCCTGGCCTGACCGCCACCGACTGCTGCCGTTTCTCGCCTGGCTGCCGCGCCAGAGCCGAGCCAGCGTGCGCCGCGATCTGCTGGTGGGCCTGAGCGGGGCGATCCTGGCCCTGCCGCAATCAATCGCCTATGCCCTGATCGCCGGGCTGCCGGCCGAGTACGGGCTGTACGCTGCGATCGTCCCGGTGATAGTCGCCTGCTTATGGGGCTCGTCCTGGCACCTGATCTGCGGGCCAACGGCGGCGATCTCGATTGTCCTCTATGCCAGCGTCAGCCCACTGGCAGTCGCCGGCAGCAGCGACTACATAACCTTGATCCTGTTACTGACCTTCCTCGCCGGGGTGTTTCAGTGGTTGCTAGGGCTGCTGCGCTTCGGCGCGCTAGTCAACTTCGTCTCGCAATCGGTGGTGCTGGGTTTCACCCTCGGCGCTGCGCTGGTGATTGCGCTCGGGCAATTGCCCAACCTGATGGGCATCGACCTGCCCAGCCAGGCCACCGCGTTGAAGACTTTGCAAAACCTGCTGGCGCATGCCCCGCAAGTGGATGGGCCGTCGTTGTTGCTGGGGCTGGGTACGCTGCTGCTGGGTATTGCGTTGAAGCTGTTGCAGCCGCGCTGGCCGGGCCTGTTGATAACTTTGGCGGTGGCCAGTGTGCTGGTCTGGCTGCTCCCAGGCGTTTTCGGCCATGTGCAGCTGGTACCCGGTTTCGTCGGCCAGTTGCCACCGTTGAGCCCCTTGCCGCTGCTTGACCTGGAGCTGATCTTGCGTCTGCTACCCAGCGCCGTGGCCGTGGGCATGCTCGGGCTGGTCACCAGCCTGTCGATTGCCCGCTCACTGTCAGCGCGCTCCGAACAGCTCATCGATGCCAACCAGGAAATCCGAGCCCAGGGGCTGTCGAACATGGTCGGTGGACTTTTCTCTGGCTACCTGTCGTCCGGTTCCTTCACCCGCTCCGGGCTCAGCTATGACGCCGGCGCCCGCTCGCCCCTGGCCGGGGTGTTTTCCGCTCTGTGGGTAATGTTATTTGCAGTGGCAGGGGCGGGGCTGATCGCGCATATTCCGATCCCGGCCATGGCCGGCAGCATCCTGCTGATTTGCTGGGGCCTGGTCGATCATCGGGCAATCCGAGCGCTGTTTCGCGTCAGCCGCTCGGAATTCCTGGTCATGGCCCTTACCGCAGCAGCAACACTGTTGCTCGAGCTGCAAACAGCGATCTACGCCGGGGTGCTGGCTTCGCTGTTCTTCTACCTCAAGCGCACTTCGCGGCCACGGGTGCAGCAGTCACGCGAAGGTGATGCCGATGTGCTGCGGGTGGGCGGGTCGATCTTCTTCGGCGCCAGCCACTACCTGCAGGTACGCTTGCAGCGTTGCCAAGGGCCGCAGGTAGTGATCGATGCACGGCAGATCAACTTCATCGACTATTCCGGGGTCGACATGCTTCATCGCGAAGCGCGCCGCCTCGGTCGAGCAGGCGGCAGCCTGACGCTGCGCCGGGCGCGGGCACCAGTGATCGAGGAGTTGCACAAGCTGGAAGGGGCAGCGCACTGCCCGATCCGCTTCGAGGATTAGCCGCGCGCCAGTTGGCGGCGCAGTTCGTCAAGCACCGGGGCGGTGTCGGGGCGCACGCCACGCCAGATGAAGAACGCCTCGGCAGCTTGCTCGGCAAGCATGCCCAAACCGTCGAGAACCTTGGCGGCCTTGTGCTCACTGGCCCAGCGGCAGAAGGGCGTAGGCTCCTTGCCATACATCATGTCGTAGCACACGGTCTTGCCGGGCTCGATCAGGCTGGCGGAAATCGGCGGCAACTCACCGGCAAGGCTCGCCGAGGTGGCGTTGATGATCAAGTCGACCGGCTCTTCAAGCCAGTCGAAGCCGCTGGCAGCCACCGGCCCCAGGTCGGCGAACTCGCGGGCCAGTTGCTCGGCTTTTTCCACCGTACGATTGGCGATTACCAGCGAAGCCGGGTTGTGCGCCAGCAATGGCTCCAGCACCCCGCGCACGGCACCGCCGGCGCCGAGCAACAGGATGCGCTTGCCGGTCAGTTGCACCCCGGCATTGACGGTCAGGTCGCGGACCAGGCCGGCGCCATCGGTGTTGTCGCCCTGCAAGGTACCGTCGCTGAGCTTGCTCAGGGTATTTACCGCCCCCGCGCGCTGGGCCCGTGGCGTCAGGCTATCCACCAGGCGATAGGCTTCTTCCTTGAACGGCACGGTGACGTTGGCGCCCAGGCCCTGCTTGAAAAAGCCCTGGGCGCACATGCTGAAGTCATCCAGCGGCGCCAGCAGGGTGCTGTACTCCAGCTGCTGGCCGGTCTGGTCGGCGAACAGGCGATGGATCAGCGGCGATTTGCTATGGCCGATCGGGTTGCCGAATACAACGTACTGGTCCATTCAGGCGATTCCTGGGTCATGGTCGGGCAGGGCCGGAAAGTTATCCACAGCGGCTCAGTGGCTGGCCTTGGCCTCACCAAGCCAGTCACGGTCCTGCAGGAAATACTCGGTCAGGCGCGCTTCTTCGCTGCCTGGCGCGGCCTTCCAATCGTACCCCCAACGCACCTGCGGTGGCAGCGACATGAGGATCGATTCAGTACGTCCGCCCGATTGCAGGCCGAACAGGGTGCCACGGTCGTAAACCAGGTTGAACTCGACATAACGGCCGCGTCGGTATTCCTGGAACTCACGCTGCTCGGCGCTATAGGGATGGTCTTTACGGCGCTGGATGATCGGCAGGTATGCCTCGACATAGGCATCGCCGATGGCGCGGATGAAGGCGAAGCAGGTGTCGAAGTCCCACTCGTTGAGGTCATCGAAGAACAGACCGCCGATGCCGCGTGGCTCGCCACGGTGCTTGAGGTGGAAATAGCGGTCGCACCAGGCCTTGTAGCGCGGATAGACATCGGCACCGAACGGCGCACAGGCGCGCTCGGCGACCTGGTGCCAGTGCACGCAGTCTTCTTCGTTGCCGTAGTAGGGGGTCAGGTCGAAGCCGCCACCAAACCACCAGACCGCTTCTTCGCCTTCTTTCTCGGCGATGAAAAACCGCACGTTGGCGTGGGAAGTCGGCACATGCGGGTTGTGCGGGTGGATCACCAGCGACACGCCCAGGGCTTCGAATCCGCGCCCGGCCAGTTCTGGCCGGTGGGCACTGGCCGACGGCGGCAAACCGCTGCCGAATACGTGGGAGAAGTTCACCCCGCCTTTTTCGATCACCTTGCCGTCGCCAATTACCCGGGTCCGACCGCCACCGCCGGCCTCACGCGTCCAGGCGTCCTCGACAAAGCGGGCGCCGCCGTCTTCGTTTTCGAGGGCGGTGCAGATACGGTCTTGCAGGTCGAGCAGGTAGGCTTTCACGGCCTCGGTGCGGCTAGTCATCAGGTCACCTGGAAGCGGGCTAAGGCAAATTCGGCGCGTAGCATACCACCGGCGGCAGGCTGGCCGCAGTTGACGGCGATCAAGCAAAGGCGTCCGATAGGGGTTTTCCCGCTAGCTTCAGGAGAGTGCAGATGGCCAAGCGTATCCAGTTCAGCCAGCATGGCGGCCCCGAAGTCCTGACCCTGGTCGACTTCGAGCCCGCAGCGCCCGGCCCGCTGCAGGTTCGCGTGCGTAACCAGGCGATCGGCCTGAATTTCATCGACACCTACTTTCGCAGCGGCCTCTATGCGCCGCCGTCGCTGCCTTCCGGGCTGGGCACCGAAGGCGCCGGGGTAGTCGAGGCGGTAGGCGAGCAAGTCAGCCGGCTCAAGGTCGGTGATCGCGTTGCCTATGCCGGCGGCCCGCTGGGTGCCTATAGCGAAGTGCATGTGCTGCCCGAGGCCAACCTGGTCAAACTACCCGACAGCATCAGCTTCGAGCAGGCGGCGGCGGTGATGCTCAAGGGCCTGACCGTGCAGTACCTGCTCAAGCAGACCTACGCGGTGCAGCCGGGCGAGACCATTTTGTTCCACGCCGCCGCCGGTGGCGTTGGTTCGCTGGCCTGCCAATGGGCCAAGGCCCTGGGAGCCAGGTTGATCGGTACGGTCAGTTCCGCCGAGAAGGCCGAACGAGCCAAGGCTCTGGGCGCCTGGGCGACCATCGACTACAGCCGTGAAGACGTGGCCCAGAGGGTTCTGGAACTGACCGACGGCAAGAAATGCCCGGTAGTGTATGACGGCGTTGGCCAGGATACCTGGCTGACCTCACTGGACTGCCTGGCGCCACGCGGGCTGATGGTCAGCTTCGGCAATGCCTCCGGGGCGGTGAGCGGGGTCAACCTGGGAATCCTGGCGCAGAAGGGCTCGCTTTACGTCACCCGACCGACCCTGGCCAGCTACGCCAATAACGCCGAGAACACGCAGACGATGGCCGATGACCT
The DNA here is from genome assembly GCF_050435905.1 of Pseudomonas sp. 2835. NCBI lineage: Bacteria > Pseudomonadati > Pseudomonadota > Gammaproteobacteria > Pseudomonadales > Pseudomonadaceae > Pseudomonas > Pseudomonas sp. 2835. The sequence goes on along the minus strand of NZ_JBNDLE010000008.1, from coordinate 195,323 downwards.
GTTCGCGATGATTGCCAGCGGCAAGCTGGTTGTGGATATCCACCAGCGTTATCCACTGAGCGAGGCGGCCAGGGCGCAGAGCGAGCTGTCGGCGCGCAGGACGGTAGGGTCGACGGTGTTGCTGCCTTGAAACAGTGGTGAATTGATCGCGGGACAAGCCCGCTCCTACACAGTCGGTAGGAGTGGGCTTGTCCCGCGATTGACCTCAACCAGCCCGCACAACCTCACCGCTCGCCAAATCACGAATCACACTCGGATTACGCCGCCCGCCCAAGGCTCCCCCAAGCACCATGTCCAACTGTCCACGGAAATACTGCTCGACCCGTAGGCGGGTCTTGGCTGCCGGGCGACCTTGCGGGTTGGCCGAAGTGGAAATCAGCGGGCCGACCAATGCACAAAGGTCACGCACCACCGGGTGATCGCTGACACGCAACGCCACGGTGTCATGCACACCGGTAATCCACTCGGGCAGCAAGTTCTGATGCGGTACCAGCCAGGTGTTCGGCCCTGGCCAGGTGGCAGACATGCGATCCATCCAGGTTTCGGGGAAATCTTCGAAAAGGAAGTCGAACTGGCGGATATTGTCGGCGATCAGGATCAAACCCTTGTCGACCGAACGCGACTTGATCGCCAGCAGGCGATCCACCGCTTCTTCGTTCCATGGGTCACAGCCCAGGCCCCAGACCGCCTCGGTCGGGTAGGCAATCACCGCACCGGCCCGAATTTCACGCGCGGCTTGTTGCACACGCCAACTGCTCACCATTGCTTTCACTCCGCATAAAGGCAGGTGAGCAGTGTACTTAGCCGGGCCGGGCAAACCAACGCCCAGCTTCATTGCAAACCCTTCCGGCCAGTTCCAGCTCGGTCAGCGCCGCCAGCACCCTGGGTAACGGCCAGCCGCTGCTGCTGGCCAGGCCCTCGGTGGTTTGCGGCGCGGCCAGCAACAGGTCGACCAGTTCATGCCCGGCAATGGCGTCAACCTGCAACGGCGGCAAGCGCTGCCAGCCCTGCAGGGTTTCGACGATCTGATCGACCGTTTCCACCAGCAAGGCGCCGTCGCGAATCAACTGATGGCAACCTTTGGAACCCGGGTGATGAATGGAGCCCGGAATGGCATACACCTCGCGCCCTTGCTCAGCGGCCAAACGCGCGGTGATCAGCGAGCCACTGGCAAGGCTCGCCTCGACTACCAATACCCCCAGCGACAGGCCGCTGATGATCCGGTTACGCCGGGGAAAGTTGCCCGCCACGGGCCCAGCGTCCAGCGGAAACTCGGAGATCACCGCGCTACCTTGCTCGATCATCGCCGCCGCCAGCGCTCTGTGCCGCTGTGGATAAAGTTTTTGCAGCCCGGTGCCGAGCACGCCAATGGTCTGCCCGCCAGCGTCCAAGGCAGCCTGGTGCGCGGCGCCATCGACGCCCAGGGCCAGGCCGCTGGTAATGACAAAACCACCCCGGGCCAGGCTGCGCGAGAAGGCCGCAGCCGTATCGAGCGCCGGCCGCGCCGCCCTTCGGCTGCCGACAATCGCCAGCTGGGGTTTTTCCAGAATCGCCGGGTTGCCGGCGATGAACAGCAGCGGCGGGGCGTCGCCCAGTTCCGCCAGCAAGCCCGGGTACCAGGGGTCATCCCACATCAGCAAATGCTGGTCGCGGGCCTCTAGCCAGCGCATTGCCGCGGCGGCGCCATCGCGTACTTCAAGGCTGCGCCGAGCATCGCTGCTGTCTGCGGGCACGCCCAGCGTACGCCAGGCCGTGGCCGGCGCACTGAGCGCTGCCGAGGCATTGCCAAAGGCCTGGATCAATGTGTGAAAACGCCGCGGCCCCAAGGACGGCAGCAAGTGAAGGCGCAATCGCGCTTCGAGTTCGGCGGGAGAACACGCCGGCGATAAGGGTTGTGACATGACGATCATCCTTGATCAGGAAGCTTGGGCCAGCCGTGAACAAGCTGTGGATAACTCTGTTGATAATACTTTGACAACCGGTTGACGGATTTCCCTCGGCGGCATTCCTTCAGGCTTGGCGCCACGGGTGGAAAAGCACCCTGAAACCTTAGCTGACCTTTGCCAGGTGCCGAATGCGCCGAATCCCTTTATTATGTGTACTCATGTTTGTAATTCATCGCACAGTGCAGCTCATACGCTTATGGCCATTCTGAACATCCTCGAATTCCCGGACCCGCGCCTTCGTACCATCGCCAAGCCGGTGACCGAAGTCGACGACGGCGTTCGCCAGTTGATCGATGACATGTTTGAAACCATGTACGAAGCCCCTGGCATCGGCCTCGCCGCTACCCAGATCAATGTGCACAAGCGCATCGTGGTCATGGACCTGAGCGAAGACCGCAGCGAGCCACGGGTATTCATTAACCCCGAGCTCGAGATGCTGACCGACGAAATGGATCAGTACCAGGAAGGCTGCCTGTCGGTGCCCGGCTTCTATGAGAACGTCGACCGCCCGGTGCGGGTCAAGGTCAAGGCGCTGGACCGCGACGGCAAGCCGTACGAGCTGATCGCCGAAGGCCTGCTGGCGGTGTGCATCCAGCACGAATGCGATCACCTCAACGGCAAGCTGTTCGTTGACTACCTGTCGACGCTCAAACGCGACCGGATCAAGAAAAAGCTGGAAAAACAGCATCGCCAGCAAGCTTGATCTCCTCTTCCCAAAGGCTTGCTCCGGCAAGCCTTTTTCTTTTTAAGCGAGAACTCCATGCGCATTGTCTTCGCAGGCACCCCAGAGTTTGCCGCCGAACACCTCAAGGCCCTGATCGCCAGCCCCTATGAAGTGGTAGCGGTCTACACCCAACCGGACCGTCCGGCCGGTCGTGGGCAAAAACTGATGCCCAGCGCGGTCAAGCAACTGGCTGTGGATAACGGTATCCAGGTCCTGCAACCCCCGACCTTGCGCAATGCCGAGGCACAAGCGGAACTGGCTGCGTTCAAGCCCGACCTGATGGTGGTGGTCGCCTATGGCCTGATCCTGCCCCAGGCGGTGCTGGATATTCCGCGCCTGGGCTGCATCAACAGTCATGCGTCGCTGCTGCCGCGCTGGCGTGGCGCCGCGCCGATCCAGCGCGCGGTCGAAGCCGGTGACAGCGAGAGCGGCGTCACCGTGATGCGCATGGAAGCGGGCCTGGACACCGGGCCGATGCTGCTCAAGGTCAGCACCCCGATCAGCGCCAGCGACACGGGTGGCAGCTTGCACGACCGCCTGGCAGAAATGGGCCCGCCCGCCGTGCTCGAGGCCATTGCCGGGCTCGCCGCTGGCACCTTGCAGGGTGAAGTCCAGGACGACAGCCTGGCCACTTATGCACACAAGCTGAACAAGGACGAAGCGCGCCTGGACTGGAGCCGTCCGGCGGTTGAGCTGGAGCGCCTGATTCGCGCCTTCAACCCGTGGCCGATCTGCCACAGCACTCTCAACGGTGAAGCCCTGAAGGTGCTCGGCGCGAGTTTATCCACAGGCTCCGGCACCCCGGGTGAAATCCTCTCCGCCAGCAAGGACGGCCTGATCGTCGCCTGCGGTGAGCAGGCGCTGTGCCTGACCCGCCTGCAACTGCCGGGCGGCAAAGCGCTGAACTTCAGTGACCTGTTCAACAGCCGCCGTGAGAAATTCGCCACCGGCACGGTGCTTGGCCAATGAATCCACGTCTGGCAGCCGCCCGCGCCCTGGCGGCAGTACTCAGTGGCAAGGCGTCGCTGAACAGCTCGCTGCCAAGCCAACTGGACAAGGTCGAAGTCCGTGACCGTGGCCTGACTCAAGACCTGGCCTTCGGCACCGCGCGCTGGCAGCCACGGCTGTCGGCCCTGGCTGAGCGCCTGTTGCAAAAGCCCTTCAAGGCCGCCGATGCCGATGTCGAGGCACTGCTGCTGGTCGGCCTGTACCAGTTGCTCTACACGCGTATCCCCGCTCACGCCGCCATCGGCGAAACCGTAGGCTGCGCCGACAAGCTGAAAAAGCCCTGGGCCAAGGGTTTGCTCAATGCCGTACTGCGCCGTGCACAACGTGAAAGCAGCGATATCTTCGCCGAACTGGAACGCGACCCGGTCGTGCGCACCGCGCACCCGCGCTGGCTGCAAAAGTCGCTCAAGGCGTTCTGGCCCGAGCAGTGGGAAGCCATCTGCGCCGCCAACAACGCCCACCCGCCGATGATCCTGCGGGTCAACCGCCGCCATCACAGCCGCGATGCCTACCTCGAACTGCTGCGTGAAGCCGGCCTTGAAGCGGCGCCGTGCCAGTTCAGCGGCGACGGCATCTTGCTCGCCGAAGCCTGCGATGTACGTGGCCTGCCTGGTTTCGACCAGGGCTGGATCAGCGTTCAGGACGAAGCCGCGCAACTAGCCGCCGACTTGCTCGACCTGGCCCCAGGCCAACGCGTGCTCGACGCCTGCTGCGCCCCGGGCGGCAAGACCTGCCACTTGCTCGAAGCCCAGGCCGGGCTCGACGCTGTGGTCGCCATCGACCTGGAAGCCAAGCGCCTGACCCGCGTGCGCGAGAACCTCGATCGCCTGGGCCTTGATGCGCAGTTGATCGCCTGCGACGCCCGTGACACCGCCAGCTGGTGGGACGGCAAGGGTTTCCAGCGCATCCTGCTTGATGCGCCGTGCTCGGCCACCGGCGTGATCCGCCGCCACCCGGACATCAAGTTGACCCGCCAGGCCGACGACATTGCCGCCCTGGCAAGCCTGCAAGGCGAGCTGCTTGATGCCCTGTGGCCAACACTTGAGGTCGGCGGCATCCTGCTTTATGCCACCTGCTCGACCCTGCCGACGGAAAACACCGAAGTGGTCGAGGCCTTCCTCGCCCGCACTCCCGGCGCCCGTGAGCTGGACCTGGCAACCCAGGCCGGCATCCGCCAGCCCCATGGCCGCCAGTTGCTGGCCCAGGAAGGCGGACATGACGGCTTTTACTATGCCAAGCTGATCAAAATCGCCGCCGCGCGCGGATAACAAGAGAAGGGAACAGCGGATGAAGATCATCATCCTCGGCGCAGGACAGGTCGGCGGTACGCTGGCTGAACACCTGGCCAGCGAAGCCAACGACATCACCGTGGTCGACACCGATGGCGACCGCCTGCGCGACCTCGGCGACCGCCTCGACATCCGTACCGTGCAGGGCCGCGCCTCCTTCCCGACCGTGCTGCGCCAGGCCGGCGCCGACGATGCCGACATGCTGGTGGCGGTCACCAATAGCGACGAGACCAACATGGTCGCCTGCCAGGTTGCCCATACCCTGTTCCACACCCCGACCAAGATCGCCCGGGTGCGCGAATCGGCCTACCTGACCCGCGCCGGTCTGTTCGACAACGACGCCATTCCGGTCGACGTGCTGATCAGCCCCGAGCAGGTGGTGACCCACTACATCAAGCGCCTGATCGAACACCCCGGCGCCCTGCAGGTAATCGACTTCGCTGAAGGCAAGGCCCAGCTGGTGGCGGTAAAGGCCTATTACGGCGGGCCGCTGGTCGGCCAGCAACTGCGCCAGATCCGCGCGCACATGCCCAACGTCGACACCCGTGTAGCAGCGATCTTCCGTCGTGACCGGCCGATCCTGCCGCAAGGCGACACGGTCATCGAAGCTGACGACGAAGTGTTCTTCATTGCCGCCAAGGCACACATCCGTGCGGTGATGGGCGAGTTGCGACGCATCGACGAAACCAACAAGCGCGTTGTCATCGCCGGTGGTGGGCAGATCGGCGAGCGTCTGGCCGAGGCCATCGAAAGCCGCTACCAGGTGAAGATCATCGAGATGAACCCGGCCCGTTGCCGGCACCTGTCCGATACCCTGGAAAGCACCGTGGTGCTGCAGGGCAGTGCCTCGGACCGCGACCTGATGCTTGAAGAGAACATCGCCGAAGCCGACATCTTCCTGGCCCTGACCAACGACGACGAAGCCAACATCATGTCCTCGCTGCTGGCCAAGCGCCTGGGCGCGCGCAAGGTGATGACCATCATCAACAACCCGGCTTATGTCGACCTGGTCCAGGGCGGTGAAATCGACATCGCCATCAGCCCGCAGTTGGCCACCATCGGTACCCTGCTGGCCCACGTGCGCCGCGGCGATATCGTCAGCGTGCACTCGCTGCGCCGCGGTGCGGCCGAGGCCATCGAAGCGATTGCCCACGGCGACTCGAAGTCGAGCAAAGTGATCGGCAAGGCCATCGAAGACATTGCCCTACCGCCGGGCACCACCATCGGCGCAATCATCCGCGACGAAGAAGTGCTGATCGCCCATGACGACACGGTGATTGAAGCGGGCGACCACGTGATCCTCTTCGTTGTGGATAAAAAGTACATCCGTGACGTCGAGAAGCTCTTCCATGTAGGGTTGAGCTTCTTCTAAAGAGGGACCTGGAATGCGCGAATCACTGGAAAAAATGCTCGCCAAGGGTGTGGATAACGCCCTGTTGCGCTTTGGCCTGGGCAAGGCCTGGCTTGATGAAGGCAACGGCGCCGAAGCGGCCGTGCATTTACAGCGCTGCGTCGAGCAAGACCCGAAGTATTCGGCGGCGTGGAAGCTGCTGGGCAAGGCGCATCAGCTCGAGGGCGACCTGGCAGCTGCGCGCCAGGCCTGGGAACAGGGGCTGGAAGCGGCTCGCGCGCACGGCGACAAGCAGGCTGAGAAAGAGATGACGGTGTTTCTGAAGAAGCTCGACAAAATTGTTTAGGACCGCTTCGCGGTCCATCGCCGGCAACGCCGGCTCCCACAATTGATGGCCAAACTCGATCCTGTGGGAGCTGGCTTTGCCAGCGATAGGGCCCTCAATACCAGCGCGGCTCGCCCGCCGGGCGCTTCTTGAAGCGCTTCATGCTCCACATGTACTGGCTCGGATAAGCCCGCACATAGCGCTCGACCACCTGGCTCATGGCCGCCGCCGAGGTTTCGGTGTCTTCGCTGTACATCGCCTCGGGCGCCGCTTCCAGGATCACCTTGAAGCCCGAGCCATCCGGCAGGCGCAGGGCATGCAGGAACACCCCGACCGCCTTGCCGCCAGCGAGCATGTTCGGCACGAACTTGCTGGTCAGCGCCTTGGTGGCGAAGAACGGCACGAAGATACCCGCCGACTCGGCCGGCTCCGGGTCGGCCGGGATGCCCACCTGACCGCCTTTGCGCACTTCCTTGATGATGCTCAGGATGCCTTCCTTGGTGGACGCGGCGACGCGGTTGCCCAGTTGCACACGCTGTTCGCGCAGCAGGTCATCAACCGCCTTGAGCTTGGGCGGGCGGTAGAAAATGATCGGTTTGCACTGGCTGCAATAGAAGTGGTTGAGCACTTCCCAATTGCCCAGGTGGCTGGTGATGCCAACCACGCCCTTGCCCGAGGCCAGGGCCGCCTCGAGCACTTCCAGGCCTTCGACTTCGCGCACCAGGTCGAGCGAACGCTGGGCCGGCCAGATCCAGGCGCAGGCGCTTTCGGTAAAGGACTTGCCGATATCCATCAGGGTCCGACCCACCAGTTGCTCACGGGCAACCGGGTCCATTTCCGGGAAGCATTTGGCCAGGTTGATGCGCACCACGTTGCGCGAACTGTTCGGCACCTTCCACATGATCCAGCCGATAGCCGCGCCGACCCGCTGTACCGCGCCCCAGGGGAGCTTGGCAAACAACCGCAACGCCCCGACCATCAAGGCGCCCTTGAATTTATCCACAGGCTGGTTCCTCTTTCTGCAAGCCGGCCATTGTAACCCTCAGCGCAGCAGAGCGGCGTAGCGATCACAATCGGTGGTGTGGTCCATGACCATGCCAGTGGCCTGCATGAAGGCGTAGCAGATGGTCGGGCCGACAAAGGTGAAGCCGGCCTTCTGCAATGCCTTGCTCATTGCCTTGGCCTCGTCGGTAACCGCCGGCACCTCGCTGCGCTGGACGAAATGATTGATCTTCGGCGCGCCGCCGACGAACGACCAGAGCCATTGCCCGGGATTTTCCAGCGCCAGCCAGGCACGGGCATTGCGTCGTGCGGCATTGAGCTTGAGGCGGTTGCGGATGATGCCCGGGTCAAGCATGCGCTCTTCGATTTCGTCGTCGCTCATCTGCGCCAGGCGCTCTGGATCGAAGCCAAACAGCACCTGGCGGTAGCGTTCGCGCTTTTTCAGCACGGTGATCCACGACAACCCGGCCTGGAAGCCTTCGAGCAACAGCATCTCGAACAGCAGGCGCGGATCGCGCTGCGGCGTACCCCATTCCTGGTCGTGGTAAGCCTGGTAAAGCGGATCGTCGGTACACCAAAAGCAACGTGGCATAAGGCTCCAAGGGTAGAGGCCTGCGCGAATCGGGTTATACTCCCGCTCTTTATATTCGCAGCCCTAGAAACAGGTGAATTTCGTGAGCCAGCCTACGCCAGCCGTGCGTACCTTCCAAGACTTGATCCTCGCCCTGCAGAACTACTGGGCCGAGCAAGGTTGTGTGGTGCTTCAGCCCTACGATATGGAAGTAGGCGCCGGCACTTTCCATACTGCCACGTTCCTGCGCGCCATCGGCCCGGAAACCTGGAACGCCGCCTATGTGCAGCCTAGCCGTCGTCCGGCGGATGGCCGTTATGGCGAAAACCCGAACCGCCTGCAGCACTACTATCAGTTCCAGGTGGTCCTCAAGCCGAACCCGGCGAACTTCCAGGAACTGTACCTGGGCTCGCTGAAAGCCATCGGCCTCGACCCGCTGGTGCACGACATCCGTTTCGTCGAAGACAACTGGGAATCGCCGACTCTCGGCGCCTGGGGTCTGGGTTGGGAAATCTGGCTCAACGGCATGGAAGTCACCCAGTTCACCTACTTCCAGCAAGTGGGCGGCATCGAATGCTTCCCGGTCACCGGTGAAATCACCTACGGCCTGGAACGCCTGGCCATGTACCTGCAGGGCGTGGATTCGGTCTACGACCTGATCTGGACCGACGGCCCGTTCGGCAAAGTGACCTATGGCGATGTGTTCCACCAGAACGAAGTGGAGCAATCGACTTACAACTTCGAACACGCCAACGTCGAGAAGCTGTTCGAACTGTTCGACTTCTACGAAAGCGAAGCCAACCGCCTGATCGAGCTGGAGCTGCCGCTGCCGACCTATGAAATGGTCCTCAAGGCCTCGCACACCTTCAACCTGCTCGATGCCCGTCGCGCCATCTCGGTGACCGAGCGTCAGCGTTACATCCTGCGCGTACGGACCCTGGCCCGGGCCGTGGCCCAGAGCTACCTGCAAGCCCGAGCCAAGCTGGGCTTCCCGATGGCGTCCCCTGAATTGCGTGATGAAGTGTTGGCTAAGCTGGAGGCTGCACAATGAGTGCTCAAGATTTCCTGGTTGAACTGGGCACCGAAGAGCTGCCACCCAAGGCCCTGAGCAGCCTCGGCGACACGTTCCTCGCCGGTATCGAAAAAGGCCTGCAGGCCGCTGGCCTGAACTACACCGACAAGCAGGTGTTCGCCGCGCCGCGCCGCCTGGCGGTGCTGATCCGCAACCTCGATACCCAGCAGCCGGACCGCAGCGTCAACCTCGACGGCCCGCCGCGCCAGGCTGCCTTCGACGCTGAAGGCAACCCGACCCAGGCCGCCCTTGGCTTTGCCAAGAAGTGCGGTGTAGAGCTGTCGGATATCGACCAGAGCGGCGCCAAGCTGCGCTTCTCCCAGCACATTCCGGGCAAGGCTACCGCCAGCCTGCTGCCGACCATCGTCGAAGACTCGCTCAACGACCTGCCGATCCCCAAGCGCATGCGCTGGGGTGCCCGCAAGGAAGAGTTCGTGCGTCCGACCCAGTGGCTGGTGATGCTGCTCGGTGACGAGGTAGTCGACTGCACCTTGCTGGCGCAGAAAGCTGGTCGCGAATCCCGCGGCCACCGCTTCCATCACCCGGAAAACGTGCGCATCAGCGCCCCGGCCAATTACCAGGAAGACCTGCGCAAGGCCTACGTCCTGGCCGACTTTGCCGAGCGCCGCGAGCTGATCAGCAAGCGTACCGCCGAACTCGCCCTGCAGCAGGAAGGGAGCGCCATCGTGCCGCCAGCCCTGCTCGACGAAGTGACCGCCCTGGTTGAATGGCCTGTGCCGCTGGTGTGCTCGTTCGAAGAGCGCTTCCTGGAAGTGCCGCAAGAAGCGCTGATCACCACCATGCAGGACAACCAGAAGTACTTCTGCCTGCTGGATGCCGACGGCAAGCTGCTGCCGCGCTTCATTACCGTGGCCAACGTCGAGAGCCGCGATCCGAAACAGATCGTCGAAGGCAACGAGAAGGTCGTGCGTCCGCGCCTGACCGACGCCGAGTTCTTCTTCAAGCAAGACAAGAAGCAGCCGCTGGAAAGCTTCAACGAGCGCCTGCAGAACGTGGTGTTCCAGGCCCAGTTGGGCAGCGTGTTCGACAAGGCCGAGCGGGTTGCCAAACTGGCCGCCTTCATCGCCCAGCGCATCGGCGGTGACGCCCAGCGCGCGGCGCGTGCCGGTTTGTTGTCGAAGTGCGACCTGGCCACCGAGATGGTCGGCGAATTCCCTGAAATGCAGGGTGTCGCCGGTTACTACTACGCCCTCAACGACGGCGAGCCGCAAGACGTCGCCCTGGCCCTGAACGAGCAGTACATGCCGCGCGGTGCTGGTGCCGAACTGCCGTCGACCCTGACCGGCGCGGCCGTGGCCATTGCCGACAAGCTCGACACCCTGGTCGGTATCTTCGGTATCGGCATGCTCCCGACCGGTAGCAAGGACCCCTATGCCCTGCGTCGCGCAGCGCTGGGCGTGCTGCGCATCCTGATCGAGAAGCAGCTGGACCTGGACCTGAACGAAGCGGTGAATTTCGCCGTCAGCCAGTTCGGTGCCAAGGTCAAGGCCGCAGGCCTCGCCGAGCAGGTGCTGGAGTTCGTCTTCGATCGTCTGCGTGCCCGTTACGAAGACGAAGGCATCGACGTTGCCACCTACCTGTCGGTGCGTGCCCTCAAGCCAGGCTCGGCCCTGGACTTCGACCAGCGCGTGCAGGCCGTCCAGGCCTTCCGCCAGCTGCCGGAAGCCGCTGCCCTGGCCGCGGTGAACAAGCGCGTGTCGAACCTGCTGAGCAAGGCCGAGGGCGCTGTCGCCACCACAGTCGAGCCGAAGTACTTCGACAACGCCAACGAGTTCTCCCTGTACTCGGCGATCCAGCAAGCCGACCAGGCCGTCCAGCCAATGGCTGCGGCACGCCAGTACAGCGAGTCGCTGGCCCGCCTGGCAGCGCTGCGTGAGCCGGTAGACGCCTTCTTCGAGGCGGTGATGGTCAACGCCGACGACGCCAATGTCCGCGCCAACCGTTATGCCCTGCTCAGCCGCCTGCGCGGTCTGTTCCTGGGCGTGGCCGACATTTCGCTGCTGGGGTAAGTCTTGAAGCTGCTGATTCTCGATCGGGACGGGGTGATCAACCAGGACTCCGACGCCTACATCAAGTCGCTGGACGAGTGGATTCCAATCCCGGGTTCGATCGAAGCGATTGCGCAGTTGAGCAAGGCCGGCTGGACGGTGGCGGTAGCCACCAACCAGTCCGGCATTGCCCGTGGCTACTACGACCTGGCGACCCTCGAGGCCATGCATGCGCAACTGCGCACGCTGGTGGCCGAGCAGGGTGGCGAAGTCGGGCTGATCGTCTACTGCCCGCACGGGCCGGATGAGGGCTGCGCCTGCCGCAAACCCAAGCCGGGCATGCTCACCACCATTGCCGCGCACTACGACGTGAATCTGGCCGGCGTGTGGTTTGTCGGTGATAGTAAGGGTGACCTGGACGCCGCTTTGGCCGTCGATGCTCAACCGATTCTGGTAAAAACCGGAAAAGGCGAGAAGACCCTGAGCAAGGGAATTCCAGAAAAAACGCTGATTTTCGATGATCTGGCAGCCATCGCCAGAGAACTTATCCACTAATAGCGCGTCTGCATAACAGGCGCACTTTTACTAGGCGGGCAAGCCCGCAACGGTACATGCCGCTATGTCGATCTTGCAGGCGATCAGAATTTTTCTTTTTTACCTGCTGCTGGGTACCAGCTCCTTGCTGTGGTGCACCCTGAGCTTTTTTATCGCGCCGTTTTTGCCTTTCAGCGCCCGCTACCGCTTCATCAACGTCTACTGGTGCCGCTTTGCGCTGGTGTTGGTACGGGTGTTTCTCAACATCAAGGTCAAGGTCACCGGGGCTGAGAACATCCCCAAGCAACCTTGCGTGATCCTCTCCAACCACCAGAGCACTTGGGAAACCTTTTTCCTTTCCGCCTATTTCTCGCCCTTGAGCCAGGTGCTCAAGCGTGAACTGCTGTACGTGCCGTTCTTCGGCTGGGCCATGGCCATGCTGCGGCCGATCGCCATTGACCGCGACAATCCCAAGGCAGCCTTGAAGCAAGTCGCCAGCAAGGGCGATAAATTGCTCAAGGAGAACGTCTGGGTGCTGATCTTCCCCGAAGGCACCCGTGTGCCGTTCGGCCAGATCGGCAAGTTCTCGCGCAGCGGTGCCGCGTTGGCGGTCAACGCTGGCCTGCCGGTACTGCCGATCGCCCACAACGCCGGCAAGTTCTGGCCCAAGCAGGGCTGGGGCAAACGCGCCGGCACCATCGAGGTAGTTATTGGCGCCCCGATGTTTGCCGAAGGCAGCGGCCCACGGGCGATTGCCGAGCTCAACGACCGTGCTGCAGCCTGGAACGAACAAACCCAACGCGAGCTCGGCTCGCTGCCTGCAGCAGCGTCGAACGCTGCGCAAGGCGTGGCCTGACCGATCTGTGGATAACTTGTGTACAGTATTTGGATTTCTCAGCGAAAAATGCGCTAAGTGATTAATTTAGCTACTTATTTCTCTGTATGACTGTTTTCTGAAAATCGTGCATAAGTTTTTTCGCGGCATAAAAAAACCGGCGCTTACGCCGGTTTTTTTGTGCCTGCAAATCCTCACACCTTGTCGATATCCACATCACGGGTTTCTTTCAGGCAGAACAGCCCCACCACCAGGCTGATTCCGGTGATCAGCACCGGGTACCAGAGCCCGTAGAAGATGTCGCCGGTGTACACCACCAGGGCAAAGGACACCGTGGGCAGGAAGCCGCCGAACCAGCCGTTGCCGATGTGGTAGGGCAGCGACATCGAGGTGTAGCGAATACGAGTGGGAAACAGCTCGACCATCACCGCCGCCAGCGGGCCGTAGGTCATGGTCGCGATCAGGATCATGGCGACGATCAGCAGCACCACCATCGGCTGGTTGACGCTGGCAGGATCGGCCTTCGCCGGGTAACCCGCCTTGTCGATGGCTGCGCGCATGGCTGCTTCGTCGAAACCGTTGATCTTCTGCTCACCGATGCTTACCACAACTTCGGCGCCAGTGGCTGCCTCGGCCGAGCTGTAGGGCAGGCCCTGTTTGACCAGGAAGGTTTTGACCTTGTCGCAGGGGCTGTCAAAACGCGCCTTGCCCACCGGGTCGAACTGGAAGGTACAGCCTTGCGGATCGGCCATCACCACGATCGGTGCCTGACGGCTGGCGGCGTCGATCTGCGGATTGGCGTAGTGACTCAGGGCCTTGAACAGCGGGAAATACAGCACAGTGGCCAGCAGCAGGCCGAGCATCAGGATCGGCTTGCGCCCGACCCGATCCGATAGCCAACCGAAGAACACAAAGAACGGCGCGCCGATCACCACGCTGATGATCAGCAGGGTGTTGGCCTGGGCCGGGTCCATCTTGAGCATCTGGGTAAGGAAGAACAGCACATAGAACTGCGCGGTGTAGAAGGTCACCGCCTGTCCGGCGTTGATGCTGAACAGGGCAGTGAGCACCACCTTGAGGTTGGGCCAGGAGCCGAACGATTCACGGATCGGCGCTTTACTGGTTTTGCCCTGAGCCTTCATTTTCACGAAGGCTGGCGACTCGTGCATGCTCATGCGGATCCAGGTAGAAATCCCCAGCAGCACGATCGACAGCAGGAACGGCAGGCGCCAGCCCCAGACTTCGAACTGGTCGCCACTGATGTAACGGCTACCGAGTACTACCAACAACGACAACAGCAGGCCGAGGGTCGCGGTGGACTGGATAAAACCGGTGTGGAAGCCACGTTTACCGGGTGGCGCGTGTTCGGCAACATAAGTCGCCGCGCCACCATACTCACCGCCCAGCGCCAGGCCCTGGAGCATGCGCAGCACTACCAGGATGATTGGTGCAGCAATACCGATGCTGGCGTAGGTCGGCAACAGGCCGACGGCAAAGGTCGACAGGCCCATCAGCACGATGGTCACCAGGAAGGTGTACTTGCGCCCGATCATGTCGCCCAGGCGGCCGAATACCAGTGCACCAAAGGGCCGCACAAGAAAACCGGCAGCAAAGGCCATCAAGGCAAAGATAAAGGCTGTGGTGTCGTTCACCCCGGCAAAGAACTGCTTGCTGATGACCGCCGCCAACGCCCCATAAAGAAAAAAGTCATACCACTCGAAAACCGTCCCGAGGGATGACGCGAAAATGATCTTGCGTTCTTCCCGGCGGCTGGTGCTCGCCGTTGCAGCGCCCTGCTCTTGAATGTAATCCGACATCGTTGCTGTCCTCGGCCTGCAGGCCCCAGTGATTATTCTTGTTGTTCCACTGTCGACGCCGGCAGACTGCGTCCGGCGTCGTTGTTGCTACGCACCCTGCGTCAGGGCGTCGGTACTGCGGTTTTTTCGTCGATGCGGGTTGTGGATAACCTTTCCTGGCGAATCAGTTGCGCCGCCTTCTCGGCAATCATCAGGGTAGGGGAGCACGTATTACCGGAGACGATTTGCGGCATGATCGAGGCGTCGGCAATTCGCAGCCCCGGCACGCCGTGCACGCGCAACTGTTCATCGACCACGTCCAGCGGCCCGTTGCCCATGCGGCAGGTACCCACCGGGTGGAAAATGGTAGTGCCAATCTGCCCGGCGGCTTCATGCAGCTGCTCTTCGCTTTGCAGGTCCGGGCCGGGCAGGTATTCACGCGGGCTGAAGGCCACCAGGGCAGGGGCCTGAACGATTTTGCGAGTCAGGCGAATGGCTTGGGCGGCAACACGCAGGTCTTCAGGGTCGCTCAGGTAGTTGGGGTCGATCAGCGGCGCGTCGTCAGGGTTGGCCGAGCGAATATCGATACGCCCGCGGCTGGCCGGGCGCAGGTTACACACCGAGGCGGTAAAGGCCGGGAAGCGGTGCAGCGGCTCGCCAAAGCGTTCCAGCGACAAGGGCTGCACGTGGTATTGCAGGTTGGCCGAAGCTTGTTCAGGCCCGGAACGCACGAACGCCCCCAACTGGCTTGGCGCCATCGCCAGCGGCCCGCTGCGATCGTATAGGTAACGCAATCCCATGCCGAGCTTGCCCCAGGGGCTGTTGGCAACCTGGTTGAGGGTGCGCGCCTGGGTAACCTGGTAAATCAGGCGCAATTGCAGATGATCCTGCAGGTTACCGCCGACCCCAGGCAATTCATGACGAACAGTTATCCCCAGACTCTCGAGCAAGCCACGTGGGCCGATGCCGGAGCGCTGGAGGATCCCGGGCGACCCCACGGAGCCCGCGCACAGGATGATCTCCCGACGTGCCCTGAAGTTCTGCCAGTTGCCTTGCCAGCGGGAACGAACCTGAGAAGCACGACCTTCTTCGAGCAACACTTGGTCAACCAGCACATCGGTCAGCACGGTCAGGTTGGGACGTTTGAGGATCGGGCGCAAAAAGGCCTTGGCCGAGTTCCAGCGAATGCCGGAGCGCTGGTTGACTTGAAAGTATCCACAGCCCTGGTTATCCCCAGTGTTGAAGTCAGCAACACTGGCGATGCCACTTTGTGCCGCGGCTTCGCGGAAAGCATCGAGGATCGGCCAGGAGTAGCGTTGTTGCTCAACTCGCCACTCGCCTTCGTTGCCATGGGCTTCACTGGCCCCGCCGAAGTGGTTTTCGCTGGCCTTGAACAGTGGCAGCACATCCTTCCAGGCCCAACCGGCATTGCCTTGTTCGGCCCAGCGATCGTAATCGCCTGCCTGACCACGCATGTAGATCATGCCGTTGATCGAAGAACAGCCACCGAGCACCTTGCCCCGTGGATAACCCAGGGCACGGCCATTGAGGCCGGGTTGCGTTTCGGTCTTGAAGCACCAGTCGGTGCGCGGGTTACCGATGCAGTAGAGGTAACCCACCGGAATGTGAATCCAGGGATAGTTGTCGCGCCCACCGGCTTCGAGCAACAACACCCGGCAGCCTGGGTCGGCTGATAAGCGATTGGCCAGAAGGCACCCGGCAGGGCCGGCACCAATCACCACGTAGTCGTAGACAGGATCGGCTGTGGGCATGGGCAACCTCGCGCCTGATTATTATTCTTGTCCCAGCCCATGTTATTGATTAATTTCGGGATGAAAACGTTAGATTTCACTCAAGTGCTGTGCGTTTTAACACAACGTCCGTGAACACCTGATTCACAAGGAAAAGCATGTTCGACTGGAATGATCTGCGGTTTTTTCTCGAGTTGCAGCGCAGCGGCCGGCTGCTGACTGCGGCCAAACGCCTGAACACCACCCACAGCACCGTGGCCAGGCATATCGACAGTATTGAACAGAGCCTGGGCACTGCGCTGTTCGTTCAACACGCCCAGGGCTATGAACTGACGCCCTCCGGCCAGGCCCTGCTCAAGCACGCCGAAGCCATGGAAAACGTCGCGCTGCTGGCCCAGGAAGAGATCACCCAGGCCATCACCCCGCTGGGCAAGATTCGCCTGGGGGTGACCGAAGGCATCGGCATCATGTTCTTCACTCCGCGCATGGGTAGCCTGTTCGAACGCTACCCGGGCCTTGAGGTGGAGCTGGTGGCGGTACCGCGCTTTGTCAGCATCCTCAACCGCGAAGCGGAGATCAGCATTCACCTGGAGCGGCCCAACGCCGACCTGTTGATAACCCGCAAACTCACCGACTACCGCCTGGCGCTGTACGCCAGCCCCGAGTACCTGGCCCAGGCGCCAGCGCTCAATCACCGTGAAGACCTGGCCAAGCACAGCTGGATCGGCTACGTAGACGACCTGCTGTTCAGCCAGGAGCTGCTGTTTTTGAACAGCTTCTGCCGGGCGCCCAACGTGGTGTTTCGCAGTACCAGCGTGATCGCCCAGCAGCAGGCGGCCCGCGCCGGCCTGGGCATTGCCGTGTTGCCCAACTACATGGCCCGGCACGATCCGGCGCTGGTGCGGGTGCTGCCCAGCGAGACCATCCAGCGCAGCTACTGGATCTGTACCCGCCGTGAGCTGCACAAGTCGGTGCGCCTGCGCGTGGTCTGGGATTTTCTCCTGGCCCTGTGCGCGCAGGAGCAGGATGCCTTGCTGGCGGAGTAGGGCATCAGCTACCCAGGGTTTTGACTGCCAGCAGCAACGCCGCGCAGATACCCACACCCGCGAACATCTGCTGCAAGCGTGGCCCGGCCAGTTTGCTGGCGACCTGACGCGCCAGCAGCAGCCCGAGCACCGCACCGCCGGCAAACGGCGCGCCCACTGACCAATGCATTACGCCACCAATGGTGGCGCTGACTACGCTGCCGGTCGACACCAGGGCGATCACCGCCAGTGAAGTGGCAACGATGCTCTTCATGTCCAGGTTGGTGTAGCGGCTCAGCGCCGGGATTATCACAAAGCCGCCGCCAACACCGAGCAACCCCGACAGCAAACCGGACAACGCGCCGGTAAAAGCCAGGGCGCGGGCGCAGGGCAGGGTCCAGCGCAGGCGCCCCTGCAAGGGGTTGAGCACGCAAGGCATTACCATGCGCTGGCCTAATGGCGGCTGGCCACGGAGTTCGCGGTGGGCCTTGAGCAGCATGCGTGCACAGGCGTAGACCAGCACCAGGGCAAAGGTCAGTGCCAACGGCCCGTTTGGCAAGCGATGGGCGAGCATCAAGCCGAAGGGCGCAATCGCAATACCGATCAACGCCACAAACAATGCCGCGCGATAACGCACCAGACCTTGGCGCAAGCCCAACAAGGCACCCACCGCCGCCGCCATGCCGACGGCCAGCAAACCGACTGGCGCCGCCTCGACCATTGACAACCCCAGACCGAATACCAGCAAGGGCACGGCAAGGATGCCGCCGCCGGCACCGGTCAGCGCCAGCACCGCACCAATGATCGCGCCCAACCCTGCAGCAAGAAATTGATGCTCGATCACCGCAGGCCCTCGGCGGCAGCCCGGGGCTTGGCCAGCCACTCGCGGCCCTTGAGCATGCAACGCCAGTAAAGCGGCGGCAGGATCTGCGCCTTCAATAGCCAGGCCAGGCGCGTCGGCCGGCGACCGTCGAGCAGCCAACGGGGGAAACTCGGCGCCAGCTTGCCGCCATAGGTGAACTCGGCGAGGACGATCTTGCCGCGCTCGACGGTCAATGGGCAGGAGCCATAACCATCATAGTGGGCGAGGTTGGGCAGACGCCCCAATGCCACCAGCACATTGTTGGCCACCACCGGCGCTTGCTTGCGTGCAGCTGCCGCAGTCTTGGCGTTGGTGGTGTTGATGCCATCGCCCAGAGCGTGGATGTTGCTATAGCGTTTATGACGCAGGGTAGCCGGGTCGACATCGATCCAGCCGGCCTGGTCAGCCAGCGGGCTGTTGCGAATGAAATCGGGCGCAACCTGCGGCGGCACCACATGCAGCATGTCGAAAGGCTGCACCCGGGTTTCGCTGCTGCCATCGGGCAGCGTGCGCACAAAGGTGGCGCGCTTGCCTGGTCCATCGACCGCCACCAGGCGATGAGCGTATTGCAGGTCTACCGCGTACTTGTCGATGTACTCCATCAGTGCCGGAACATAGTCGGGCACCCCGAACAGCACGCCACCAGCATTGAAGAACTGCGCCTGGATGTTGCCCAACCGACCGTTGCGCAGCCAGTGATCACACGACAGGTACAGGGCCTTTTGCGGCGCGCCGGCACACTTGATCGGCATCGGTGGCTGGGTGAACAGCGCCTGGCCTTCACGCAGGTTCTGCACCAGTTGCCAGGTGTAGGGCGCCAGGTCGTAGCGGTAGTTGGAAGTCACGCCGTTGCGCCCGAGGGTCTCGCTCAAGCCTTCGATGGCATCCCAGTCGAGCTTCAGCCCCGGGCACACCACCAACTGTTCGTAACTGAGCAGCCGGCCGTCATTCAGCGTCACCGTTTGTGCCTGCGGGTCAAAGGTCTCGACTCGCGCCTTGATCCACTGCACACCGCCGGGAATGGTCGAGGCCATGGTGCGCGCCGTCGAAGGCGCCTGGAAGATTCCGGCACCGACCATGGTCCAGCCCGGTTGGTAGTAATGCACATCGGCAGGGTCGATGATCGCGACATCCAGCGAAGGGTCGCGGCAGATCAAGCTGGAGGCGGCGGCGATACCGGCAGCACCGGCACCCACAATCAGCACTTTATGGTGGTCGCCTTTCGGCACCTCGGCAGGGGAGGGTTGAGCATGCATGGCAGGGTCCTTCTAATAATAATTCTTGGGTGAAGCTCAGAGCACGTTGAGCGGGATCTTCAGGTAGCGCACTCCGTTGTCTTCAGGTTCGGGCAACTGGCCGCTGCGCATGTTGATCTGCACCGAAGGCAGGATCAGCACCGGCATCTCCAGGGTGGCGTCGCGGGCTTCGCGCATGCTGACGAAGCTGTCTTCGCTGATGCCTTCACGGATGTGGATGTTGCTGGCGCGCTGTTCGGCCACCGTGGTCATGTAGCGCAGTTCGCGGCCACCCGGCAGGTAGTCGTGGCACATGAACAGGCGCGTCTCGGCGGGCAGGGCAAGGATGCGCTGGATCGAGCGATACAAAGTGCGCGCACTGGCGCCAGGGAAGTCGCAACGGGCGGTGCCGTAATCGGGCATGAACAGCGTGTCGCCGACAAAGGCGATGCTTTGCCCGTCGACCTCCACTACATAGGTCATACACGCCGGTGTATGCCCAGGGGTGTGTAAGGCTCGCGCCAGCAGGGTGCCGATAGTGAAGGGTTGTTCATCGTCGAACAGCACATCGAACTGGCTGCCGTCGCGGGCGAAGCCTCCATCGGCATTGAACAGCGCGCCGAAGACTTTCTGCACCTGGGTGATCTGGCTGCCAATGGCAATCTGGCCGCCCAGGGCCTGCTTGAGATAAGCCGCCGCAGACAGGTGATCGGCGTGTACGTGGGTTTCCAGAATCCACTGAACTTTGCCGCCCAGTTCGCCCACCCGACCAATCAGCTTGTCTGCCGAAGCACTGCTGGTGCGCCCGGACTTCGGATCGTAATCCAGCACACTGTCGATCAAGGCACAGTCGCCGCTGCTCCGGTCCATCAGCAAATAGCTGATGGTCGAGGTGACACTGTCGAACAGTGCCTCCACATACAAGTTGCCGCCGATGATCATCTACTACGCTCCGAATTCATCACAGGTGCCAGGTATCAAGCCTTACTGGCAATGGGCAGGCTGTCATCAAGATATGTGCCACTGAACAGGTAGGCTGTTTCCCAATGTTTGCGGGCTGCGCAGAGAAAATCGCTGCCAGACTGACAGCATAGTTGGCAGTGACATGGCAGCACCTGGCAGTTTTTGGCAGTCCCTGGCAGCTTCAGTTAAGCTTTGCCCGAGCTTGCCCAGGTGTCGCCATGTCCTTCTCTTCCGCTGTTGCTCCTCATCCTGCCGTGCAGGCCTTGGTGTCCTACCTCGAACACGACGCCCAGCCGACCATCGTGCTCGACACCGACTACAACATCCTTGCCGCCAACGGCGCCTACCGACGCCAGTTCGGCATCGATGGCCAGCCGCCTATTGGCGCCAAGTGTCACCGAGTCTCCCACCACTATGCCGTGCCTTGCGACCAGGCCGGTGAACACTGCCCGATGCGCAAGGCCTGGGACAGCCGGTTGCCCGAGCGCGTGCTGCATGTGCACCACACCCCGCGCGGGCCTGAGCATGTGGATGTCGAGTTACGGCCGATCCTTGATGAGCTGGGTGAGGTGGTGGCTTTCGTCGAACGACTCACCAGCATCACCGTCGCTTCCGCCCAACCTCAGCAACAAGGGCTGGTCGGGCGCTCACCAGCGTTCAAGGAAGCCTTGGCCAGCCTGCAACGTGCTGCCCCCGCGCAAATCCCGGTGCTGCTGCAAGGTGAATCCGGTACCGGTAAGGAACTGTTTGCCCGTGCATTGCATCTGGGCAGCCCAAGAGCCAGCGGCCCCCTGGTGGTGGTCGACTGCACCGGCCTCACCGAGTCGTTGTTCGAGAGTGAATTGTTCGGCTACGAGAAGGGTGCCTTCACCGGCGCTCATCAGCGCAAGATCGGCCTGGCGGAAGCGGCCCATGGCGGAACCTTGTTCCTCGATGAAATCGGCGAAGTACCGCTGGCGATGCAGGTCAAACTGCTGCGTCTGATCGAATCCGGAAGCTTTCGCCCGGTTGGCAGCTTGCGCACGGTTCACTCCGATTTCAGGCTGGTCTCGGCCACCCACAAACCGCTCAAGGAAATGGCCGCGGCGGGTACCTTCCGTGAAGACCTGTACTACCGCATCAGCGGCTTTCCGATCCGCCTGCCGGCATTACGTGAGCGGGTCGATGATTTGCCGTTGTTGATCGAGAGCCTGTTGCAACGAATGGCAGGGGCGTCGGCTCCTCAGGTCGACCCACACGCCATGGATCGGCTGAGCTTGTACGCCTATCCCGGCAATATTCGCGAGCTGCGCAATATCCTTGAGCGGGCGCGGCTGTTCGCCGATGACGGACTGATTCGCGCCGAACATCTGCCCGCAGAACTGGGTTCGGTACTTGAACCTACGCCAGGCATGAGCCGCCGCAGCAAAGACAACCTCGGGCAACTGGCCCAGGCCCTGGACAGCTTCAATGGGTCACGCAGCGAGCTGGCGCGCCACCTGGGCATGAGTGAACGCACCTTGTACCGTCGCCTGCGCGAACTCGGGCTTTGAGCCTGGCGCAGAAACTACAGACCCCGGCTTTTTCTTCTACGCTGAAACTGCTCACCCGCTGCGGATCGCTTTCCATGCGTCGAGTACCGAGTCGGTAAAGCAGGTGCCAAGGCGTCTGAGGTACCGCTCTGTCTTTTCTGCTACAGGAGCATCGTCATGTCTGCCTACCTTCACAGGGCGATCCTGCTCACCATCGCCACGCTCGCGCTGCTTGCCTGTTCCGACGAGGATGCGCAACCTAGGGCATCGGGCACCGCGCCCGCAACGGCTGCTCCGGCTGCACCGACTGCACCGGCTGCTCCGACGGCGCCAAGCGAGGCGGTGTTCAGCACCGAACAGCTTGATCAGATGCTTGCACCGTTAGCGTTGTATCCGGACGCGTTACTCGCTCAGGTGCTGATGGCCACCACTTATCCCGGCAATGTCGCCGACGCAGTTGCCTGGTCCAAGGCGCATCCGAACGTCAGCGGTGATGCCGCGGTCAAGCAGGTCGCCGACCAGCCTTGGGACCCCAGCGTGCAATCCTTGGTGGCTTTTCCGCAGGTGCTGGCGACACTTGGCCAGGACCCGGTCTGGGTGCAGCGAGTGGGCGATGCCTTTCTCGCTCAGCCCGATGCGGTGATGAATTCGGTTCAACGCCTGCGCGCCAAGGCCAAGGCTGCCGGCCACCTCGAGTCCAACGATCAACAGACCGTTGTCGTACAACCAGCAAACGCGCCCACAGGCGGCACGACCACGGTGGTGCAAGGTGCCGCGCCGGCACAGACCATCGTTATCCAGCCGACCAATCCGCAGGTTGTATACGTCCCAAGCTATAACCCCTCCGTGGTGTACGGCAGTTGGTCCTCGCCTTCCTACCCACCGGCGTATTATCCGCCGCCACCAGGGTATGCCATTGGCACGGCGTTAGCCTCCGGCCTGGCTTTCGGTGCTGGCGTGGCGATCGTCAATTCACTGTGGGGGGATTGCGACTGGGATGATCATGATGTCGATATCAACGTCAATCGCTACAACAATATCAACAACGTCAACCGCAGGCTCGATGCCAACCAGAACACCTGGCGCCATAATCCTGCGTATCGCGACGGCGTCCCGTACCGCGACCAGGCCAGTCGAGCCCAGTTCGACAGACGCTTACCCGGCAGTGCAGAACGCACAGCCTACCGCGGTGACACCCCGGCCCGGGTCGAAGATCGCGCGCGAGCCCGTGAAACCCTGGCACAGCGCGGCATCGAAGCACCGGCAACCAGCAACCTTGAAGCCCGCCAACGGGCGCAGAGTGCCGACCGCCAACTGAAAAATGACGGTCAGGCCCGCCAGCGGGCACAGGCGCCACAGAAGAGCCGCCAGCCTCAGCAGACGGGGCGCAACCAACAAGTACGCCAGCAAGCCCGTCAGCAACATGTTAGCGCCCAGGCACCGCGCAACAATGCGTTGGCCGGTGTGCGCAACCCTTCGCAGTCACGCATCGCGAGCAATCGTGGCCAGGTCAGCCAACGCAGCGCCAGCCGACCATCTGCAGCCGCTGCGGGCCACCAGGTACAACGACCCGTGCGGATGCAATCCGGCGGTGGCGGCCGTCGCCGTTGAGAGGAGAGTCAGTCATGAATGCTGCGAGCCGAATTGTGCTGGTTCTGCTGCTGTGCTGGACGTCCAGCAGCTACGCCCAGAAACATTTCCCAAACCCGGAGGCCGCCGCCGAAGCACTGGTGCAGGCGCTTGGTAGCGAGAAGGCCGATAGCCAACAGTTGGCGAACTTGCTCGGCAAAGACTGGAAGAGTTACATCCCGACCAAAAACGTCGATCGTAAAGATGTTGATACCTTTCTCGCCCTCTACAAGCAAAAACATCAGTTTCAGTCCAACAGCCCGGAACGTACACATCTGGTCGTCGGCGACACGCCCTGGGTCTTGCCAATTCCCATCAAGCACAGCGCTAGCGGTTGGACATTCGACACCAAAGCCGGCGCCGAAGAAATCCGCCAGCGCCGCATCGGACGCGACGAACTGGCGACAATTCAAGCGGCACGTGCCTATCACGACGCGCAGATGGATTACGCCGAGATTGATCGCAATGACGATGGGGTCCTCGAATACGCGCAGAAGTTCATCAGTAGCGACGGGCAGTTCGACGGCCTGTACTGGCCGGAAGAGGGCGGTGTCGAAGAAAGTCCGCTCGGACCGCTTTTTGGAGATACCGCGACTGGCGACGACTGGCACGGCTACCACTATCGCATCCTCACTGGCCAAGGCCCTTCGGCGCCGGGCGGCGCCTATGACTACATGATTGGCGATCGCATGACGCGCGGTTTTGCCGTGATCGCCTGGCCAGCGGACTACGGCGACACTGGCGTGACGAGCTTCATGATCAGCCACGACGGCGAACTGTTCGAGAAAGACCTCGGCCGTGACAGCGCCAAGCAAGCTGCTGCGATTACGCGTTTCGACCCCGACAGCAGTTGGAGCGAAGTAAAGGACGAGGAAGGTGAGCGCTGATCCGAGCAGCTTAAAACATGGAAATCAACGCCAAAAAAAGCCCGCGTGAGCGGGCTTGATGATGTTGCTTTTCTGTAACCTACACCTGATGTCGATGGGCACATTAATTGTCCTGGCTACCCACGGTTGAATGGGGGTTCCACGTGGAACATGGGCACAATAAGTGTCGCATCTGAAACCTAATTGGTGTCGTATTGCGATTTCCTGACCCTATTAAATGTCGTTTCCGAACCAGCCTCCTCACGTTACTGAAAATGCCTACTGGCTGAATCCAGAGCCCGAATCCAAAAGGACGGCGGGTGCGTAATGCGCATCAAGCAATCAGGTAGCCACAGGCCTCCTCCCAGCACGCCGAAAGATGCCTACACCAACGATGGAGGAACGACTTTCACCAGAAGAAATTACGCCACTATAACCAGTCCCCCAGCATCGGAATAGGCATAGATCCCAGCTCCCTAGCTAGAGCAGTTTCATAGTGGCCAGAGTGTCCGCCATCCGGTAACCCATCGTCTTGTAGCCAATTTTTCGCTTTTCCCACATTCGCATTAATGCGACGTTGCCCTCATCAACAAAATCGATGACTTGTACATCCGTCTTGGCAGTGTGCGCTCGATGCAATCGACCGGTGTATTGCTGGAGGATTCCCCGCCAGGAAATAGGCATAGCCAGCACAAGAGTATCCAATGCAGGATGATCGAAGCCCTCACCAATCAGTTTTCCGGTAGCAAGAAGCACCCGAGGCGCGTCCTCAGACAAGGACTCAAGCTCTCCAAGCCGAGCTAACCGCTGCTTCTTGGGCATTCGTCCATGGAGGGTGAAGAGGTTTTCGACATGCGCCTTCAGTGCGTGCTCTAGAGTATCCACATGCTCAGTGCGTTGTGTCAGCACAAGAACTTTTCTACCTTGCTCATACGCCGAGCGAACGTTCGAAACGATCTGCGCGGTACGCCCCGTGTCATCAGCAAGATTTTTGAAGACCTCTTGTATCCCTGCACCGTCAGGTACAGGAACCGGACCTGCTAGCATCCGAGGTATGACTGACAAATCGTGGGGAGCGCTTTCTGGTCGAGCCGCAGTATGCCGAATGGGGCCGCACTGCATGAAAATGATTGGCTGCTGCCCGTCTCGGCGGATGGGTGTAGCAGTCAACCCAAGCACATAGCGCGCAGGTGCGCTCCGCAGTAATGCTTCGAAAGAGACCGCCGAGAGGTGATGGCACTCATCGACAATGATCTGACCGTAATTCTTGATCAGATCACTGATTTCACCTTTCCGCGAAAGCGACTGCATCACAGCGATGTCGATCCACCCAGTTGTCTTAGGCTTTCCACCGCCTATCGTACCGACGACCTCTTTGCCTACGCCCAAGAAGGTCTGTAAACGAGCTTGCCACTGTCGAAGCAGTTCTGTGCGGTGCACAAGCACCAGCGTGTTAACTCCACGCGTCGCGATTAGTGCGGCAGCGGTTACTGTTTTGCCAAACGCTGTGGGGGCGCATAGTACCCCGGTGTCGTGTGGCATCAGAGCGTGGATCGCCGCGTCCTGGTCTGGACGTAAAGTACCCAGGAAATTAACGTCGAGGGTAACGCCAGCAAAGCGTTCATCCTGTAGCTGCGGAGTGATTTTGTACTCTTTTAACAGGTCCTGTACCGCATCCCAGCAGCCGCGAGGAATCCCAATATGCTGAGGGAAATTTTGAGCGCAGCCAATGACTCTGGGTTTGTTCCATACAGATAGGCGCATGGCTTGCGCCTTGTAAAAGTCGGGATTTTGAAAAGCAGCGAGTCGGATTAGCTGGTTGGCCAAAGGCTGAGGCAGTTGAGATTTTTCAAAGTAAATCAGGTTTGCCTGCGTGACGCTAAGGGTCGCTGGCAAAGGGCAGGTCAACGACCGGGACGTTGGCTCGCGTTGTTTCCAAGGCTCGGCTTCGTTCTGCTCATCGACAAAGGCAACACCTAGCGGGTCGCGATTGCCCATCGCTTGACTGATAACCGGCTGGATGCTTTCCGGACTCATCCGTCGAACAGACGCGAGGAATGCCCATTGATCGGAATACGGTTCCAGCGTGTCATCGACAAAAACACTGTGGTTGTTAGCCCTGGCTCGTTTTTGCAGTGGCAGAGCAATCAGATTTCCGAACCCACCCTTGGGCATATAGTCCTGATTGGGGAAGAGCCGGTCGTACGAGCTAAGTGATAGTTGTCGGGTGCGCTCGCAAGCATGGCTGATGATCGCGGCACCCAAACGGCGAGCATCGCTCGCGGACACTTTGTTTTCGAAGAAAATCCAGACATGCGCCCCATTACCAGAACGCGAGATTTCCAGCGCCACGGGAACATCGAGAGCGCGGCAAGCATGCACAAACGCCAGTGCATCCTCCCGCCAATCAGCTTCATCGAAATCGACAGCAAGGAAGTGACACGTATCATCCGAAAGCAACGGATAGACCCCAGCCACAATGGCGCCTGCCAGGTGGCGATAAATGACCTCGTCGGTCACCGGTAGTAGCTGACGTTGTCCACAATCACTGCATTTGATGCGTGGCTTTTCGCAAATTCCGGGTCGCCATTCATTGGCACAGGCCGGTGCGTAGCCAGACTTGCCGCCTCTACCTTCCCACCGCAACGAGTAGGTGTCGATGCGGCCTTTGAACAAGCTACGGAAAAGAGCGAGCTTGCCGTCAGTATCAAGGTTTGAGGGTGGCTTACTCTCCCCAACCGGGATACATATAGGCTCAGCTGGAAGCTGCCACTCAACGCCATGCGCTTCAAGCAAGGCTATAAGTCGCGCATTCTCAGCCCGTAATCTTGCCACCAGTGTGGAATCGGTCACCGCTTAGAAGCCTCTGCCGCTGAAGAGGTCGCAAACCTCGTAGCTTGTAGGCTATCAGTGTGTGACAGAGGGCATCAAACGGTCAGCAATTTCTTGTTGCCAATCTTGAACGTGCTGTCTACCAACGACGTGGGTATTTTTCGTCGCGAGTTTCTTCAATTGGGCGCCTCTGCGAACCGCCTATCGATGGATTTCGACGAGGTGAGTTGCTTGGCGTCTGCACACCAAGAGGAAGGCGATTGGGCAGAGCGTCTGTCAATCCGATGGACTCTTCAAGATGCTAGGGGAAATATGCGTGGGTGATAGTCTGACAACATTGTTCATTGGTTCCCGGTTTTGCGGAAGCTGTTTCAGGCAAAAACAGAGAAAGAGTTTGATGATTGTAAGCGGATGGCGAACACATCTTTACTTCGCCCTCTCATCGATCCGCTTCCACTGCTAGTAAAACTTCGTCTCGCTAAGAGGTGTGCATAGGTCGTGGGAGCGATGCGATCATTTGATCAAAGGCCGCTACCGCATATCTGCCATCAAGGCTTTTCAAGGTCGGCATTTCTGAAGGAAAACCGAATCGCACTCTGCCGGGAAGCACTTCATCTATAGCCGAGTACCAGGTCAGCAGAGCTTGTTGGAGGCGCACGTGTAGCTCGAATCTACTCCGTCGGCGGGTGGTGTCGGCTTTGGCTTGCTCGCGCGCGAGCTGAGGATCTATGCGGCCAACAAGGTAACAGTCAGCAAAGCCAATACGTCCTTGTGCGATCGTTTCTCTTGTGGCGTCCAACTCTATTCGCCAGTCGTGTTCGCTCGCCTCGCCGATCTGCCAAAGACTCCAAATGTAGTGGAGCTTGAGGGGGTCACTGTCACACAAAGCCCACGAAGAAATGTCCTCCATGGCCAGCGCCGTTTGCCAGCGATCCACGTTTCGCTCTGCCCAAAAAGCTGCTGCTCCGGCTGGATCCTTTATCCGATCCGGCTCGTTTTCAAAACGGCCGTTTTCAGGAATGACATGTTGCCCTCCATGCTTAGCGCACCAAGTGGTTTTCCCGCTGGCGCTGATACCTTCAACAACCAAAATCATCGTTATGACTACTCCGTTAATTGCGCCCTCCTTATAAGCTAAAAGCATCGGGGGCTTACGTGGTTTCTGCCCCCACCCACTGATGCGGAAGCAGTTGCCCGATCTCACTCGCCCGCTGCGTCGGCAGGCGCGTGAGGACGTCCTTTAAGTAAGCATACGGATCATGTCCATTCAGCCGTGCAGACTGGATCAAACTCATGATCGCCGCCGCCCGTTTTCCGCTGCGTATCGACCCAGCGAAGAGCCAGTTCTTGCGTCCCAGAGCCCACGGTCGGATCTGGTTCTCTGCCCAATTATTATCAATGGGTACAGCCCCGTCATCGAGGTAGCGCGACAGCGCTGCCCAGCGTTTCAGGCTGTAATCGAGTGCTTTGCTGATGGCTGAGCCTTCGGGCACAAGATCGCGCTGGGCGATCATCCAGGCATGCAGCATGTCCATCACCGGGACGGCTTTTTCCTGCCGTATTTGGCGTCTTAAGTCCGGCTCCAGGACGCGTGCTTCGCGTTCAATGTCGTACAGTAATTGGATGTAGCGCAGGGCCTGTTCGGCGAGCATGCTCTTGTTGGTGGCGTGCAGTTCGAAGAACCTACGCCGGGCATGGGCCATGCACCCGATCTCGGTCACGCCGAGTTCAAAGCTGGCCTTGTAGCCGCCAAAATCATCGCAGACCAACTTACCTTTCCAGTCTTGCAGAAAGTTGCGAGCATGCTCTCCGGCACGGCTGAGGCTGAAGTCGTAAACGACCGCCGCCAAGTCCGAGAACTGGCTGATGGCGTAGGCCCAGACATAAGAACGGTGGGTTTTCTTCGTACCCGGCGCGAGCATCTGCACGGGTGTTTCATCCGCATGGATAACCTGTTACCCGAGCACTACGTCGCGTAGCGCGTCGACTAGAGGCTGTAACTGCACGCCGGTTGCGCCCACCCATTGAGCCAAGGTTGAACGTGGAATAGCCAAGCCCGCTCGACCGAAAATGGATTCCTGACGGTAAAGCGGAAGATGGTCGGCAAACTTGGCGATCATGACGTGGGCCAGCAACCCGGCGGTCGGGATACCCTTGTCGATGACCTGCGCCGGAACGGGTGCCTGAATTAGCGTTTCGCAGTCATCGCAGACCCATTTGCCACGAACATGGCGCTCGACGGTGAACACGCCGGGCGTGTAGTCCAGCTTTTCACTGACGTCTTCACCGATGCGCTTGAGGACGCATCCGCATTGGCAGTGAGTATTGTCCGGTTCGTGATGGATCAGCGTGCGTGGAAACTCAGCCGGTAATGCAGTGCGTTTGGGCTTCTGCTTTTTCTCGGTCGCCGCTGGCGCGGTTTGCAAGGCTTGAAGCTCGGCTTCAATCGCTGCGATATCGGTGTCGATCAGGTCATCGAGCAAGCTGGCCTGCTCGGGATTTATCTGCTCACTACGCTTGGCAAACTTCAAGCGCTTGAGCTGTGCGATTTCGTGGGTCAGTTTCTCGATCACCGTTTGGTCGCAGTTGATCTTCTTGCCCATGGTCTCGACCGTCTTGCCCAGTGTGTCGACTTGATGGTCGAGCGTCTCGACACGCTGCATCAACTGCGCCGCCAAGGCGCGCAGTTGTTCAGGGGTCAGGTGATCGAGATTGAGGGGCGAAATCATGGTGCCGATTTTGCCAGAGCAGGCAATTTGCGGCGATAGGTCAATGGGCTAATGGCAGCCGTTAAAGCAGTGTGATCGAACCTCCAGAACCTGCACGTTGCCATGGCAGACCCAGCACCAATGCCTGAAGCTGCTCGGTATCCAGTTCCATTTCAGAGCCATGACGAATGCCAGGCCAGTGAAATTTGCCTTGATTCAATCGGCGAGCAGCCAGCCAGATCCCGAAGCCGTCATGCACCAGAACTTTCATCCGAGAGGCGCGGCGGTTTGCGAACAAATAAGCACAGTGCGGCTTCGCCGCACCGAACACGGCAATCACCTTGGCTAACGCGGTTTCGGTGCCTGCGCGCATGTCCATCGGCTCGGTCGCGAGCCAGATGGAGTCGATGCGAATCATCGCAGGAGGTCTCGAAGAAAGGTCGTGCAGGCAGCAGCATTTTCAGTTGGCCAGTTCACTTTGACGGTGCCGCGCGGGTGCTGGACTTCAACGCAGATATTCGATGATGCTGCGTGCGAGTTTGCCCCGGCCAGTTGCAGGGGGAGCGGAATAAATGCAGGTTGCAGCGCCGTACTTTTCTGCGCGTGTACCCGAATCCATTTATGGACGAGGTTTGCATTGAGGCTATGGCTGAGTGCGATGCTGGCAATCGAAGCGCCGGGCTGGGCGCACTCTTGAATGACCTGAGCCTTGAAGGATTTGGAATAGGAACGGCGTGTTGGCTGCATGAAATACCCGCTTAAAAGGCTAGAACTGGTGCCCACTTAAATTTAAGTGCACACCATGTCTTGGCTTTGCGGGGCTGGGTAGATGACTTGGCCGGACGGTTACTGATGATTTTCTGGATCGTCACTTCGAGGAGTGTGTGCAGCGAATGGAGGCTGAGGCACGCCACTTGACGGTAGATGATGAAGAAAAACTGGCCGCATTCTTGGCTGCCGCATTGAGCATGCCGGGCCTTTCTGTAGTGCGCGAGGGTTACAGCAATGGTCGCGTTGACCTGACTATCAAATCGGAGAGCATGCAGTTATCTGAGCGACGTTTGGCCGAAGCAAAGACCTGGAGTTCGGCGTGCACAGCACTACGACGACTAGGCGACGAGCTTCAGGCGAGGGAACATGGCCACAAATCGTCTGGGATAGTGGAAAGTACCCGATTCACACAATAGCTGGCTCTGCAGGCCTCACAGCCTAACGTCAATCCAAGTGACATCATCGCTCACAACAGCAATGTCACCAGCTGGCTCATTGATCGCAGCAGCTTGTTGCGATTCAGTGAGCTCAGCCCAGAACCCATCAGTGGCGAAGACAAAACGAGTCCCAGCCGGTGCCAACTGGCGTACAAAGTCTGGATTCGGAGCTCGGGTTGCCCTGAGGCTGCGGGTAACCAGGTTGCGTGCAGGATCAAGCGCCAATTCGCGGTGCGCTCGGTCCCGTTTCCAGTTTGCTTTGCAGTGCGGAGGAGTAAGCCATTCGATTTTGCCATCGCTTCCAGCTATCCCACAGGCGCAATCACCTTCATACGCGAGGGTGAGTTGGCCTTGCGATGCGACACCAATCAGGTAGCTCGTGGTTCCAGTCTGGTTGGTGAACAACTGCCGGTGCATATCCATCAGAATGCTGTTGAGCAACTGTTCGACCAAGTCTGGGCTGGAGTCCTCTGCGCCCAGGGCAATACGGCTCTGATAGGCCCTGATCACACCCTGAGCCAAGCCTTGAGCAAGCTGGCCGCTGCCCGGCTTCGAGGTGCCATCCATAATGACGAAAAAGCCTCGTGTTCCATCGATTTCCGCGACTGCGAAATCGTGGTTCACTGCTCGCTCATGCCCTTTTACGGTCCTCGTTTGATATCTCATGCGAGCGCGCTCAGGTCCTTCATGCGTTGATGAATGAGCTTGTCACGCCCAGGGTTCGCCCGAACAGAGCCTGAGCTCTCAATTGCATAATCGATACCGCTGAGTTTTGCCAAGGCGCCGATACCCGCGGCAATGTATTGCCTGAGTTCTTCGCTGGCTTCACTGACCTCCGCCAATAGCTCTTGGCGTCCGTCAAGCAGGATGATGATGTCCTCTACGTCTTTGTGGTACGGGTCGCCTTCACCTCGGCCACTGAAGGCTTCGAGCTTCGTTGCCAAGAAATACGCTGGCTTGAAGATTCGAATTGTCCGGCCGCTAGGAAGCTCGAATGGTACCGCCTGAACCAGCCCCTCCACGTACCAGCGGTTTGCGTAGCCGAGAATCGATGCGTCGCTTGGCATCACATCGACGATGACATCGTTGAACCTGAACCGGCAGTTCACGTCATCGTCACCAGTGATCTTGAAGCCCTTTGCTGCAAGGCGCATTGTGAGCTTTTCCCAGGCAGAAATGCCTGCGAGCTCGATAACCAGGTCGACATCGTCGGTGAATCGGATGTCGTCCAGCACTGCGCTATCGGTAACCAACATAGCGGTCGTACATCCACCGACAAAGGCGCACTCAGCGAGAAACTCGTCGCCCAAACCATCAGCCACAAACGAGATAAGCTCGTAGTTATGGTCCGCATTCGATGCCATATTACTTCAACCCCATCCCTGCCTTCAGTATGTTGACAGCCACGCCACATTCCCTCGGGCCGCCAACGCGGATCGCGTCTACAAGCGCGAGATAATGATAAAGGGTCCTGTCTTTTTTTACTGCTTCGGGCACTGTCTTGTAGAGGGGCTCAATCGACTGGCCCCGCTCGCTGCCCAGCGGGTCGGGCCAGACGGGTATCAGTCCGCCTGCACTTTTTAGACTTTTCGAAAGGGCTGGCGCAGCAAAGCCTGTAGGGATGCCACGGACAATCGCACCTGGCTTGACGGGGAAAAAGTATTTCAGCGCATGCTCGGTAATCTTGAGCAGCTCGCGGCAATTCACCTTTGGGAGGCCGGTTTCATAATCATTGGTAAGAAGTCCGGCATTGCGGCAACGCACCATGGCGTTAGAGACTTCACTTTTACTGAGGCCAAGCGATGCAGAGAGCGCCCGCAAGGAATATTTTTCGTTCCAGCTCGTTACCGGCGTCGACGGCACCACATCCGACCAGCCCTCCCATCGATCGGAGTCGCCCATTGGCGCATCGAGTTCTTGCGGCCGAAATTCCGTGTCTTCGTCACTGACCGGTAGCTCAGACAACGCCCGACCGACCGGACCGCCGGCAACCATTAACCCACGGATCTCTGGCTTCAGCATATTCTTCACTAGCTCAGAGGTGGATTCAGATTCCATACGCCCAAATAGGTTTTCCTCTTGAGCGTGAAGACTGGTCATTTTGAAAAGCAGCAAAATGTCTTGACTCTTCATAACGGCCTCTTCTCCACCCGTCCACATTCTATAAATCATGGACACTATTCTGTCGGTGCGCATTCAATAGTCAAGAAAAATCTCTGTTTTAGCCCTGAAAGCAGTAGCGATAAGTCGTCCAACGCGCACGCGCTAGGAGTACCACGCTTGAATGCACTCCACTTCATCCGAAAAGATAAAAAATGTTGACTACTAGAAACCACATAAAAAGCAATCGTCCACGTTCCATGAAATGTGGATGATTTCTTTGTAGTAAATCTCTCACAGTCAAGTAAATATGGGCCGTTGATGCTGGCGGAGCCCAGGGAGGAGGAAGAAAACAAGGGGTTCCCGTGACGCCCTAAAGTCACATGGATACGGAGCACGGTGAGGAGAAGCAACCTCCAATCTAAACCCAAATCACCTTTCCGTGCTTGAGCCAAAAATGAGACTTGCATCAGCAAGGAAAACCCGTAAGTCTGGATAGTATTTGAAATGACCCTGAGCCAATGGAACATGCTCCTCACTAGGCTGCCGGCTTTAGGGAGAGAAGGGCTGGCACAGAAATTTCAGGCAAAAAAAAAGCCCGCGAGCGCGGGCTTTGACGATGACCGGAGGAGACGTGCCACTGGGCCGGCCGGTCATCTATTTGTTAAAACTGGCAGCTTCTTTGTGAACCTACACCTGATCAGAAGTCCAGGTTGGACACCGCCAGGGCGTTGCTCTCGATGAACTCACGACGAGGCTCAACGGCGTCGCCCATCAGGGTGTTGAAGATCTGATCGGCAGCGATCGCGTCTTCGATGGTCACCTTGAGCATGCGGCGCACGGTTGGGTCCATGGTGGTTTCCCACAGCTGATCCGGGTTCATCTCACCCAGACCTTTGTATCGCTGGATGGTGTGACGCTTGGTGCTTTCGGTCATCAGCCAGTCCAGTGCTTCCTTGAACTCGGTGATGGCTTTTTTACGCTCGCCACGTTGCACGTAGGCGCCTTCACCCAGCAGGGTAGTCAGCTGTGCACCAAGGGCGGTGACGGTGCGGTAGTCGTTACTGCCGAAGAAGTCACGGTTGAAGGTGACGTAGCTGGCCAGGCCGTGGGAGGTGATTTCCACTTCCGGCAGCCAGACGTTGCGCTCTTTGTCTTCGCGCAGGCTGGCCTTGTACAGCAGGCCGGACTTCTCGCTGGTACGCAGGCGCTCTTCGAACTTGCCCAACCATTCCTGCATGGCAGCGTGGTCGCCCAACTGCTCCAGCGATACCGCCGGCAGGTAGACGAAGTGCTCGGTCAGCTCCTGCGGGTACAGGCGCGATAGACGCTTGAGGGTCTTCATCACGGTACGGAATTCGTTGACCAGACGCTCCAGCTCAACGCCGGAAACAGGTGGTGCGGACTCGTCCAGGTGCAGGCTGGCATCTTCCAGGGCCGACTGGGTCATGTACTCTTCCATGGCGTCGTCGTCTTTGATGTACTGCTCTTGCTTACCTTTCTTGACCTTGTACAGCGGCGGCTGAGCGATGTAGATGTAGCCACGCTCGACCAGCTCCGGCAACTGACGGAAGAAGAAGGTCAGCAGCAAGGTACGGATGTGCGAACCGTCGACGTCAGCATCGGTCATGATGATGATGTTGTGATAGCGCAGCTTGTCGATGTTGTACTCTTCGCGGCCGATACCACAGCCCAGCGCGGTGATCAGCGTGCCCACTTCCTGGGACGAGATCATCTTGTCGAAGCGTGCTTTCTCAACGTTGAGGATCTTGCCCTTGAGCGGCAGGATCGCTTGAGTCTTGCGGTTACGACCTTGCTTGGCCGAGCCACCCGCGGAGTCACCCTCCACCAGGTACAGTTCGGAAAGGGCAGGGTCCTTCTCCTGGCAGTCCGCCAGTTTGCCCGGCAGGCCGGCGATATCCAGCGCGCCTTTGCGGCGAGTCATTTCCCGCGCTTTACGTGCAGCTTCACGAGCACGCGCGGCGTCAATCATCTTGCCGACAACCGCCTTGGCTTCGTTCGGGTTCTCCAGCAGGAAGTCGGAGAAATACTTGCCCATCTCCTGTTCCACGGCAGTTTTCACTTCCGAGGACACCAGCTTGTCTTTGGTCTGCGAGCTGAACTTCGGATCCGGCACCTTCACTGAGATGATCGCGGTCAGACCTTCGCGGGCGTCATCGCCGGTGGTCGAAACCTTGTTCTTCTTGGCCAGGCCTTCCTGCTCAATGTAGTTGTTCAAGTTACGGGTCAACGCCGAGCGGAAACCGACCAGGTGGGTACCACCGTCGCGCTGCGGAATGTTGTTAGTGAAGCACAACAGGTTCTCGTTGAAACTGTCGTTCCACTGCAGGGCGATTTCCACACCCACGCCGTCTTCACGTTGAACGCTGAAATGGAATACCTGGTTGACCGGGGTCTTGTTGGTGTTCAGGTACTCGACGAACGCTCGCAGACCGCCTTCGTATTTGAAATGTTCTTCTTTGCCCGAGCGCTCATCCTTCAGCAGGATGCCGACGCCGGAGTTGAGGAAGGACAGTTCACGAATCCGCTTGGCCAGGATGTCCCAGCTGAAGTGGATGTTCTTGAAGGTTTCAGCCGATGGCTTGAAGTGGATGTGGGTACCGGTGGTTTCACTTTCACCCACGATTTTCATCGGTGCTTGCGGAACACCGTGGACGTAAGTCTGTTCCCAGATTTTGCCACTGCGGCGAACAGTGAGGATCAACTGCTCGGAAAGGGCGTTAACCACCGACACACCTACACCGTGCAGACCGCCGGATACTTTATAGGAGTTGTCGTCGAACTTACCGCCGGCGTGGAGGACGGTCATGATGACCTCAGCAGCGGATACGCCTTCCTCTTTGTGCACGTCGACCGGAATGCCGCGACCGTTGTCGCGAACACTGATGGATTCGTCCGGGTGAATAATTACGGTGATGTCATCGCAGTGGCCGGCGAGTGCCTCGTCGATCGAGTTATCGACCACCTCGAACACCATGTGGTGCAGGCCGCTACCATCATCGGTGTCGCCAATGTACATACCGGGACGCTTGCGCACGGCATCTAGCCCTTTCAGCACCTTAATGCTGGAGGAGTCGTACGTTTGATTTTCGCTCATGCCTTCACTCCCGATGGTCGTGGGTCTGGGTGATACGGCCCTGTTCCACGTGGAACAAAGCAACTGGCGTTTCCGTCTGCCAGCCTTCCCTCAATAATTCTTGATCTACACAGGTAATAAACACCTGGCAGCGTAAGTCTTCCAACAAGCGACAAAGTGCGCGGCGGTGCTGGTCGTCGAGTTCCGACGGCAAGTCATCCACCAGATAAATACATTGGCCGCGACGCGCCTGGCTAACCAGATGGCCTTGGGCAATACGCAATGCACAGACCACCAACTTTTGCTGGCCGCGAGACAAAATGTCAGCCGCGTTATGGGCGCCGAGTCTCAGGCGCAGGTCTGCACGTTGTGGGCCGGCCTGGGTGTGGCCCATGTGCTGATCACGTTGCAAGGAGGAGGCGAGCACTTCACTGAGTTCGCGATCCTTGTCCCAGCCACGGTAATAGCTCAGGGTCAGCCCTTCGAGCTCGACCAAATCGCTCAGGGTTTGCTCAAAGACGGGCTTCAAGGCCTTGATGTAGTTGCGACGGTATTCATCTATTTCCGCACTGGCCAGGCACAGTTCCCGGTCCCAAGCCGCTTGCGAAACAGCGTCAAGTGTACCATGCCGCAACCATGAGTTCCGCTGCCGCAAAGCCTTCTGCAGGCGTTGCCATGTGGCCATGAAGCGGGGTTCCACGTGGAACACACCCCAATCGAGGAACTGCCGGCGTATTTTCGGTGCTCCTTCGAGCAGACGAAAGCTGTCCGGGTTGATCAGTTGCAGCGGCAGAATCTCCGCAAGCTGCGCGGCGCTACGGGCGTTCTGCCCGTCGATGCGAATAGTGAACTCACCTTGCCGATCCCGCGAAATTCCCAGGTTGCTCGAACCTCCTTCGCTTAATTCGACCTGGCCGAAAACGGTACAAGCCAATTGCTCATACTGAATGACCGGAGTCAGACGAGTACTGCGAAAGGAGCGGGCCAGGCCCAACAGATGAACGGCTTCCAGCACGCTGGTTTTACCGCTGCCGTTGGCGCCGTACAGGATATTGATGCGGGGGGAGGGAGAGAAGGTCACCGGGTGCAGGTTACGCACCGCGGTGACAGAAACGCGACTGAGGGACATCTAGAGTCTGCTGGACAAATTACAGACGCATCGGCATGACAACGTAAGCGGAGTCGTCGTTGTCAGCTTCCTGCAGCAGGGCACTGCTGTTGGAGTCCGACAGGATCAGACGAACCTGCTCAGTAGTCATGACACCCAGGACGTCGAGCAAGTAGCTGACGTTAAAGCCGATTTCCAGCGAGCTACCGTTGTACTCAACGCTGATTTCTTCTTCCGCTTCTTCCTGCTCAGGGTTGTTGGCCTGGATCTTCAACTGGGCATTTGCCAGTTGCAGACGGATGCCGCGGTACTTCTCGTTGGACAGAATTGCGGTACGGCTGAAGGCCTCGCGCAGTGCCTGACGGTCACCGACTACCAGCTTGTCGCCGCCCTTGGGCAGCACGCGCTCATAGTCCGGGAACTTGCCATCGACCAGCTTCGAGGTGAAGGTGAACTCACCGGTGGTGGCGCGAATGTGGTGTTGGCCCAGCACAATGCTGACCATGCCATCCGGCTCGGTGAGCAGGCGCGCCAGCTCGAGGATACCTTTGCGCGGCACGATGACCTGGTGGCGATCAGCCTGGCCGATATCAGCACGCATCGAGCACATGGCCAGACGGTGACCGTCGGTAGCGACAGCGCGCAGGGTGTCGGTGGACACTTCCAGCAGCATGCCGTTGAGGTAGTAGCGCACGTCCTGCTGGGCCATGGCGAAGCTGGTGCGCTCGATCAGACGGCGCAGGCGGCTTTGCTCCAGATTGCAGGTCAGCGAGCCCGGACCTTCTTCCACCGTCGGGAAGTCGTTGGCTGGCAGGGTCGACAGGGTGAAGCGGCTGCGGCCAGCCTTGACCACGAGCTTCTGCTCATCGAGCTTGATGTCGATCAGCACGTCGTTGGGCAGGCTTTTGCAGATGTCCATCAGCTTGCGCGCCGGCACGGTGATTTCGCCTGGCTCGGCCGGCTCTTCCAGTTGCACACGGCCTACCAGTTCCACTTCCAGGTCAGTACCGGTCAGCGACAATTGCTGACCCTGTACCACCAGCAGTACGTTGGACAGTACCGGCAAGGTCTGGCGGCGCTCGACGACGCCTGCGACCAGTTGCAGGGGTTTCAACAGGGCTTCGCGTTGAATGGTGAAATGCATGGTCTAGTCCCTTGCCTTTAATAAGCTGCGCTGACGTTCATCAAGTCGTCAAAGTCCGCAGCAGGTTCTTGTAGTCCTCGCGGATATCCGCGTCGGATTCCTTGAGTTCGTTGATCTTGCGGCACGCATGCAACACGGTGGTGTGATCGCGGCCGCCGAAAACGTCGCCGATTTCCGGCAGGCTGTGGTTGGTCAGCTCTTTGGACAAGGCCATGGCGACCTGCCGCGGACGGGCTACCGAACGCGAACGACGTTTGGACAACAGATCGGAGATCTTGATCTTGTAGTACTCGGCAACGGTGCGCTGAATGTTATCCACACTCACCAGCTTGTCCTGCAGTGCCAGAAGATCCTTGAGCGATTCGCGAATCAGCTCGATGGTGATGTCGCGGCCCATGAAGTGCGAGTGAGCGATCACCCGTTTCAGGGCGCCTTCGAGTTCACGCACGTTCGAGCGAATACGCTGGGCGATAAAGAAAGCAGCATCGTGCGGTAGGTCGACCTTGGCCTGGTCGGCCTTCTTCATCAGGATCGCTACCCGGGTTTCGAGCTCCGGAGGCTCTACCGCAACGGTCAGGCCCCAGCCGAACCGCGACTTCAGGCGCTCTTCCAGGCCTTCGATCTCCTTCGGATAACGGTCGCTGGTCAGGATGACCTGCTGGCCGCCTTCGAGCAGGGCGTTGAAGGTGTGGAAAAACTCTTCCTGGGAACGCTCTTTACGGGCAAAGAACTGAATGTCATCGATCAGCAGCGCATCGACCGAACGGTAAAAGCGCTTGAACTCGTTGATGGCATTGAGCTGCAGCGCCTTGACCATGTCGGCGACAAAACGCTCGGAGTGCAGGTACACCACCTTGGCATTCGGGTTCTTCTTGAGCAGGTGGTTACCCACAGCGTGCATCAAGTGAGTTTTACCCAGGCCCACGCCGCCATACAGGAACAGCGGGTTGTAGCCATGCTTGGGGTTGTCGGCAACCTGCCAGGCCGCAGCGCGGGCCAGCTGGTTGGACTTACCTTCGACGAAGTTCTCGAAGGTAAAGGTGCGGTTCAGGTAGCTGGTGTGCTTGAGCGCACCCTCGACCTGGACGGTGCGTTGTTCGGTACGACCACTTGGCGCCGGAGCGGCATTGGCCTCGCCCATGGAATCGAAGCTGTCACGCGAAGGCGCTTGCTCGACTTCAGCTACAGGTGCCGGTGCTGCAACAGGTGCGGCTACCGGTTCGCTGACCACTGCGGTTTGTGCAGCCTGGGCCTGGGATGCGGCGACAGCCGCGGCGAGCGGTGCGTTGGGTGCGGCACGCGGCGCCGAACTACGTCTGCTGCCTATTAATAAGGAAAGGGCAGGCGCAATACCGTTGCCGTGTTCACCCAGCAGCTCGAGCAGACGGCTCAGGTACTTTTCATTGACCCAGTCGAGAACAAAACGGTTGGGCGCATAGACGCGCAACTCGTCGCCTTCGGCTTCGACCTGTAGCGGACGGATCCAGGTGTTGAATTGCTGGGCAGGCAGTTCATCGCGCAGAAGCTCCACGCACTGCTGCCAAAGTTCCACTGACACGGATATCCCCTGAGTTGAAAGCCGGTGAGGCAAAAACAAGCGCCCATTGTACCCAGCGCCAGCGCAGTTATCCACATGCAGGTGCGTCGAGGGTGGCGATAAATCAGCAGTTTACTGACCAAAATGTCGTTTAGGGCTTGTGAATAAGCCCTGTGGATAACCACGCCTGAGGTCTTTGCACAACTGGGGGTCGAAATCTGTTGATAACCTGCCTGTGGATAACAGCCCATTTGATCCACAGCTTTTCCGAGGCTACAGCACAGTCAGAGCACCTCTTCTCGACAGACTTTCTTTTCTCTGTACATGAGGTATTTAAAGGGCTGCAGCTTGTTATCCACAGAAATCGTCCACATAAGCTTTACAAGATTCACTAAAAAGCTTTAAATAAGTCCTCTCTTTTTTTCTATGTTTAAGAGATCCGTTACTCGCTACCTGTCAGCCCGCTCCGACCGATCCCCCGAATGAAGCCGATTTTCCGTTTATAAGGAAAAGCTGGTTGGAAATTGACCTACGGCCCTGCTTTCTCTAGAATCGCCGGTCTCTTAAAACGGGGGCCATTCCGGCCCGTTGTCGACGAACCAGGTAACACGCCATGAAACGTACTTTCCAACCAAGCACCATCAAGCGCGCTCGCACTCACGGTTTCCGTGCCCGTATGGCCACCAAGAACGGTCGTGCCGTTCTGTCGCGTCGCCGTGCCAAAGGCCGTAAGCGCCTGGCAGTTTGATTTTTCGGCACTGGTGGTGAGTCAGGACTTCAGTCGGGAAAAGCGTCTGCTTGTTCCCCGACACTTCAAAGCGGTCTTCGACTCCCCAACCGGCAAGGTTCCAGGGAAATGCCTGCTGATCCTTGCTCGCGAGAACGGTCTTGATCATCCCCGCCTGGGGCTTGTGATCGGGAAAAAGAGCGTCAAGCTCTCCGTTCAACGCAATCGCCTGAAACGCCTGATGCGCGATTCGTTTCGCCTGAACCAACATTCGCTTGTTGGTTGGGATATCGTGATCGTCGCGCGCAAAGGGTTGGGCGAGATTGAAAACCCAGAATTGCACCAACATTTTGGCAAGCTCTGGAAGCGCCTTGCACGCAGTCGGCCCGCTCCAGTGGTTAACACCGACTCTGTGGGGGTAGACAGTCAAGATGCGTAAACTGGCGCTCGTTCCGATCCAGTTTTACCGTTATGCCATTAGTCCACTGATGGCCAGTCACTGTCGTTTCTACCCCAGTTGCTCCTGCTATGCGTACGAAGCCATCGAAACACATGGCCTTTTACGCGGCGGGTGGCTTACCGTTCGTCGCCTGGGGCGTTGTCATCCGTGGAATGCCGGTGGTTTTGACCCGGTTCCACCTGCCTCCTCTTCCCGTACTTCTTCGATAGCCGAGTAATCATGGATATTAAACGCACGATCCTGATCGTCGCCCTGGCAATCGTGTCCTATGTCATGGTCCTTAACTGGAACCAGGACTATGGCCAGGCTGCCTTGCCGACTCAGAATACTGCTGCCAGCAACGTTGCCCCGGCCCTGCCGGACACCGCGCAGGCCGGTAACACTGGCGCCAGCGCCGATGTACCGAGCGCCAACGCTGAATCCAGCCCAGCAGAACTTGCCCCGGTAGTGGTCAGCAAGGACCTGATTCGGGTCAAGACTGATGTCCTCGATCTGGCTATCGATCCAAACGGTGGTGACATCGCACAGCTGACGCTGCCGAAATACCCACGCCGCCAGGACCATCCGGACATTCCGTTCCAGTTGTTCGATAACGGTGGTGAGCGTACTTACCTGGCACAGAGCGGTCTGACTGGCGCCAACGGACCTGATGCGCGTTCGTCT
The DNA here is from genome assembly GCF_050435905.1 of Pseudomonas sp. 2835. Lineage (NCBI taxonomy): Bacteria > Pseudomonadati > Pseudomonadota > Gammaproteobacteria > Pseudomonadales > Pseudomonadaceae > Pseudomonas > Pseudomonas sp. 2835. The sequence continues at coordinate 153,435 of NZ_JBNDLE010000008.1, read as the reverse complement.
GGCCGTCCGTTGTATGCCGCTGATCAGAAAAGCTACCAACTGGCCGATGGTCAGGACCAACTGGTCGTTGACCTGAAGTTCAGCGATGCCGGCGTCAACTACATCAAGCGCTTCAGCTTCAAGCGCGGTGAGTACGACCTGACCGTCACCTACCTGATCGACAACCAGAGCGCACAGCCCTGGACCGGTAACCTGTTCGCGCAACTCAAGCGCGACGCCAGCTCGGATCCTTCTTCGAGCACCGCAACCGGTACCGCGACTTATCTCGGTGCGGCCCTGTGGACAAGTTCGGAGCCCTACAAAAAGGTGTCGATAAAAGACATCGACAAGGGAAATCTGAAAGAAAATGTTACCGGCGGCTGGGTAGCCTGGCTGCAGCACTACTTTGTAACTGCCTGGATTCCGAACAAGTCTGAAAACAACATCGTTCAGACCCGTAAAGACAGCCAGGGCAATTACATCATCGGTTTCACCGGCCCGGCGTTGAACGTTGCCGCTGGCGGTAAAGGCGAAACCAGCACCATGCTGTACGCCGGCCCCAAGATCCAGGAGAAGCTCAAAGAGTTGTCCCCAGGTCTGGAACTGACCGTCGACTACGGCATCCTGTGGTTCATTGCCCAGCCAATCTTCTGGCTGCTGCAACATATCCACAGCCTTCTCGGCAACTGGGGCTGGTCGATCATTGTCCTGACCATGCTGATCAAAGGTCTGTTCTTCCCGCTGTCGGCTGCCAGCTACCGTTCGATGGCGCGCATGCGTGCCGTGGCGCCAAAACTGGCAATCCTCAAAGAGCAGCATGGCGATGACCGGCAGAAAATGTCGCAAGCCATGATGGAGCTGTACAAGAAAGAGAAGATCAACCCGCTGGGCGGCTGCTTGCCGATCCTGGTGCAGATGCCGGTCTTCCTCTCGCTGTACTGGGTTCTGTTGGAAAGCGTCGAGATGCGTCAGGCGCCGTGGATGTTCTGGATCACTGACCTGTCGATCAAGGATCCGTTCTTCATCCTGCCGATCATCATGGGCGCGACCATGTTCATCCAGCAGCAGCTGAACCCGACTCCGCCGGATCCGATGCAGGCCAAGGTGATGAAGCTGATGCCAATCATCTTCACCTTCTTCTTCTTGTGGTTCCCTGCAGGTCTGGTGCTGTACTGGGTTGTGAACAACTGCTTGTCGATCGCACAGCAGTGGTACATCACCCGCAGCATCGAAAAGGCTACCAAGAAAGCCGCTGCTTGACGGGTTAGCCAGCTAACCTGTGGATAAACGCCCCCTCGTGGGGCGTTTTGCTATCTGTCGTTTTTGTCGTGAGGCCTTCGAGCATGAACACTGTGCGTGAAACCATTGCCGCCATCGCTACCGCCCAGGGACGTGGGGGCGTGGGGATCGTGCGGCTTTCCGGCCCCCTGGCCAAACAAGCCGGGCTGGCCATCTGTGGAAAAGCGCTGACGCCGCGGCACGCCCATTACGGCCCGTTCCGCGCGGAAGATGGCCTGGTGCTGGATGAAGGTATTGCGCTGTTTTTCCCCGGGCCCAACTCCTTCACCGGCGAAGATGTACTGGAACTGCAGGGCCACGGTGGTCCGGTGGTGCTGGATATGCTCCTGCAGCGCTGTGTACAACTGGGTTGCCGCTTGGCGCGCCCGGGTGAATTCAGCGAGCGTGCGTTCCTCAACGACAAGCTCGACCTGGCGCAGGCCGAGGCAATCGCCGACCTGATCGAAGCCAGTTCTGCACAAGCTGCTCGTAATGCCTTGCGCTCGCTGCAGGGCGAATTTTCCCGTCGTGTGGATAACCTCACCGAGAAATTGATCAGCCTGCGTATCTATGTGGAAGCTGCCATCGACTTCCCCGAAGAGGAAATCGACTTTCTTGCCGACGGTCATGTGCTGAACATGCTCGATGATGTGCGTAACAATTTATCCACAGTACAGCGTGAAGCCGGGCAGGGCGCCTTGCTGCGTGACGGCATGACGGTGGTAATTGCCGGGCGGCCAAACGCCGGCAAGTCGAGCTTGCTTAACGTACTGGCGGGCCGTGAGGCGGCGATTGTTACCGATATCGCCGGCACCACTCGGGACATCCTGCGCGAACATATCCACATCGACGGCATGCCGCTGCACGTGGTCGACACCGCAGGCTTGCGCGATACCGACGATCATGTGGAAAAGATCGGCGTGGAGCGCGCCCTCAAGGCAATCAATGAAGCCGATCGGGTGTTGCTGGTAGTGGATTCCACAGCGCCGGAAGCCAGTGATCCGTTTGCCCTGTGGCCGGAATTCCTCGATCTGCGTCCGGATCCGGCCAAGGTCACGCTGATTCGCAATAAGGCGGACCTGAGTGGCGAAGCCATTGCCATGGAACAGAGTGAAGATGGCCATGTCACCATCACCCTCAGTGCCAAGGACAGCGACATGGGCCTTGAGTTGCTGCGCGAGCACCTGAAGGCCTGCATGGGTTATGAACAGACTGCCGAGAGCAGCTTCAGCGCTCGCAGGCGCCATCTGGAAGCATTGCGCCAGGCCAGTGCGCACCTTGAGCACGGCCGCGCCCAGCTGACTCTGGCTGGTGCCGGTGAATTGCTGGCAGAGGATCTGCGCCAGGCTCAACAAGCCCTGGGCGAGATCACCGGGGCATTCAGCTCTGACGACTTGCTGGGGCGGATCTTCTCCAGCTTCTGCATCGGCAAATAAGCGCTTTTATCCACAGTCGGGTCTGCAACGGACCCGACTGCAGCAGCAGTTTTCTCCAATCCTCTCCCTTGGTCAGTACAGCCACAGTGCCCGTGCTGCGCTGATTCCTGCGCGCCTATCCACACTTCACTGAAATAAGCCCTGTGGAAAACCCACCTTCAGCTCCGTTGATAACTGCCCTTCAAGGTTGGAGATAACTACCCCTGTGGGTAACTGGCCATTTCATCCACAGGCTTAAAGCGCTTATCCAGAGTGCTCATCCCCGGTAGACCACAGGGTTTTGAATCTCTGTACATAAGGTAAATAAAGGCCTGCAGAACCTTATCCACAGAAAGGTGCCTGACTAAGAATAAACATAAAAACAAAGCTTTAATAAATTTCTCTCTTTTAATTTCTATTACACGCCACTCATCCACAGCCTGGTTAAATTTTGTGCAAAAGGTTCCTTTAGAGGGGGGTAAGTCCCTATACTTGTGCGTTATCCCTATCTATTCCCGAAACAGGCACGAGGTGCGTGGTGGATTTCCCTTCCCGTTTTGAAGTGATCGTCATCGGCGGCGGCCATGCCGGTACCGAGGCTGCGCTTGCGTCTGCACGCATGGGTGTAAAAACCCTGCTGCTGACCCACAACGTGGAAACCCTCGGTCATATGAGTTGCAACCCGGCCATCGGTGGCATCGGCAAGAGCCACCTGGTCAAGGAAATCGATGCGCTCGGCGGTGCCATGGCACTGGCCACTGACAAGAGCGGTATCCAGTTCCGTGTGTTGAACAACCGCAAAGGCCCAGCCGTGCGCGCTACTCGCGCCCAGGCCGACCGCGCCATCTACAAATCGGTGGTGCGCGAGATTCTCGAGAACCAGCCCAACCTGTGGATATTCCAGCAGTCGTGCGACGACCTGATCGTCGAGCAGGACCAGGTACGCGGCGTGGTGACACAAATGGGTCTGCGTTTTCTCGCCGACTCCGTGGTACTGACTACCGGGACCTTTCTCGGCGGACTTATCCACATCGGTTTGCAGAATTACTCCGGTGGCCGTGCCGGCGATCCTCCCTCGATTGCCCTGGCGCGCCGCCTGCGGGAACTGCCGCTGCGTGTTGGCCGGCTGAAAACCGGCACGCCGCCACGCATCGACGGCCGCTCGGTGGATTTCTCGGTAATGACCGAGCAACCCGGCGACACGCCAATCCCGGTGATGTCGTTCATGGGCTCCAAGGAACAGCACCCGCGTCAGGTCAGTTGCTGGATTACCCACACCAACGCCCGTACCCACGAGATCATTGCCTCGAACCTCGATCGCTCGCCGATGTATTCCGGGGTCATCGAAGGCATCGGCCCGCGCTACTGCCCGTCGATCGAAGACAAGATCCACCGCTTTGCCGACAAGGAAAGCCATCAGGTGTTCATCGAGCCCGAAGGCTTGAACACCCACGAGCTGTACCCGAACGGGATATCCACATCCTTGCCGTTCGATGTGCAGTTGCAGATCGTGCGTTCGATCCGCGGCATGGAAAACGCCCACATCGTGCGTCCGGGCTACGCCATCGAATACGACTACTTCGATCCGCGTGACCTCAAATACAGCCTGGAAACCAAGGTGATTGGCGGCCTGTTCTTTGCCGGCCAGATCAACGGCACCACTGGCTACGAAGAAGCTGGCGCCCAGGGTTTGCTTGCCGGGACTAACGCCGCTTTGCGCGCCCAGGGCCGTGAAAGCTGGTGCCCGCGCCGCGACGAAGCGTACATCGGCGTATTGGTCGATGACCTGATTACCCTGGGTACCCAGGAGCCGTATCGCATGTTCACCTCGCGGGCCGAGTACCGATTGATCCTGCGTGAAGACAACGCCGACCTGCGCCTGACCGAAAAAGGCCGCGAGCTGGGCCTGGTCGATGACGCGCGCTGGGCTGCGTTCAGTGCCAAGCGCGAAGGCATCGCTCTGGAAGAGCAGCGGCTGAAGTCGACCTGGGTACGTCCGGACACCGCGCAAGGCCAGGCCATTGCCGATAAATTCGGCACGCCGTTGAGCCATGAATACAACCTGCTCAACCTCCTGACCCGCCCGGAAATCGATTACGCCGGGCTGATGGAAGTCACTGGCGGTTCGCATATCGACCCGCAGGTGGCCGAACAGGTCGAGATCAAGACCAAATACGCCGGTTACATCGACCGGCAACAGGAAGAAATCGCCCGGCTGCGTGCCAGCGAAGATACCCGCCTGCCCGACGATATCGACTACAGCGGTATTTCCGGGCTGTCCAAGGAAATCCAGGGCAAGCTTGGCCAGACCCGGCCCGAGACCCTGGGCCAGGCTTCGCGTATCCCCGGCGTGACCCCGGCGGCGATTTCCCTGTTGCTGATTCATCTGAAAAAACGCGGCGCAGGCCGCGAGTTGGAGCAAAGCGCTTGAGTTCTCAGGTCACCCCTCAACACGCCGAAGAGTTGTCCACAGGTGCCCGCCAGCTCGGTGTCGAGCTGAGCGAGGCCCAGCAAGCACAACTACTGGCCTACCTGGCCTTGCTGATCAAGTGGAACAAGGCCTACAACCTGACTGCCGTGCGCAATCCGGACGAGATGGTGTCGCGCCATCTGCTCGACAGCCTCAGCGTCATGCCGTTTATCCACAGCGAGCGCTGGCTGGACGTTGGCAGCGGCGGTGGCATGCCGGGCATTCCTTTGGCTATCCTGCATCCGGACAAGCAAGTCACGGTGCTCGACAGCAACGGCAAGAAAACCCGTTTCCTGACCCAGGTAAAACTGGAGCTCAAACTGGATAACCTCACAGTTATCCACAAGCGGGTCGAGGAGTTCCAACCGGAGCTGCCTTTCACCGGAATTGTTTCCCGTGCTTTCAGCAGCATGGAGAACTTCACCAACTGGACGCGCCACCTCGGCGACGCCCAGACGCAGTGGCTGGCAATGAAAGGGCTGCATCCTGCCGATGAGCTGGTAGCATTGCCGGCAGATTTCAGAGTGGATAGCGAGCAGGCCTTGACCGTTCCGGGTTGCCAAGGCCAACGCCATCTGCTGATACTGCGCCGCACGGCATGATTGGGAACACAAGCAAGAATGGCTAAGGTATTCGCTATCGCGAACCAGAAAGGTGGTGTGGGCAAAACCACCACCTGTATCAATCTCGCAGCATCGCTGGTGGCAACCAAGCGCCGCGTGCTGCTGATCGATCTCGATCCACAGGGCAACGCCACCATGGGTAGCGGTGTGGATAAACACGTCCTGGAACATTCGGTCTATGACCTGTTGATCGGCGAGTGCGACCTGGCCCAGGCCATGCACTTCTCCGAACACGGCGGCTACCAACTGCTGCCGGCCAACCGCGATCTGACCGCCGCCGAAGTGGTTCTGCTGGAAATGCAGATGAAGGAGAGCCGCCTGCGCACCGCGCTGGCGCCGATCCGCGAGAATTACGACTACATCCTGATCGACTGCCCGCCGTCGCTGTCGATGCTGACCCTCAACGCCCTGGTCGCTGCCGATGGCGTGATCATTCCGATGCAATGTGAATACTTTGCCCTGGAAGGCTTGAGCGACCTTGTGGATAACATCAAGCGGATCGGCGAGCGCCTGAACCCGCAGCTCAAGGTCGAAGGCCTGCTGCGGACCATGTACGACCCGCGCCTGAGCCTGATCAATGATGTGTCCGCGCAGCTCAAGGAACACTTCGGCGACCAGCTGTACGACACCGTGATTCCACGCAACATCCGCCTGGCCGAGGCCCCGAGCTTCGGCATGCCGGCCCTGGCCTACGACAAGCAATCGCGTGGCGCCCTGGCGTACCTGGCCCTGGCCGGGGAACTGGTTCGTCGCCAACGTCGTCAAACCCGCACTGCACAGACAACTTAAGGAATCCGCATGGCCGTTAAGAAACGGGGTCTCGGACGTGGGTTGGATGCACTGCTCAGTGGTCCGACCGTCAGCGCGCTCGAAGAGCAGGCTGTCCAGGTCGACCAAAAGGAACTGCAACACCTGCCGCTCGACCTGATCCAGCGCGGCAAGTACCAGCCGCGCCGGGACATGGACCCGCAGGCACTGGAAGAACTCGCCCACTCGATCAAGAGCCAGGGTGTGATGCAACCGATCGTGGTGCGCCCGATCGCTGACAACAAATTCGAGATCATCGCCGGTGAACGCCGCTGGCGCGCCAGCCAGCAGGCCGGCATGGACACTATCCCGGCCATGGTCCGCGACGTGCCCGATGAAGCGGCCATCGCCATGGCCCTGATCGAGAACATCCAGCGCGAAGACCTCAACCCGGTGGAAGAGGCCATCGCCCTTCAGCGCCTGCAGCAGGAGTTCCAGCTGACCCAGCAACAGGTCGCCGACGCCGTGGGCAAGTCGCGGGTAACCGTGGCCAACCTGCTGCGCCTGATCTCGTTGCCGGAGGTGATCAAGACCATGTTGTCCCACGGTGACCTGGAAATGGGTCACGCCCGGGCACTGCTTGGATTGCCGGATGAACAGCAGGTCGATGGGGCGCGTCACGTTGTCGCACGCGGTCTGACCGTGCGCCAGACTGAAGCACTGGTTCGCCAGTGGCTCAACGGTAAACCCGAGGCCGCGGAACCGGCCAAGCCGGATCCGGACATCACCCGCCTTGAACAGCGTCTGGCAGAGCGTCTGGGCTCGGCAGTACAGATTCGCCACGGTAACAAGGGCAAGGGCCAGTTAGTTATCCGTTACAACTCATTAGATGAGTTGCAAGGTGTCCTTGCTCACATCCGCTGAAACAATTCCTTTTGTAGCGCGCAGTCGGAAATCACTACCCGGCAGTTGAATAGGGGTTAAACCGCCCCTATACTCTGCGCGCATTTTGTCGGCACAAATTATGCCAAGTCATAGCTGACTGGTTGGTCGACTTTCGAGGAGCAGTTGTGATGGAAACCCGCACGCCAAACCGCTTGCCTTTCCATCGCTGGGCGGTTTTTCCGGTACTGTTGGCTCAATGTGTCGTGTTTCTGCTGGCAACTTTGGCGTTGTGGCAGTGGCACGGGGCGGTCAGTGGATATTCGGCACTCTGCGGAGGGCTGATTGCCTGGCTGCCGAATGTGTATTTCGCCTGGAAGGCTTTTCGTTACACGGGAGCCAGGGCAGCGCAGGCCATCGTCAAGTCGTTCTACGCTGGCGAGGCAGGCAAATTGATTTTGACGGCAGTGCTTTTTGCACTGACGTTTGCAGGAGTGAAGCCATTGGCGCCGTTAGCAGTCTTCGGTGTCTTTCTGCTGACCCAGTTGGTCAGCTGGTTCGCGCCCCTGCTGATGAATATAAGACTTTCGAGACCTTAGGGCGTTTGAGGCAACCATGGCAGCAGAAACCGCTTCGGGCTATATCCAGCACCACTTGCAGAACCTGACCTTCGGTCAACTACCAGACGGCGGTTGGGGCTTTGCCCATTCCGCAGCAGAAGCCAAGGCAATGGGCTTCTGGGCTTTCCACCTGGACACCCTGGGTTGGTCGGTCGCACTGGGTCTGCTGTTCGTATTCCTGTTCCGCATGGCAGCCAAGAAGGCGACTTCCGGCCAGCCTGGCGGCCTGCAGAACTTCGTAGAAGTGCTGGTTGAGTTCGTCGACGGCAGCGTCAAGGACAGCTTCCACGGCCGCAGCCCGGTGATCGCCCCGCTGGCGCTGACCATTTTCGTCTGGGTCTTCCTGATGAACGCCGTCGACCTGATCCCGGTCGACTGGATTCCACAGCTGGCCATCCTGATCTCCGGTGATCCGCACATTCCGTTCCGTGCCGTTTCGACCACCGACCCGAACGCGACCCTGGCCATGGCCTTCAGCGTGTTCGCCCTGATCATTTTCTACAGCATCAAGGTCAAGGGCCTGGGCGGTTTCCTCGGCGAGCTGACCCTGCACCCGTTCGGCAGCAAGAACATCTTCGTTCAGATCCTGCTGATTCCGGTCAACTTCCTGCTCGAATTCGTCACCCTGATTGCCAAGCCAATCTCGCTGGCCCTGCGTCTGTTCGGCAACATGTACGCCGGCGAGCTGGTGTTCATCCTGATTGCCGTGATGTTCGGCAGCGGCCTGCTCTGGCTCAGCGGCCTGGGCGTGGTGCTGCAATGGGCGTGGGCTGTGTTCCACATCCTGATCATCACCCTGCAAGCGTTCATCTTCATGATGCTTACCATCGTCTACCTGTCGATGGCTCACGAAGATAACCATTAAGACCGCCTGGCGTGTCTGATGACCCTTTCGCCGGTATGGGGGAGGGTCGAAAAAGTCCGCAAGGGCAGCTGTACCAAACGATTTTGTTTTACCGCTTCAAACTAAAAAACCTAACCAATACGACGTAAAAGTCGGGAGGAAAGATGGAAACTGTAGTTGGTCTTACCGCTATCGCTGTTGCTCTGCTGATCGGCCTGGGTGCCCTGGGTACCGCCATTGGTTTCGGCCTGCTGGGCGGCAAGTTCCTGGAAGGCGCTGCTCGCCAGCCAGAGATGGTTCCAATGCTGCAAGTTAAAATGTTCATCGTTGCCGGTCTGCTCGACGCCGTAACCATGATCGGTGTTGGTATCGCTCTGTTCTTCACCTTCGCTAATCCCTTCGTTGGTCAAATCGCCGGCTAATCACTCGAATTCTCGAGTGGTTTGGTGTGATGGACAAAGAACGAGCGAGGTGTTGGCGTGAACATTAATGCAACCCTGATTGGTCAGTCCGTTGCGTTCTTCATTTTTGTGCTGTTCTGCATGAAGTTCGTGTGGCCTCCGGTCATCGCGGCATTGCAAGAACGTCAGAAGAAGATCGCGGATGGACTGGACGCTGCCAACCGAGCAGCTCGCGACCTGGAGTTGGCCCAAGACAAAGCGGGTCAGCAACTGCGCGAAGCGAAAGCTCAGGCAGCCGAAATCATTGAGCAAGCCAAGAAGCGCGGTGCTCAGATCGTCGAGGAAGCCCGTGATCAGGCCCGCGTCGAAGCTGACCGTGTGAAGGCTCAGGCTCAGGCCGAGATCGAACAGGAAATTAACGGTGTCAAAGACGCCCTGCGTGCCCAAGTGGGTCTGCTGGCTGTTGGCGGTGCTGAAAAGATCCTTGGCGCCACAATCGATCAAAACGCGCATGCGGAGCTGGTTAATAAACTGGCCGCTGAAATTTAAGCGAGGGCGATCATGGCAGAACTGACCACGTTGGCCCGACCTTACGCTAAGGCGGCCTTTGAGCACGCCCAGGCCCATCAGCAACTGGCCAATTGGTCAGCCATGCTCGGCCTGGCTGCTGCAGTGTCGGAAGACGACACGATGCAGCGCCTGCTCAAGGCCCCGCGACTGACGAGCGCAGAAAAGGCCGCCGCGTTTATTGACGTGTGCGGTGACAAGTTCGATGCACAGGCACAGAATTTCATTCATGTTGCCGCGGAAAACGACCGTCTCCTGCTGTTGCCGGAGATTTCGGCTTTGTTCGACCTGTACAAGGCTGAACAAGAGAAATCCGTGGACGTGGAAGTCACCAGTGCTTTTGCGTTGAACCAAGAACAGCAAGACAAACTCGCCAAGGTTCTCAGTGCACGGCTCAGCCGGGAAGTGCGCCTGCATGCGTCGGAGGATGCCACCCTTATCGGTGGTGTCGTGATCCGCGCCGGCGACCTGGTAATCGATGGCTCGGTTCGCGGCAAAATCGCGAAACTGGCCGAAGCATTGAAATCTTGAGTTTGAAGGGGCAGCAGAGCAATGCAGCAACTCAATCCTTCCGAAATTAGTGAAATCATCAAGGGTCGCATCGAGAAACTCGACGTGACCTCCCAAGCCCGCAACGAGGGTACCGTCGTCAGCGTTTCTGACGGTATCGTGCGGATTCACGGTCTGGCCGACGTAATGTACGGCGAAATGATCGAGTTTCCAGGTGGCGTGTTCGGTATGGCCCTCAACCTGGAGCAAGACTCCGTTGGTGCGGTAGTACTGGGCGCCTACGACACCCTCGCTGAAGGCATGAGCGCCAAGTGCACCGGCCGCATCCTCGAAGTTCCAGTTGGTAAGGAACTGCTGGGTCGCGTTGTTGACGCACTGGGCAACCCAATCGACGGCAAAGGCCCACTGGGCAACACCGAGACCGACGCGGTCGAGAAAGTTGCTCCGGGCGTGATCTGGCGTAAGTCGGTAGACCAGCCTGTACAGACTGGCTACAAATCTGTCGACGCCATGATCCCGGTCGGCCGTGGCCAGCGCGAGCTGATCATCGGTGACCGTCAGATCGGTAAGACCGCCATGGCGATCGACGCCATCATCAACCAGAAAGACTCCGGTATTTTCTGTGTTTATGTTGCTGTCGGCCAGAAGCGTTCCACCGTTGCCAACATCGTTCGCAAGCTGGAAGAAAACGGCGCCCTGGCCAACACCATCGTGGTGGTTGCCAGTGCTTCGGAATCCGCCGCACTGCAATTCCTGGCGCCATACGCCGGTTGCACCATGGGCGAGTTCTTCCGTGACCGCGGTGAAGACGCGCTGATCGTATACGATGACCTGTCCAAGCAGGCCGTTGCCTACCGTCAGATCTCCCTGCTGCTGCGCCGTCCACCAGGACGTGAAGCGTACCCAGGTGACGTGTTCTATCTCCACTCCCGTCTGCTGGAGCGTGCATCGCGCGTTTCCGAAGAGTACGTCGAGAAGTTCACCAACGGTGCTGTAACTGGCAAGACCGGTTCCCTGACCGCACTGCCGATCATCGAAACCCAGGCTGGCGACGTTTCCGCGTTCGTTCCGACCAACGTGATTTCCATCACCGACGGTCAGATCTTCCTGGAATCGGCCATGTTCAACTCGGGCATCCGCCCTGCAGTGAACGCCGGTGTTTCGGTATCCCGTGTGGGTGGTGCCGCTCAGACCAAGATCATCAAGAAGCTCTCCGGTGGTATCCGTACCGCTCTGGCTCAGTACCGTGAACTGGCGGCATTCGCCCAGTTCGCTTCTGACCTGGACGAAGCCACCCGTAAGCAACTCGAACACGGCCAACGTGTTACCGAGCTGATGAAGCAGAAGCAATACGCTCCAATGTCCATCGCGGACATGGCGCTGTCGCTGTATGCCGCTGAGCGTGGGTTCCTGACCGACGTTGAAATCGCCAAGATCGGTAGCTTCGAACAAGCACTGATCGCTTACTTCAACCGTGATCACGCCGAACTGATGGCGAAGATCAACGTGAAGGGTGACTTCAACGACGAAATCGACGCTGGCATCAAAGCCGGTATCGAGAAGTTCAAGGCCACCCAAACCTGGTAAGCCGCAGCGGGGGCTTTGCGGCCCCCGCTTGCTAACCTGATAGGTGTTACATGGCAGGCGCAAAAGAGATTCGCAGTAAGATTGCGAGCATCAAAAGCACGCAAAAAATTACCAGCGCCATGGAAAAAGTGGCGGTCAGTAAAATGCGCAAGGCACAAATGCGCATGGCTGCTAGCCGTCCTTACGCGGAGCGTATCCGCCAGGTTATCGGTCATCTGGCCAACGCCAACCCGGAATACCGCCACCCCTTCATGATCGAACGCGAAGTAAAGCGCGTCGGTTATGTCGTCGTGAGCAGTGACCGTGGTCTGTGCGGTGGCTTGAACACCAACCTGTTCAAGGCCCTGGTCAAGGACATGGCGATCAACCGCGAGCAAGGTATCGAGATCGATCTTTGCGTGGTTGGCAGCAAGGGTGCGGCGTTTTTCCGCAGCTTCGGCGGTAACGTCGTAGCCGCGATCAGCCACCTGGGCGAAGAGCCGTCGATCAACGATCTGATCGGCAGCGTCAAGGTCATGCTGGACGCTTACCTGGATGGTCGTATCGACCGTCTGTCCGTGGTATCGAACAAGTTCGTCAATACCATGACGCAAGCCCCAACGGTCGAGCAGTTGATTCCGTTGGTTGCAACCCCGGATCAAGAACTCAAGCACCACTGGGACTACCTCTACGAACCTGACGCCAAAGAGCTGCTGGACGGCCTGATGGTGCGTTACGTGGAGTCGCAGGTCTACCAGGCGGTGGTCGAGAACAACGCAGCTGAACAAGCTGCCCGGATGATCGCGATGAAGAACGCCACCGACAACGCCGGTGACCTGATCAGCGAATTGCAGCTGATCTACAACAAGGCGCGTCAGGCTGCGATCACCCAAGAGATCTCGGAAATCGTCGGCGGCGCTGCCGCGGTTTAACGGTTCAAATATTCAGAGGATCCAGCTATGAGTAGCGGACGTATCGTTCAAATCATCGGCGCCGTCATCGACGTGGAATTCCCACGTGACAGCGTTCCGAGTGTTTACAACGCGCTGAAAGTAGTAGGCGCGGAAACCACCCTGGAAGTTCAGCAGCAGCTGGGCGACGGCGTGGTTCGTACCATTGCGATGGGCTCGACCGAAGGCTTGAAGCGCGGTCTGGACGTTGCAGACACCGGCGCAGCCATCTCCGTACCAGTCGGTAAAGCGACCCTGGGCCGGATCATGGACGTCCTGGGTAACCCAATCGACGAAGCTGGCCCGATCGGTGAAGAAGAGCGCTGGGGTATCCACCGCGACGCTCCTTCGTTCGCTGACCAGGCAGGCGGCAACGACCTGCTGGAAACCGGCATCAAGGTTATCGACCTGGTTTGCCCGTTCGCCAAGGGCGGTAAAGTTGGTCTGTTCGGTGGTGCCGGTGTAGGCAAAACCGTAAACATGATGGAACTGATCCGTAACATCGCCATCGAGCACAGCGGTTATTCCGTGTTCGCCGGTGTGGGTGAGCGTACTCGTGAGGGTAACGACTTCTACCACGAGATGAAGGACTCCAACGTTCTCGACAAAGTAGCGCTGGTCTACGGTCAGATGAACGAGCCACCAGGAAACCGTCTGCGCGTAGCGCTGACCGGCCTGACCATGGCTGAGAAGTTCCGTGACGAAGGTAACGACGTTCTGCTGTTCGTCGACAACATCTATCGTTACACCCTGGCCGGTACCGAAGTATCCGCACTGCTGGGCCGTATGCCTTCGGCAGTAGGTTACCAGCCGACCCTGGCTGAAGAGATGGGCGTTCTGCAAGAGCGTATCACTTCGACCAAGGAAGGTTCGATCACCTCGATCCAGGCCGTTTACGTACCTGCGGACGACCTGACCGACCCGTCGCCAGCGACCACCTTCGCCCACTTGGACGCCACCGTCGTACTGTCCCGTGACATCGCCTCCCTGGGTATCTACCCAGCGGTCGATCCACTGGACTCGACTTCGCGCCAGCTGGACCCGAACGTGATCGGCAACGAGCACTACGACACCGCTCGTGGCGTTCAGTATGTTCTGCAGCGCTACAAAGAGCTGAAGGACATCATCGCCATCCTGGGTATGGACGAACTGTCCGAAACCGACAAGCAGCTGGTATCGCGCGCTCGTAAGATCCAGCGCTTCCTGTCCCAGCCGTTCTTCGTGGCCGAAGTCTTCACCGGTTCTCCAGGCAAATACGTTTCCCTGAAAGACACCATTGCAGGCTTTAGCGGCATCCTCAAAGGTGACTACGACCACCTGCCAGAACAAGCGTTCTACATGGTCGGCAGCATCGAAGAAGCCGTCGAGAAAGCCAAGAAACTGTAATCCCGGCGCCCCGCAAGGGGCGCTAATCAGGTTGAGGCAAGCAGATGGCTATGACAGTCCATTGCGATATCGTCAGCGCGGAAGGGGAAATTTTCTCCGGTCTGGTCGAGATGGTGATTGCGCACGGCAACCTGGGTGATCTTGGTATCGCTCCAGGCCACGCCCCGCTGATCACTAATCTGAAGCCAGGTCCGATCACGCTGACCAAGCAGGGTGGCGCCCAAGAGGTGTTCTACATCTCTGGTGGTTTCCTCGAGGTCCAGCCGAACATGGTCAAGGTGCTTGCCGATACCGTGCAACGTGCCAGCGACCTGGATGAAGCTCAGGCTCAGGAAGCCCTCAAGGCTGCCGAGAACGCCCTGAACGAAAAAGGCGCGGAGTTCGATTACGGCGCCGCTGCCGCACGTCTGGCCGAGGCCGCAGCCCAGCTGCGTACCGTCCAGCAAATCCGCAAAATGAAGTAACCGGCACTCGCCGATCACTTTCTGTTGCGATTGAGTTAAAGGGTAGCCTCGGCTACCCTTTTTCTTTTTCCGAAATTCTTCTTCTGGTCACAGCGCTGACCTTCCAGGATTGGTAGCCAGTCAATGTCTCTCGATATCGTTATTCTCGCCGCCGGCCAAGGTACCCGCATGCGCTCGGCGCTGCCCAAGGTACTGCACCCGGTGGCCGGCGACTCCATGCTCGGCCATGTTATCCACAGCGCCCGCCAGCTACAGCCGCAGGGCATTCATGTGGTGATCGGGCACGGTGCAGAGCTGGTACGCGAACGACTGGCCGCTGATGACCTGAGCTTCGTCCTCCAGGACAAACAACTGGGTACCGGCCACGCCGTCGCCCAGGCCCTGCCGGCGTTGAGCGCCGAAACCGTGCTGATCCTCTACGGCGATGTGCCGCTGATCGAAGTCGATACCCTCAAGCGCCTGCTCGCCAAGGTTACCCCGCAGCAGCTCGGTCTGCTGACCGTGACTCTGGATGACCCGACCGGCTATGGCCGCATCGTTCGCGATGCCCAGGGCCAGGTGGCGGCGATCGTCGAGCACAAGGATGCCAGCGACGCACAGAAAGCTATCAACGAAGGCAACACCGGAATTCTCGCCGTCCCGGGCGCGCGCCTGGCTGACTGGCTAGGCCGTCTGTCGAACAACAATGCCCAGGGCGAGTACTACCTGACCGACGTCATTGCCATGGCTGTAGCCGATGGCCTGGTGGTCGCTACCGAGCAGCCGCTGGACCCGATGGAAGTGCAGGGCGCCAACGACCGTCGTCAACTTGCCGAGCTGGAGCGTCACTACCAGTTGCGTGAAGGCCGCCGCCTGATGGCCCAGGGTGTGACCCTGCGTGACCCGGCGCGCTTCGATGTGCGCGGTGAAGTAAGCGTTGGTCGCGATGTGCTCATCGATATCAACGTGATCCTCGAAGGCCGCGTGGTGATCGAAGACGACGTGGTCATCGGCCCGAACTGCGTGATCAAGAACAGCACCTTGCGCAAAGGCGTAGTGGTCAAAGCCAACAGCCACCTGGAAGGCGCAATCATGGGCGAGGGTAGCGATGCCGGCCCGTTTGCCCGCTTGCGCCCTGGCAGCGTGCTCGACGCTCGCGCCCATGTGGGTAACTTTGTCGAACTGAAAAACGCTCACCTCGGTGAAGGCGCCAAGGCTGGCCACCTGACCTACCTGGGCGATGCCGAGGTAGGCGCACGCACCAACATAGGTGCCGGCACCATCACCTGTAACTACGATGGCGCCAACAAGTTCAAGACGGTACTTGGCGCAGACGTGTTCATCGGATCGAACAACTCACTGGTCGCGCCTGTGGATATCCTCGACGGGGCCACCACTGCCGCCGGTTCGACCATCACCCAGAATGTCGAAGCGGCGCAACTCGCTGTCGGTCGCGCACGTCAGCGCAACATCGATGGCTGGAAGCGGCCGGAGAAAATCAAGAAAAGCTGAGTTACCCACAGCTGATAGAAAAGGCCGACTGGATTGTGCATAAGTCGGCCTTTTTCATTCTGTGGATAAAAGATCGCTGTGAGGAAACTTATACACAGCAAGAATTTTTTCCCGACGTCCTTGACGCATCAACCACTATAGGTTTTGATTGGCATCATTATCTTTCGAATCGAAACTTAAAGACGCCATGTCGAAACGTAACACCCCTCAACGACGCCATAACATCCTGGCTTTGCTCAATGAGCAGGGGGAGGTGAGCGTCGACGCACTGGCCAAACGTTTCGAAACCTCAGAAGTGACCATTCGCAAGGACCTGGCAGCCCTCGAAGCCAACGGCCTGCTGTTGCGTCGCTATGGCGGTGCGGTAACGCTGCCGCAGGAACTGTTTACTGATCAGGGCCAACCGGTCTCCCTCTATAAGCAAGCCATCGCCAAAGCCGCTGTAGGTCGCATCCGCGAACACGCACGGATCATCATCGACAGTGGCAGCACCACCGCCGCGATGATCCCGCAGCTGGGTCATCAACCCGGTCTGGTGGTCATGACCAACTCGCTGAATGTGGCCCGTGCCCTCAGCGAGCTGGAACACGAGCCGGTACTGCTGATGACTGGCGGCACCTGGGACCCGCATTCCGAATCGTTCCAGGGCCAGGTGGCCGAGCAGGTACTACGCTCATACGACTTCGACCAACTGTTCATTGGCGCCGATGGCATCGACCTGGCGCGCGGCACCACCACGTTCAACGAACTGCTGGGCCTGAGCCGGGTGATGGCTGAAGTCACCCGGGAAGTGATCGTCATGGTCGAGTCCGACAAGGTCGGGCGCAAGATTCCCAATCTTGAGCTGCCCTGGAGCAGCGTCAACACCCTTATTACCGATGAGCGCCTGCCCCATGAGGCACGCGTACAGATTGAAGCCCGCGGCATCAACGTGATTTGCGCCGCTATCACCCAGGAGCATGAATAATGTGTGGAATCGTTGGTGCCGTCGCCGAACGTAACATCACAACCATTTTGATCGAAGGCCTCAAGCGCCTCGAATACCGCGGCTATGACAGCGCAGGTCTGGCCGTCTTCACCCAGCAGGGCAACCTTGAGCGCCGCCGCCGTATCGGCAAGGTCAGCGAACTGGAAGCCGCCGTTGCCGCCGAACCGCTGGCCGGCAACCTGGGTATCGCCCACACCCGTTGGGCGACTCACGGCGCGCCAACTGAACACAACGCCCACCCGCATTTCTCTGGCCTTGAACTGGCCGTGGTGCATAACGGCATCATCGAGAACCACGAAGAGCTGCGTGAACAGCTCAAGGGCCTGGGTTACATCTTCAGCTCCGAGACCGACACCGAGGTGATCGTTCACCTGCTGGCGCACACTCTCAAAACTTTGCCGGACCTGGGCGATGCCCTCAAGGCGACCGTCAAGCAACTGCATGGCGCCTACGGCCTGGCGGTGATCAGCGCCAAGCAGCCAGACCGTTTGCTGGCCGCCCGCAGCGGTAGCCCGCTGGTGATCGGTCTGGGCCACGGCGAGAACTTCCTGGCTTCCGACCAGTTGGCATTGCGCCAGGTCACCGACCGCTTCATGTACCTGGAAGAGGGCGATATCGCCGAAATCCGTCGCGACCAGGTCACCATCTGGGACGTTGCCGGTACTGCTGTCCAGCGCGAAACCGTGCAGTATCACGAAGGTGCCGAAGCCGCTGACAAGGGCGCCTACCGCCACTTCATGCTCAAGGAAATCCACGAGCAGCCAACCGTGGTGCAACGTACCCTGGAAGGCCGCCTGGGTAAGGACCACGTCATGGTCCAGGCCTTCGGCCCGCAAGCTGCCGAGCTGTTTGCCAAGGTGCGCAATGTGCAGATCGTTGCCTGCGGCACCAGCTACCATGCCGGTATGGTTGCCCGTTACTGGCTGGAAAGCCTGGCCGGTATTCCTTGCCAGGTCGAAGTCGCCAGCGAGTTCCGCTACCGCAAGGTGGTGGTGCAGCCTGACACCCTGTTCGTCTCGATCTCGCAGTCGGGTGAAACCGCTGACACCCTGGCCGCCCTGCGCAACGCCAAGGAACTGGGCTTCCTCGGCAGCCTGGCAATCTGCAACGTCGGTATCAGTTCGCTGGTGCGTGAGTCGGACCTGACCCTGCTGACCCAGGCCGGCCCGGAAATTGGCGTGGCTTCGACCAAGGCCTTCACCACCCAGCTGGTTTCACTGATGCTGCTGACCCTGTCCCTGGGCCAGGTGCGCGGCACCCTGGCTGCAGGCGTCGAAGCGGAGCTGGTAGAAGAGCTGCGTCGCCTGCCAACTCGCCTGGGCGAAGCCCTGGCCATGGATGCGATCGTCGAGAAGACCGCCGAGCTGTTTGCCGACAAGCACCACACCCTGTTCCTGGGCCGCGGCGCGCAATTCCCGGTGGCCATGGAGGGTGCGCTGAAGCTCAAAGAGATCTCCTACATCCACGCCGAAGCCTACCCGGCCGGTGAGCTCAAGCATGGCCCGCTGGCGCTGGTCGACAGCGACATGCCAGTAGTCACTGTGGCGCCGAACAACGAGCTGCTGGAAAAGCTCAAGTCCAACCTGCAGGAAGTCCGCGCCCGTGGCGGCGAGCTGATCGTCTTCGCCGACGAACAGGCAGGCATGAGCAATGGCGAAGGCACCCACGTGATCGCCGTGCCGCACATCATCGACGCCCTGGCGCCGATCCTCTACACCATCCCGCTGCAACTGCTGTCGTACTACGTGGCAGTGCTCAAGGGCACCGACGTCGACCAGCCGCGTAACCTGGCGAAGTCGGTGACTGTCGAGTAACCATTGCTGCGGTAAAGTCCGGATGGTTTTAGAGAATTAAAACTGTCGCTGAAGAAGGGAGCCGCCACTGGCTCCCTTCTTCATGCTTTAGCCTGTGCGCTATCTCAGTTTTCGACTCACGATCGCTTCACGAACATAGCGAGCTGGTGAGTTTCCAAGCGTTTTGCGAAACATGCTGATGAACGAGCTGACGGACTCATAGCCCAACGCTTCGGCGGTGCTCTGCACCGATGCGCCCTCGACCAAGTGCTGCAATGCAACGATTATCTGCCATTGCTTACGCCAATGTCCGAAGGTAAGGCCCGTCTCGTTTTTGATCAGCCGCGCAAGGGTCCGCTCACTCATGGCAACCCTGTCTGCCCACTCAGCCACTGTTACTCGACTAGCAGGGGCCGCAGCCAAGGCGCTAGCAATCTGCCGCACTTGCGGGCTCTTCGGAAGCGGTAGATAAAAACGCTCAGCAGGTGCTTGTTCCAGAAGCTCAAGTAGCACCCCAGCAAGCCGCGCAATCTGGCCAGCGGCAGGATAATCGTTAGGGCCACCTGCCAGATACAAAACCAACTCCAGGATCAGTGGGCTCAATGCCAGGGTGCAGCAATGCTCCGGAAGCTGAGCGATACCAGGTTCTATGAACAGCAGGCAGATCTTGCCGTTGGCCGTAACGCGATTGCTATGAACCGTTCCACTTGGGACCCATACACCAAACCCTGTCGGCACCATCCATAAGCCATCTTCGATGGTGCACACGTTTCCCCCTTTCAATGCCACGATCAGTTGGCCCTTGCGGTGGTAGTGCACAGGTACTTCTGTGTCGTTTTGTTGAGACTCGATCAGCAAGGCCACAGCCGGCTGCGCGAGCGCATCAGGATCATGAAGATCCAGAGGGAAAGCGGTTGTAGCCATCCAGTGCCACCCCTGTCTGAATTTGATTATTTATTGTCTTAATAGTCCATATCGGATTCAAGCTGCATTTTCTACGATGCGCTGACTTGGCCAGCAACAGGTGCGATCCATGCTCAGCGAGTTCTCCTTTGCCAACGTGTACTTCCCGCCACTGTTCATCTACCTGCTGGTAGCAACGGTGCTCTATCTCATTTTGGAAAGGATGACGCGACGTTGGTTGGACCTGATGTGGCATCCCAGCCTGCTCCGATTCTTCCTGTCGGTGTCCTTGCTTTCTCTGCTGGTCATCAAATTCTGAAGAGGCGTCGATGAATCACGTAGTGAGATTGTTCAAGTTCCTGGCCACCCTGGTTGTTGGTGCCTTTTCCCTCTATTTCTGCCTGTCACTTTGGAATACCTATGTACTGGCACCATGGACCCGAGATGGCCGCATTAGTGCTCAGGTCATCCGAATCGCTCCCGAGGTATCGGGCAGCATCGAGCGGGTTTGGGTCGGTGATAACCAGTGGGTGAAGAAAGGCGATCTGATGTACAGCATCGATGCTCGAAGCTATGCCCTGGCAGTCGATCAAAAAGCCGCCGAACTGGCCGAGGTCAAGGAGGTGTTCCAGCAGCGCAACGAAGAGCTACGCCGCCGCAAGCTGCTTGTAGGTGTAGTGCCCAAGGAAGAGATCGATAACGCTGTACGCTCCAGTGCAATCGCCAAAGCTCGGCTGAACATTGCACAGACCCAGTTGGCACAGGCTCAACTGGAACTACAACGCACCAAGATCTTTGCGCCCGTAGATGGCTACGTCACCCAACTGCGTTTGCAACCCGGAGATTATGCCGTTGCAGGTGGCACCAACATGTTCGTTGTCGACAGCAAGAGCTTCTGGGTCACCGGCTATTTCGAGGAGACCAAACTCACAAATATTCCTCTCGGAGCTAATGCCAAGGTCAAGCTCATGGGGTTCTCGCCACTGCTCTGCGGCCATGTGTCGAGCATAGGTCGGGGAGTCTCCGATACCAATGAAGTCCGGGCGCAGAACGGTTTACCTCAGGTGAGCCCGACGTTCAGCTGGATTCGACTGGCCCAGAGATTGCCGGTGCGTATTGAAATTGACCACATCCCGGAGGGCGTGGAGCTTGCAGCAGGCATGACAGCAAGTATTGAGGTGGACCAGCCTGAGGTACGAAACCATCGGCGTCTGACTCATTGGCTCCAGGAGTTTCTGTAATGGGCGCCGTAGCTATAGGTAAATGGTTTGGCGCATTGCCGTTGCCCTTTACTTCTTCTTCAAGCCTGTATGTCTTGCGCAGTTGCATGGCAGCAGCTCTGGCATTGTGCGTAGGTCTCTATCTGCATCTGGACTCGCCATTCTCTGCGGCCTCTACCGTGCTCCTGCTGGTCAATCCCGTTCAGGGAGCTGTGGTGGGCAAAGGTCTGCATCGTATCGCCGGCACACTGGTAGGTGCAGTAGCCGCATTCGTTCTGGTGGCGTGTTTCGCCCAGCAAATGCTCCTGTTGATAGTGGGCATTGGTATATGGCTTGGGCTATGTGTAGCCGCTATGTCGGTAGTTCGGCATTACTACGCAACGACCGCCGTAGTGGCCGGCTACACCGTCTGCCTGGCGTTGGGGCCTGCCATCGTCGAACCTCAGATCAGCTTTGAGCACATTGTCTCCCGTGCCACTGCGGTGGTGGTCGGGGCTATTAGTCTGACCCTGGTTACCGTTCTTTTCAGTCGCAAGAAAGTTGAGGCTCGCATACGCGATACAGTGATTAACTTGTGTGCCAATACCGCAGCATTGATTGCAGGGAAGTACACCCAACCTGCAGATGAGCAGGCGCATCGCAAACGCCTTGTCCTCGCGGCAGAGATCAACAAGGTGGACGATCTCCTTGGCCTGGGTCGAGGTGAATCCTGGGTCATCAGTGACAATTTGAAAGCCATCAGGTCTGGCTCGGCTTACCTGCAATCGGCACTGCTGGAACATGAGTTGCCTGCCGACTTGTCCGTAATGGAATCAACAGATGCAGTTTCGGCAACGGGCCTTCAGCTAGCTTCGCTAAGCACGGCATTAAGCGAACACTCTCTGAGCCTGTCAGAGGCCAAGGTTCGAGTTCGAAACATTCGTGACGAGCTAGCAAGCAAAGTAGCTTCGGCTCCTCAATCGAGTCATCCAGAGCAACGTACCCTCCTTGCGTTCAGGCGCTTGGACGAGCAGTTGGAAGCGTTCGCTCTGGCCCTGGAAGGCTTCTCTTCCCTGGAGCAAGAAACTGCTCATGTTCATCGCCCATTTCGCTTTCATCGCCATTACGCCGACGGCCTGCGTAACGGGATCAGAGCCCTTCTGGCAACTTTGCTGGCAGGTGCTGTCTGGTACATAAGTGGCTGGGACCAAGGCCCTGTTTTGCTGGCAGTTCTGGGGCCCTATTGCACGCTGATCGCTGCAATGCCCACTCCAGAAAAAGGCACCGAAAGCTTTCTACGTGGGACGCTGTATGCGATTCCCGCAGCGCTCGTTTGCAAGTTCCTCATCCTGCCGCAGATCAATGGTCTGCCACTGCTCCTGGTCAGCCTGAGCATTTTCTGGGCGTTCGGCATTCACGCGACTACATTGCCTTCCCGCGCTTTCCAAGGGGTAGCTTTTCTGATCGCCTTCAACACATTGGTTTCAACCACTCTCGTACCCGCGTATGACTTCAACGACTTCGCGAATCAGTCAGCCTCATGGATCATCGCTTTGGGTATCTGTCTGCTTGCGTACCAGCTACTGCCAAAACGAAATGACAGGAATTTCGATGGGCTAGTTAACGCCCTTCATCGCGAGACCCTGGTATTGCTTCGACAGGGTGCCGCCGGTAGTGATCACTCATGGCAGGTGCGCCAGCAGCACCGTCTCGCCTCGTTGGCTGCGTTGGCCCCAGCAACACTCGATAGCCAGCATCAACACGAGTACCTGGGCAGATTGTCACTGCAACTAGCGCGTGAACTGCGGCGGGTGCATGCCGACCTGAAGCATCTTGACCCTCAAGACCCGATCGCGCAGATCATAGGCGCTGGTTTGAGCCGCCTCGCTCGCTCCCTACAAAGCTACCCCCGGATGATCCTTCAATCACACCGAACCGCAAATTCATTGCGTCGGCTTGGGGCGATGCATTTCGCTGCGATCTTCGATGATTTGGCCTGGTTGTTGGGGCAGTACGGACACGTTCAAAGTAAAAAAGTGAGGTCCTCATGAAACTGGTTAGCTCAATCCTGCTTGCTCTCTTGCTCCTCAGCCCGCTTAGCCAAGCTTCAGATGGTGCAGAGGCATTGGAGCGATGGCACCAAAGATTCAAAAAGGAGCACAGTCACGACAAAGGTCAGACCGAAAAGAAGCCCCTCGCGCCATCAACTTCGAGCACGAGTAAAAAAACAGACTGACCAGCGCCTCTTCCGTTTCGGTCAGATCAGCACAGGCCATCTGCCCTGTTTTGTCGGCTTGTCTGGCAAACAGACCCATTAGCTGGCCTGGATCAATAGTCCAGTTACGTGCTTGGCATAGTGTGCGCAGTCCATGTTTCTTTTTCACGGACGAAAAGCTATGCAGACTCTGGAGCGAAAGCTAGATATCCAGCCCCTGTCGCGGGCGGACATGACCATCGAACTCAACGGCCAGGCAATTGATGTCGCCGCCGGTGAAACCGTGCTCAGCGTGCTTAACGCCGTGGGCCTGCGCCAGGTGGCGCTTAATGATCACCATCAACTGACCGGCGCCTTCTGCGGCATGGGCGTGTGCCATTGCTGCCTGGTGTCGATCAATGGCCGGCCCAAGCGCCGCGCCTGCCAGACCGTAGTACAGCCGGGCATGCAGGTTGAGACCGGGACTAACCGTTTTGCCGGGCAGGAGGCACCATGAGCTTGCGTCCAGTGATTGTCGGCGGTGGTTCAGCGGGTATGGCTGCAGCAATCGAGCTGGCCAAACACGGTGTCGCCAGCCTGTTGTTCGATGAAGCCTCGCGCCCGGGTGGCGTGGTGTTTCGCGGGCCGCTGCGCAGCGGCGTTGACCTGGGCTACCTGGGCTCGCGTTACAGCAAGGCGCTAAAGAAACTGCACAAGGATTTTGCCGCCTGCGGCGATCGCATTGACCTGCGCCTGAACAGTCGCGTGGTCGGTGGTGACGAGCAGCGCCTGATGGTCCTCGATGCCGAAGAAACACTGCACGAAATCGACTATTCCCACCTGCTGCTGTCAGCCGGTTGCCACGAGCGCAACGTACCCTTCGCCGGCTGGACCTTGCCGGGGGTTATGCTGCTTGGCGGGTTGCAATTGCAGATCAAGAGCGGTGTGGTCAAACCCCTGGGCAGTACCGTGATCGCTGGTACCGGGCCCTTGCTGCCGCTGGTGGCCTGCCAGCTGCACGCCGCCGGTGCGAAAGTTGCCGGTGTCTATGAAGCCTGCGCGTTCAGCAAGATTGCCCGCGAAAGCCTGGCGCTGATGAACAAGCCACAGCTGTTTCTCGATGGCCTGAGCATGCTCGGCTACATGAAGCTCAACGGCATCCCCATGTACTACGGCTGGGGCGTTGTCGAAGCCAAGGGGGAAGGCGAACTGGCAGAGGTGACCGTGGCACCCTACGGTGAAGACTGGCAACCGGACCTCTCCCGGGCCCAGCGTGAACCGGCGCAAACCCTGGCGGTGGGCTACGGGTTTATCCCGCGCACGCAACTCAGCCAGCAACTGGGCCTGGACCACGGCTTCAACGAAGACGGCTACCTGCGCGCAGAATGCAACGTCTGGCAGCAAAGCAGCCAGCCACACATCCACCTGGCCGGCGACATGGGCGGCATTCGTGGAGGTGAGGCGGCGATGATCACCGGGCGTATCGCCGCCGTCTCGATCCTGCTCCAGCGTGAAGTGCTCAACGCTGAACAGGCCATCGAACTGCGTGAGAAATACCTCGGCCAGCTGGCGGCGATCAAACGTTTTCGCGCCGGTGTAGAGCGTTACACCCATCGCGGTACCAAACAGATCGACCTGCCGCAGCCCGACACCGTTATCTGCCGTTGCGAGCATGTGACCCGCAGCGACATCGACCGCGCCCTGGAGCAGGGCGTCGAAGACATGGCCGGGCTGAAGATGCGCACCCGGGTGAGCATGGGGGACTGCCAGGGGCGCATGTGCGTCGGCTATTGCAGCGATCGCCTGCGTGAAGCGACCGGACGCGCCGATGTCGGCTGGTTGCGGCCGCGTTTCCCGATCGACCCGATTCCATTCTCCGCATTCCAGCAACTCGGCACGGAAGCCTGAAGCATGAACAGAACCTATGATGTGGTCATCGCCGGTGGTGGTGTGATCGGTGCCTCGTGCGCCTACCAGCTGTCCAAACGCAAGAACCTGAAGATCGCCCTGATCGATGCCAAGCGCCCGGGCAACGCCACCCGCGCGTCGGCCGGCGGCCTGTGGGCAATCGGTGAATCGGTGGGCCTGGGCTGCGGGGTGATCTTCTTTCGCATGATGTCGGCCAAGCACAAGCGCGAGGCCCATGGCGCGGCAGTGGCGGTGGATTCGAGCACGCCGCATATCCTGCCGCAGTCGTTCTTCGACTTTGCCCTGCAGTCCAACGCACTTTATCCACAGCTGCACAGCGAGCTGATCGAGCGCCACGGCATGGACTTCAAGTTTGAGCGCACGGGCCTCAAATACGTGATCTACGACGATGAAGACCGCCTCTATGCCGAGCACATCGTCGCGCAGATTCCGCACCTGGCCGACCAGGTGCGCTGGCTCGACCGCGACGCCCTGCGCCAGGCGGAGCCGGCAGTCAGCCATCAGGCCCATGGCGCTCTGGAGTTCCTTTGCGATCACCAGGTCAGCCCGTTCCGCCTGGCCGATTCCTATATGGAAGCGGCGCGCCAGAACGGCGTCGACCTGTTCCACAACACCAACATCACCGGCGTGCTGCACCAGGGCTCGCGGGTCAGCGGCGTGCAAACCGCAGAAGAGGGCACCTTTCACTGCGATACCCTGATCAACGCCGCTGGCGCCTGGGCCGCAGACCTGAGCGAATGGGCCACCGGCCTGCGGATTCCGGTCAAGCCGGTCAAAGGCCAGATCATCCTCACCGAGCGCATGCCCAAGCTGCTGCAAGGCTGCCTGACCACCAGCGACTGCTACATGGCGCAGAAGGACAACGGCGAGATCCTGATCGGCAGCACTACCGAAGACAAAGGCTTCGACGTCAGCAACACCTTCCCGGAGATCAACGGCCTGGTTCAGGGCGCGGTTCGCTGCGTGCCGGAGCTGGCGCAGATCAACCTCAAGCGCACCTGGGCTGGCTTGCGTCCGGGCTCACCGGACGAGCTGCCGATTCTGGGGCCGGTGCCTGAAGTCAGCGGCTACGTGAATGCCTGTGGACACTTTCGTACTGGCATCCTCACCTCGGCCATCACCGGGGTGCTGATCGACAAGGTCGTGCACCAGGAAACCCTGCCGCTGGATATCACCCCGTTCCTGGCCGAGCGTTTTGACCTGCTGGCTGTGGAAAACAAGCAGGCGGCCCTGGCCTGATTGTGGATAAACCGGCCTTCAGCCTCGAAGGCCGGCTTCATCAGTTCGACCAGACTGACTGATCAGACCTGCATCGCCTTGCCGTCGACGTTCATCGCCGCCTGGCGCAGGGCTTCGGAGCGGGTCGGGTGCGGGTGGCAGGTGAGGGCGATATCTTCGGCTGAAGCGCTGAACTCCATGGCCACGCAATATTCACCGATCATCTCGCTGACGCTTGGACCAACCAGGTGTACGCCCAACACTTCATCGGTGCGGGCGTCGGCCAGGACCTTGGCGAAGCCTTCGGTCTCGTGGTTGATCTTGGCCCGGCTGTTGGCGCTGAAGGGGAACTTGCCGACCTTGTACTCGCGGCCTTCGGCCTTCAGTTGCTCTTCGGTCTTGCCGACGCTGGCCAGTTCCGGACGGGTGTAGATGACCGCCGGGATCAGGTTGTAATTGACCTCGTGGGCCTTGCCGGCAATCTGCTCGATGCAGGAGATCGCTTCATCCTCGGCCTTGTGCGCGAGCATCGCCCCGGAGGTGACATCGCCAATGACCCACACGCCCGGGACGCTGGTGCGGTGGTGCTGGTTGGCGAGCATGCCGCGCTTGTCGGTCTCAAGCCCGACGCTTTCCAGGCCAAGGCCCTGGGTGTAGGGGCGCCGGCCGATGGCAACCAGTACGTAGTCGGCTTCGAGGGTTTCGGCGCTGCCGCCTGCAGCAGGCTCCAGGCTCAGGTTCACCCCTTGCGCCGAAGCGCTCGCCTGGGTGACCTTGCTGCCGAGCTTGAACTTCATGCCTTGCTTGGCCAGGGCGCGTTGCAGGGTTTTTGCCGCTTCTTCATCAGTACCGGGGCAGATGCGATCGAGGTACTCGACCACAGTCACCTGGCTGCCCAGGCGGCGCCATACCGAACCCAGCTCCAAGCCGATGACCCCGGCGCCGATTACCACCAGGTGCTTGGGCACTTCACTCAGGGCCAGGGCGCCGGTGGAGTCGATGATGCGCTGGTTGTCGATGGTCACGCCAGGCAGCGGCGTCGGCTCGGAGCCGGTGGCAATGACGACGTCCTTGGCCTGCAACTCGGTTACCGCGCCCTGGTCGTCGGTCACCTTGACCCGGCCGACACCATCAAGCTTGCCCCAGCCCTTGATCCAGTCGACCTTGTTCTTGCGGAACAGGAACTCGATGCCCTTGGTAAGGCCGCTGACGCTTTCGTCCTTCTGCTTCATCATCTGCGCAAGGTTGAGGGTCGGTTTGACCTCGATGCCGAGGTTGGCGAACTCGCTGCCAACCGCCGCCTCATACAATTCGGAGGCATGCAGCAGGGCTTTGGATGGCATGCAGCCGACGTTCAGGCAGGTGCCACCGAGGGTCGAACGACCTTCCACGCAGGCGACGCTAAGGCCCAGTTGGCCGGCACGGATAGCTGCGTTATAGCCGCCGGGGCCACCGCCGATGATTACTACATCATAGGTTTTCATTGTTGTACTCCAGGATGAAGAATCGACAATGGCGCCAAGACTAATCTGCAAATTGCTCGATTGTATACAATGAATCGTAGGTTCCAGCCCCCAGCGCAAGGTCTGGAATGGGCCAGACAGGCTCAGACTATGGTCTGCATTAGCTGAAACTTGCTGTAGATGAACTACCCTTTTCGACAGACGTCCGATGAAAAAAGGAGGCTCATTTCATGCTTGCGCAACTTCCACCTGTTCTGCAAAGCCTGCAACTGCCACTGCGACTGAAGCTCTGGGATGGCCATGAGTTCGATCTGGGTCCAAAACCGCAGGTCACCATCCTGGTCAAGGATCCGCAACTGATCACCCAGTTGACTCATCCGAGCCTGGATGAGCTGGGCGCGGCGTTCGTTGAAGGCAAGCTGGAACTGGAGGGCTCCATCGGTGAGGTGATCCGCGTCTGTGATGAACTCAGCGTGGCCCTGCTCAAGGATGAAGAAGACGACCAGCCGGTGCGTACCGAGCATGACAAGGCTACCGATGCGGCAGCGATTTCCTACCACTACGACCTGTCTAACGCCTTCTACCAGCTGTGGCTGGACAGCGACATGGCCTACTCTTGTGCCTATTTCAAATCGCCCACCAACACCCTCGAGCAAGCCCAGCAAAACAAGTTCGAGCACCTGTGCCGCAAGCTGCGCCTCAAAAAAGGTGACTACCTGCTGGATGTCGGCTGTGGCTGGGGCGGGCTGGCGCGTTATGCGGCCCGGGAGTTCGGCGCCAAGGTATTCGGCATCACCCTGAGCAAAGAGCAGCTCAAGCTCGGCCGTGAGCGGGTCAAGGCCGATGGCCTGGAAGGGCAGGTGGAGCTGCAGATTCTCGATTACCGCGACCTGCCCCAGGACGGCCGCTTCGACAAGGTAGTAAGTGTCGGCATGTTCGAGCACGTTGGCCACGCCAACCTGGCGCTGTATTGCCAACGTCTGTTTGGTGCGGTGCGCGAGGGCGGCCTGGTGATGAACCACGGCATTACCTCCAGGCACACCGACGGGCGACCGGTCGGGCGCGGTGCCGGCAGTTTCATCGAGCGCTACGTGTTCCCCCATGGCGAGCTGCCGCACTTGTCGATGATCAGTGCACGGATCAGTGAAGCAGGCCTGGAGATCGTCGACGTCGAGAGCCTGCGCCTGCATTACGCGCGCACCCTCGAGCACTGGAGCAACCGCCTCGAAGCGCAACTCGACAAGGCGGGCGCGCTGGTACCGGAGAAGGCCCTACGCATCTGGCGCCTGTACCTGGCGGGTTGCTCCTATGCCTTTGCCAAGGGCTGGATCAACCTGCACCAGATCCTGGCGGTGAAGCCTTTCGCCGATGGCAGCCATGACCTGCCGCTGACCCGCGAAGACTTCTACCGCTAAGGTGCCTTACAGGATCGGTGAAATCAGCCGGGCGATACGCATCCCCAGTTGTTGCAGGCGGTGCGTATCACGGGTGTCTTCGGCAGTGATCTCCCGGGACCGCTCGAAGTCATGGCTGAGCATCGCTTCGACTTGATCGGCAAATGCGCGGTCGACGGTCAGCAGCATGATCTCGAAGTTGAGCCGGAACGACCGGTTGTCGAGGTTGGCGCTGCCGATGGCGCTGATCTCGTTATCGATCAGCACCACCTTCTGATGCAGGAACCCTGGCTCGAAACGAAACATCCTCACCCCGGCGCGCACCGCTTCGAAGGCGAACAAGCTGGAGGCGGCGTAAACGATGCGGTGGTCTGGTCGCGATGGGATCAGGATGCGCACATCCACCCCGCGCAATACCGCCAGGCGCAGGGCAGCGAACACCGCTTCGTCAGGGATGAAGTACGGGCTGGTGATCCACAGGCGTTCGCGCGCCGAGTGGATGGCTTCAACGAAGAACAGCGAACAGGTTTCCTGCGGGTCGGCTGGCCCGCTGGCCAGTACTTGGCAGAGCACTCCGTCTTCCGGGTAGGTGTCCGGCAGGATCAGCGGCGGCAGTTTTCGCGACGCCCAGAACCAGTCTTCGGCGAACGACTCCTGCAGGCAGGCCAGCACCGGCCCGCTGACCTGGACATGGGTATCGCGCCAGGGCGACAGCTTGGGGGTGGCGCCGAGGTACTCATCGCCCACGTTGTGCCCGCCAAGAAACCCCTGCAAGCCATCGACCACAACGATTTTGCGGTGGTTGCGAAAGTTGACCTGGAAGCGATTGAACCAGCCGCGGCGGGTGGCGAAGGCGCGGATGTTGACGCCGCCTTCGCGCAGTTTGTGGGTGTAGGCGGAGGGCAGGGCGTGGCTGCCGACGCTGTCATAGAGCACGTAGACCTTCACGCCCTCGGCGGCTTTTTTCAGTAGCAGCGCTTGCAGTTGTCGGCCCAGGTCATCGTCGTGAATGATGAAGAACTGCACCAGCACCGTATCTCGCGCGCTGGCGATGGCGCGAAAGATTGCCTCGAAGGTGGCCTTGCCGTCGACCAGCAGACGTACCTGGTTGTTGGCCAGGCACGGCATGCGCCCCAGCTTGGGCATTGCCCGCAGCGCACCATAAGATTCCGAATTGCGCGCTGCCAGGGCTTCCTCGACCCAGGGTCGCCAGTTGAGATCGGCCATGGCCACGTGCATTTCACGGTTGGCTTGGCGCCGGGCCTGAATGTAGGCGTCGAAGGTACGGCTGCCAAACACCAGGTAGGGGATGAGGGTGAAGTAGGGAATGAACAGCAGCGACAATGCCCAGGCGATTGCACCCTGGGCCGTACGCACGGTGAACACTGCGTGCAGGGCGGCGATTGCACCCAGCAGGTGTATCACGCCAATGAGGTAACCGAAGAAGTAGGGGCTGTGGTAATCCATACGCATCCTGCTGTCCGAAGGCTCTACCCCTAACAGAGCATGTTCATGGCAGCACTTGCAACCGAAAGCACAAATTGACGTCTAAGCTGTGTTCCAGCTTGGGGCTGGAGTTTCGAGGAGTCACTACATGAAAAATCGTCTGTCGCTGCTGGCACTGATGCTGGGTCTGGCAAGCCCCATGGTGCATGCGCAGATGTTGCAACCTGGGCTGTGGGAGCTGACCACCAGCAACATGCAGGTTGATGGCAAGCCGCTTCCAGACATGGGCTTCATGCTCGGTCAGTTGAAGAACCTGCCGCCGGAGCAAAGGGCGATGATCGAAGGTGGCCTGGCCAAGCAAGGGATCAGCGTCGCCGGTCAAGGTGTGCGGTCCTGCCTGACGCCGGAGCAGGTGAAAACCAACGACATCCCGTTGCAA
The DNA here is from genome assembly GCF_050435905.1 of Pseudomonas sp. 2835. Classification (NCBI taxonomy): domain Bacteria; kingdom Pseudomonadati; phylum Pseudomonadota; class Gammaproteobacteria; order Pseudomonadales; family Pseudomonadaceae; genus Pseudomonas; species Pseudomonas sp. 2835. The sequence goes on along the minus strand of NZ_JBNDLE010000008.1, from coordinate 122,276 downwards.
GATCCAAAATCTGGCTGTAACCAAAAGATTACCGAGCGCAACGGCAATGTCTGGAAGTTCACCTTCAGTTGTCCCAAAGCTCAGGGCAACGGTGAAGCGACCTTCCTCAGCGACCGAGAGTTCACCACCCAGGTTAACGGCACCTTCAATGCGTCCGGTGTGCAGCAACAGGGCAGCATGAACACCCGTGCGGTATGGCTGGGCAATGATTGCGGTACGGTCAAACCGCGAACCTGAAGCGCCTTACCACCGCCATTGGCTATGGGCGACCGCGTCGTGGGCATGCAAGCTTTCGGCATGTTCCACACGCAGGTTGAAGCCAGCGAGCCAGGACAAGCTCTTCAAGGCCACATTCAAGCGCCGCGCGGCATCTTCACAGAACATCAGGTTTTGCCCATTGGCCAAGGCAAAGGCCTGTTCGTCAGCGCGCTTCACCGCAGTTTGCACTGCAGTGCCCAGGGCGCTTTCGACTTGATTGATCAGCGGCTCTATTGGCAATTCATTGATGCCTGGGCGCAGACGTACCTGCAGCTTTGCCACACTGCGCTGGCTATGGGGCGTGGCAACAATACCCTCGGCACTGCCCAGCCAACTCAGGACGGCTTCATGGCTCAAGTTGCGATTGCCAAAATCGCTAATGTATTGCTGTTGAATTAGCTGCCGGGCCAAGGCGGCTGAGCAGGGGCAGGTGGAGGAATACTGCACATCGACAAATAGTTCCACGTGGAACACTCCGTCTTTTATCTGCGCATCCAGAGTAATCGGATAGGCTTTCCAACCCGCCAATGGGCTGACTAGCGCAGGGCGTTTGAGCATCAGTTCGAATCGCAGGGTCAAGAAGGCGCTGGCGGAAAGGCCGACATGACTGTCGAGAAAACCCTCCAGAACGCCATGCAGTAAGGCCGGGCTCAGCTCTTGGTGTTCCAGCGCTTCCAAGGCCAGATACAAGCGTGACATGTGAATGCCCCGGGAGGCACCATCATCAAGGCTGACACCAGCGTCGGCATTCGCGCGTAAAATCTGCCTGTTGATTTGTAGCGGCAGGGCAATGCCACACATGCCGACCCAATCCAATGGCAACTGGGAAGTGGTGGCTTGGGCAGCGATGTCAGGGAGGGTGAAGGCGCTCATCAGGGGTTCACTTTTCAAGAAGGCTATTGGCAGCCGCTCAGACGATTGCAGCGCAGATTGAAACGCTGCCCGCTGGAACTGGAGACTTTGTTCAAGGTGGTCCAGCCCACACGTTGGCTGTATCCGACCCAGGTTTCGCCGTTGCTCGCCACGCCTGTGAAGAAGGTCAGTTGGCCATAGCGGCTATTGGTTTGCGCCCACAACCTGCGGCCCTCCATTTCGAAGCCGCGCAGGTAGGTGGTGCTGCCCTGGGTTTGTACGCTGTAGTAATTGCCCTGGGCATCGCTGCAGGCAAGCAAGGTTGCACTGCGGGTACAAAGCGCCAGGCCGTTGCTGAGGGGCGCGCCGTTTGCAACGGCGGATTCGCACAGCAGCAAAGCAGCGAAGGCAAAAAGGCAACGTGATTTCATCTTCCAGGTCGGCCTTTGGTCATGTTCTGAGCGAAGTGGGTTGGCGAGATTGTATTGTTATAATATAACATTGCGCAATGCATCGTTCGAATGCACTCGCCCCGATGAGGATAGCCCCCATGCCCAACCGTCTTCCCGTCACTGTGCTTTCCGGCTTTCTGGGTGCCGGCAAAAGTACTCTGCTCAATCACGTGCTGAAAAACCGCGACAACTTGCGGGTCGCAGTGATCGTCAACGACATGAGTGAAATCAACATCGATGCCAGTGAGGTGCAGCGCAACGTCAGCCTCAACCGTGCCGAAGAGAAGCTGGTGGAGATGAGCAACGGCTGCATCTGCTGCACCTTGCGCGAGGACCTGCTTGAGGAGGTCGCACGCCTGGCCCGCGAGGGGCGTTTTGATTATCTGCTGATCGAGTCCACTGGCATTTCCGAGCCGCTGCCGGTCGCCGAGACCTTTACCTTTCGTGACGAGCAAGGCCGCAGCTTAGCCGACCAGGCGCGCCTGGACACGATGGTCACGGTGGTCGATGGCTTGAACTTCCTGCGTGATTATCAGGCCGCCGAAAGCCTGGCCAGCCGCGGTGAAACCCTGGGTGACGAAGATGAGCGCTCGATCAGTGACCTGCTGATCGAACAGGTGGAGTTCGCCGATGTGATTCTGCTGAGCAAGATCGACCTGATCAGCAGCGCCGAGCGTGAAGAGCTCAGCGCGATCTTGCGCAGCCTTAACGCCCAGGCGCAGATTGTGCCGATGGTCATGGGCCAGGTAGCGCTGCAGCAGATCCTCAACACCGGTCTGTTCGACTTCGAGCGCGCCGCCCAGGCGCCTGGCTGGCTGCAGGAACTGCGCGGCGAACACGTACCGGAAACCGAAGAGTACGGGATTGCCGCGACCACCTGGCAAGCGCGTCGGCCGCTGCATCCACAGCGCTTTTACGACTTTATCCACAGGCCCTGGGACAATGGCCGGTTGCTGCGCTCCAAGGGGTTCTTCTGGCTCGCCAGCAAGCACCAGGATGCCGGCAGTTGGTCGCAGGCCGGCGGCATGATGCGTCATGGTTTTGCCGGGCGCTGGTGGCGCTTTGTGCCCCGCGAACACTGGCCGCAGGACGAGCAGAGTAGCGCGCAGATCTTCAAGAACTGGAATGCAGAGTACGGTGACTGCCGCCAGGAGCTGGTATTTATCGGCCAGAACATCGACTTCACCCGGCTCGATGCCGAGCTCTCGAGCTGCCTGCTAGACGATGCAGAAATGGCTGCAGGCGTGAACGTTTGGCGGCAACTGCCCGACCCGTTCGGCCCGTGGTTTGACGAGGACGCGGCGTGATGCGCCAGGCCTTCGGCGAATCGCCTCAAGTGCTCACCGAGGCGTTGCAGGATGGCGTCAATCTCGCGGTATGGCAGCGCCGCTTGCCGGTTCAGATCGAAGACTTTGCCCGCATGTTGCTGTCGCTGAACCAGCCGCTGAGTGAAAGCCGGGTCATCGAGCTGGATGAGCAGCAACAGTTACCGGACCTCAATGGCTTGCTGGGCGGGTATGCCGACCTGGAAGGCCATGTGGCGTTTGTTACCGACGTTGCCTGGCTGGTGGCTGCCTACGCCTGCTTGCTCGACGCCCGGCGAGTCGGCCTGCGCTTGCAGGCGCTGGGCAACGCCATGTGCCCGCGATTTCATGTCGACCACGTCCCTTTGCGTTTACTGAGCACCTACGCCGGGCCGGGCAGTGAATGGTTGGAAGAAGGTGCAATCGACCGTTCGCAACTCGCCCGCGATCAGCCGCATGCCAAAGCAATCCGCCAGCTCGCCGAGGGTGAGGTGGCCTTGCTCAAGGGCGAGAAATGGCTCGGCAATCAGGGCGCCGGGTTGGTCCATCGCTCGCCGGCACTGGCCAACGGCGAACGTCGCTTGATCCTCAGCCTTGACTGGATGGCCTGATATAACGGCATAGTGGCGAAAATTTCAGGCGCACGCTCCGTCCCATGCTGCAGAACATTCCTACCCACGTGATTGCCGGCCCGCTCGGTGCCGGCAAGACCAGCCTGATTCGCCAGTTGCTGGCGCAGCGGCCCGCCGATGAGCGCTGGGCGGTGCTGATCAACGAGTTTGGCCAGATTGGCCTGGACGCAGCGCTGCTGGCAACCGATGACGATGGGATTGCCCTGGGAGAAGTGGCCGGCGGTTGCTTGTGCTGCGTCAACGGCATGCCATTCCAGGTCGGCCTGGGTCGCCTGCTGCGTAAGTCCAGGCCGCATCGGGTTTTTATCGAGCCGTCCGGGTTGGGTCATCCGTTGCAGTTGCTTGAGCAACTGCGTTTACCGCCCTGGCAAGGCGTGTTGGCGGTACAACCGGCAGTGCTGGTGCTCGATGCCGAGCAGTTGGCTGCAGGGGTTGCCTTGCCGCAAGCTCAGCAATCGACCTTGGGTAGCGCAGGGCTGCTGGTGATGAACAAATCCGCCGGATTGGACGCGCAAAAACGCTTGTGGATAACCTCTCAGCTTGCGGATGCCTGCTTGTACTGGACTGATTTCGGGCAGTTACCGTTGTCCGAACTGCCTGTGCAAAGCGATGCGGCAGTGCTTCCCGCTGCTGTGGATAAGCTGGCAATAGCTAATGTTTCCGGGGTGTCAGGTAGCCTGTGGACAAATCCACAGGAGCCGATTTGCAGTATTCACCAGGCTGCGGAAGGTTGGAGCATTGGTTGGCGTTGGCACCCGAGCCAGGTGTTTGATCGCACTCGCCTGGAGCTTTTTCTGCAAGACCTGGGTTGGCGCCGGGCCAAGGCAGTTATCCACAGCCTGAACGGCTGGCAGTCGCTCAACGCGCTGGCGGGGCAGGCGTCGTTGTCGTGGACCAGCAGCGAATGGCGCCGTGACTCGCGGCTGGAGCTGATCTTCGCCGCGCCGCAGGACCCTGTACCGTTGAAGCAAGTCATGCTGGCCTGCCGCGTCTAGTTGCGCCAGCGGTTATGATCCTGACGCCACTGGTTCATCTCGACCACGTTGTCGTGGTGTTGAGGCGTCTTGATCTCGAACGGGTAGGGCGCCAGTTCGATTTGCATGGTATGGGCGCCGAACTGGGTGACTGTACCGGGGTGGCGCTGCTCGCCGGTCACGGTGAATTCGAAGTTGTACACCCGCGCCAGGCGCTTGCGGCCGTTGGCATCGCGAACAAAACCGATGCGCTTGAGCGCGACATTGCCATCGAGCAGTTCCAGGTCGAGCTTGGCGCAGTGCTGCTTGACCCGCTCCAGAGCCTTTTCACGCAAGCCGTGGTTATGCCACAACCAGGCGCCTGCCGTGGCCAGCAGCATCAGCACGAAGAGATTTCCCAGGGTCAACATTTACATATGCTCCAACGAGGTATGCCCAGCTTAACTGCCTCCCCGGTCTGTCGTACAGGTGGCATTTAGCGCCATACTGCGCGCCTTGTTTTTCATTCCTACGCTTTCGGAAGACCTGCATGAAACGTACACCGCATCTGCTCGCCATCCAGTCCCACGTGGTTTTCGGCCATGCCGGCAACAGCGCTGCGGTGTTTCCCATGCAGCGGGTCGGGGTGAAGGTCTGGCCGCTCAATACCGTGCAGTTCTCCAACCATACTCAGTATGGCCAGTGGACCGGAGAAGTGCTTGCTCCAGCGCAAATACCTGCACTGGTAGAAGGGATTGCGACGATCGGTGAGCTGGGCAACTGCGATGCGGTGTTGTCTGGTTACCTGGGCAGTGCCGAACAGGGGCGGGCGATCCTCAGCGGCGTGGCCCGGATCAAGGCGGCCAACCCGCGTGCTTTGTACCTGTGCGACCCGGTGATGGGTCATCCCGAGAAGGGCTGCATCGTCCCGGCCGAGGTCAGCGAGTTTCTGCTCGAAGAAGCGCTGGCCCGTGCTGATGTACTGTGTCCCAACCAGCTGGAGCTGGACAGCTTCTGCGGGCGCCGTGCCGAGTCGCTGCAAGACTGTGTCGACATGGCCCGCAGCCTGCTGGAGCGCGGCCCGAAAGCGGTGCTGGTCAAGCACCTGGCGTACCCGGGGCGTGGCGCGGAAGATTTCGAAATGCTGCTGGTGACCGGCGAAGGGAGCTGGCACATCCGCCGCCCGCTGCTGGCATTCGCCCGTCAGCCGGTAGGCGTTGGCGACCTGACCTCAGGCTTGTTCCTGGCGCGCTTGCTGCTGGGCGATGACTGGGTAGCGGCGTTTGAATTCACCGCCGCCGCAGTACACGAAGTGCTGCTGGAAACCCAGGCCTGTGCCAGCTACGAGCTGGAGCTGGTGCGGGCGCAGGATCGCATCGTGCACCCGCGGCTGCGCTTTGCGGCGCAGCCTCTGGCCGTTTAAAGGGCGTCGCCCTTGAGCTCCTGGTAACGCTTTTCCAGCTCCTGACGGATCAGCCGGCGCTGCTTGCCCTGAAGGAAGCGGCGCTTTTCTTCGCTGGTTTCAGGCTGGCGCGGCGGCACCGCAACCGGCTTGCGGTCGTCATCGACGGCGACCATGGTGAAGAAGCAGCTGTTGCTGTGGCGCACCGAGCGTTCGCGAATGTTTTCGGTGACCACCTTGATGCCGACTTCCATCGAGGTGTTGCCGGTGTAGTTGACCGAGGCGAGGAAGGTCACCAGCTCGCCGACATGCACCGGCTCGCGAAAGACCACCTGGTCGACCGACAGGGTCACCACATAACGACCGGCGTAGCGGCTGGCGCAGGCATAGGCCACTTCGTCGAGGTATTTGAGCAGCGTGCCGCCGTGGACGTTGCCAGAAAAGTTGGCCATGTCCGGTGTCATCAGGACGGTCATCGACAGCTGGGCGTTTCCAGGTTCCATAGTGTGCTCACGGTAAGGTTGCGCTGAGGCGGGGTGGCGATTGCTGTTCACGCTTCTTTCCCCCAATACGATTCCCATCTAAGTAGACGGGACGCTGACAGCGGCCTTGCCGTCACGCTATTTGTGCCATTTGCGGCGATGCTTAGGTCGATCTGTTTCTTCATATTGCATCGGCTTTTCGCGACAAGCGGCGGTGTTAACCTGAGGAAGCCCATGCAAGGTGGGCTTTCCTACATTTAAAACGCTATGTACCCGCAACTCAATCAGACAATTCATCGGGTGAGTTGCGGCTTGTCTCTGGATACCAGGTAAGGAGTCCCACGCCGTGCATGCCATCAGCTTTATTCAGGATTTGGCAGTGATCATGCTGGTTGCCGGGGTGGTCACTATTCTGTTCCATCGCTTCAAGCAGCCCGTGGTGCTTGGCTACATCGTTGCCGGTTTCATCATCGGCCCGCACACCCCGCCGTTTGGCCTGATTCACGACGAAGACACGATCAAGACCCTGGCCGAGCTCGGGGTAATCTTCCTGATGTTCTGCCTGGGGCTGGAGTTCAGCCTGCGCAAGTTGTTCAAGGTCGGGGCCACGGCGTTCATCGCCGCGTTCCTGGAAATCGTGCTGATGATCTGGATCGGCTTCGAGATCGGCCGCTGGTTCGGCTGGAACACCATGGATTCGCTGTTCCTCGGCGCCATCCTGGCGATTTCCTCGACCACCATCATCGTCAAGGCGCTCAACGACCTGAAGATGAAGAACGAGCGTTTTGCGCAGCTGATCTTCGGCGTGCTGATCGTCGAAGACATCCTTGGCATAGGCATCATCGCCTTGCTCTCGGGTATTGCCGTGAGTGGCACAGTAAGCTCTGGCGAGGTGTTTTCCACGGTCGGCAAGCTGTCGCTGTTCATGATCGTTGCCTTGGTCATCGGCATTTTGCTGGTGCCACGCCTGCTGGCTTACGTGGCCCGCTTCGAAAGCAACGAGATGCTGCTGATTACCGTCCTGGGCTTGTGTTTCGGCTTTTGCCTGCTGGTGGTCAAGCTTGAATACAGCATGGTCCTGGGCGCCTTTCTGATTGGCGCGATCATGGCCGAGTCGCGCCAATTGCTGAAGATTGAGCGCCTGATCGAACCGGTGCGCGACCTGTTCAGCGCGATCTTCTTCGTCGCCATCGGCTTGATGATCGACCCATCGATCCTGGTCGAGTACGCCTGGCCTATCGTGGTCATCACCATTGCCGTGGTACTGGGCAAGATGCTGTCCTGCGGCATGGGCGCCTTTATCGCCGGCAACGATGGACGGACCTCGCTGCGGGTCGGGATGGGTCTTTCGCAGATTGGCGAGTTTTCGTTCATCATCGCCGCACTGGGCATGACCCTGCAGGTCACCAGCGACTTCCTGTACCCGGTGGCGGTAGCTGTTTCGGCCATTACCACGCTGCTCACGCCTTACCTGATTCGCGCCGCCGACCCATTGTCGCTGAAGCTGGCCAAGGTCGTACCGGGGCGCCTGTCGCGGGTGCTGTCGCTGTATGGTGAGTGGCTGCGCAGCATCCAGCCTCATGGCGAAGGGGCGTTGCTGGCGTCGATGATCCGGCGGATTCTGCTACAGGTGGGGGTGAACCTGGCGCTGGTGGTGGCGATCTTCTTCAGCGGTGGTTACTTCGCCGCGCGCATCGGTGACTACCTGAGCGAATGGGTCAGCGATGTGGGACAGCAAAAGGCTCTGATCTGGGGGGCGGCGCTGATGCTGTCGCTGCCGTTCCTGATTGCCGCGTACCGCAAGCTCAAGGCGCTGTCGATGCTGTTGGCGGAGATGGGGGTCAAGCCGGAGATGGCCGGGCGGCATACCCAGCGGGTTCGGCGAGTGATTGCCGAGGTAATTCCGCTGTTGTCGCTGCTGGTGATTTTCCTGCTGCTGTCGGCGCTGTCGGCCAGCATTCTGCCCACCAGCGAGCTGCTGTTGCTGATCGTGGTAGTCGCGGCGGTGGTGGTTGCGGTGCTGTGGCGCTGGTTCATCCGTGTGCATACACGCATGCAGATCGCCTTGCTGGAGACCCTGGAAAACAACCAGGAAAACCACCACTAAGAGGCGCTTCCTGCGCGGGGCGGTTCGAATGTCCGAGGGGATGGAGCGGTAGCGAAGCGCCACGCGCGGGAAGGCGTGGCGATTCTACGAGCATTAATAGCCAAGAGCCATTATTTTATGCGGGTATTTCTCATTCAGCTTTCCAGCCAGACGTCCCGCGCCCAGTGCCAGACCGATTCCCAGCTGTCTTCGGTAACGATCTCTTCTTCGCCGGACCACAGCACCACGGTGCCGTCTTCTTCGACGCAGTAGTAGTCGTCGCCGTCCTGGCAGATCGGGATCAGGTCACGCGGCACGCCGGCATCCCAGGCATTGGCCGCCACGTCCGGCAAGTAGGTATGCGACTGCGGGTCGGTGACGGTGACCGGCTCCAGGCTGCCGTAGACCACGTCGCTGACCGTCAGCAGGAATTCCTTGAAGACGAACGGAATGTTGATGAACAACTCTTCTTCGATTTCGACCAGTTGGTCTTCGTCCGGCAACTCCAGCGGCACCGGTACCGGTTCATTGGCTTCTCGGAGCTGTTCGATGACTTCTTCCACGGTTCTATCCTCTAACCTTTACGACACGCTGCGCGTTATACCCTAGTAGCCTGCTGCGCTAAAAGCAAAACCCCGGGACAAGCCCGGGGTTTTTTTGTGCAATGCCTCAAGATCAGCCGTTCTGACGGATCCCGGCAACCAGCCAAGGCTGGTTCTCGCCCGGTGCGCGTTCCATGTTCCAGCTTTCGCTGAACGGTTCGCCCTGGTCGAAGCGCGAGGTCTTCGACACACCACTGAACGTCAGGGTGGCGATGGTCTTGTCGGCGCGGTCGTCGACGCCGTCGAGCTGCACGTTCAGGTCGTCGATGTAGGTGGACTGGAATGCATCACCCAGGTCAGCACGCTCCTGCTTGAGGAACTGCAGCATCTGCGGGGTGACGAACTCGGCGATCTTGTCCATTTCGTTGGCATCCCAGTGCTGCTGCAGCGACTGGAAGTGGTTGCGGGCAGCAGCCAGGAAGCTCTGCTCGTTGAACCAGGCCGGGGCGTTGATCACCGGACGGGCGGCGGCAGGTGCAGCCGAACCACCGAAGATCGACGACTGGGCAGGCTGGTGCACTTCACGCTGGAAAGGCGCGTGGCCGGCGGCGGCCATTTGTGGCTGCTGCTTGCGGCGACGGGCGGCAATGAAGCGGAACACCAGGAAGGCGATCAGCGCCATGATCAGGATGTCGAAGATCTGCATGCCCTGGAAGCCGTCGCCCATGAACATGGAGGCCAGCAGGCCACCGGCGGCGAGACCGGCCAGGGGGCCGAGCCAGCGCGAAGCACCGCTGGCAGCGGCAGGTGCGCGACCTGGCGCAGTTGGCGAGGCAGCCGGAGTAGCCGGGGCCGCCTGACGGGTCTGGTGGGTCGGCGCGGCGCCCGAGCTCTTGCCGCCGCCGAAGCGTTTGGCGTTGGCGTCGAGACTCATCGTCAGGCCGATGCACAGCGCCAAAGCGATGCTAAGAAAACGTTGCATAGAAGGGTATTCCCGTTTTGTGGATTGCACGCGCGTCATGGTGCACAGGTTGTAGGACACATGACCAGCGCCATAATGTTTCCAGCTTTTGCCTGAATGATCTGAATACGCTGTAGGAGCGGGCTTGCCCCGCGATTGCGGCGTGCAAGTCACATTGCATCGCGGGGCAAGCCCGCTCCTACAGGATTTTTTGCGTTACAGCGCTTCGAGCTTGGCGTAACCGAGCATCAGCCACTTGCTGCCTTCGGCAAAGTTGACCTGGACCCGGGCTTGGGCGCCGGAGCCTTCGAAGTTGAGGATCACACCTTCGCCAAATACCGCATGCTGCACCCGTTGGCCAAGGTTGAAGGCGGTCTGCGGGATGTTGGCGTTGGCGAACAGGCTGCTCGAGTTCTGCTGCTGACCGGAGCCGAACGGGCGGCTGACGCTGTTGGACAAGCGCACTTCCTGCACCAGGCCGGCCGGAATCTCGCGTACGAAGCGCGAGACCTTGTTGTAGGTCTCGCTGCCGTACAGCCTGCGGGTTTCGGCGTAGGTCATCACCAACTGCTGCATGGCGCGGGTGATGCCGACATAGGCCAGGCGGCGTTCTTCTTCAAGACGGCCGGGCTCTTCCAGGCTCATCTTGTGCGGGAACAGGCCTTCTTCCATGCCGACCAGAAACACATGGGGGAACTCCAGGCCCTTGGCGCTGTGCAGGGTCATCAGCTGGATGCTGTCTTCATGCTCGTCGGCCTGGGCGTCGCCGGCCTCCAGCGAAGCATGGCCGAGGAAGGCCGCCAAGGGCGACAGTTCGGCGTCTTCTTCGCTGTTTTCGAAGTTGCGCGCGGCGCTGACCAGTTCCTCAAGGTTTTCTACCCGGGCCTGGCCCTTCTCGCCTTTTTCTTCCTGGTGATAGACGATCAGCCCGGACTGCTCGATAACCGTCTGGGTCATCAGGTGCAGGGGCATCTCCAGGACCTTGGCGGCAAGGTTCTCGATCATTTCCATGAACGCACCCAGGGCGCTGGCGGCGCGGCCTTTGAGCGCTTTGTTGGCGATCAGCAGGCTCATCGACTCCCACATCGAGACCTGGGCGTGACGCGCGTGTTCGCGAATCGCTTCGACGGTTTTTTCGCCAATACCGCGTGGCGGCACGTTGATCACCCGCTCGAGGGCGGCGTCATTGCCGCGGCCTTCGAGCAGGCGCAGGTAGGCCATGGCGTTCTTGATCTCGGCGCGTTCGAAGAAGCGCTGGCCGCCATAGATGCGGTAAGGAATGCGTTCGCGCAGCAGCGCCTCTTCAAGCACCCGCGACTGGGCGTTGGAGCGATAGAGAATGGCGATATCGCTGCGTGCGAGGCCAGTCTTGAGCGCGCTTTCGATGCTCTCGACCACGTAGCGGGCTTCGTCGTGTTCGTTGAAGGCGGCGTACAGGCTCAGCGGCTCGCCATCGCCACCGTCGGTCCACAGCTCTTTACCCAGGCGCCCGCTGTTATTGGCGATCAGGGCGTTGGCCGCCTTGAGGATGCCGGCGGTGGAGCGGTAGTTCTGCTCCAGGCGAATCAGCTCGGCGTCGGGGAAGTCGGCGGTGTACTGGTGGATGTTCTCGATCTTGGCGCCGCGCCAGCCATAAATCGACTGGTCGTCGTCGCCGACCACCATCAGGCTGTCGCCACCTTTGGCCAGCAGCCGCAGCCAGGCGTACTGCACGGCGTTGGTATCCTGGAATTCGTCGACCAGCACATGGCGGAAGCGCCGCTGGTAGTGCTCGAGCAGACCCGGATGGTCGCGCCACAGGTCCAGGGCGCGCAGCAGCAACTCGGAGAAGTCGATGACGCCGGCGCGCTGGCAGGCTGCCTCGTAAGCTTCATAGATGCTGCGCATGGTGCCCAGGAACAGGTCGCCACTGGCTTGAATATGTTGCGGGCGCAGGCCTTCGTCTTTCTGGCCGTTGATGAACCACTGGGCCTGACGAGCCGGCCAGCGCTGTTCATCGAGGCCCAGCTCACGGATCACCCGTTTGACCAGGCGCTGCTGGTCGTCGCTGTCGAGGATCTGGAAGTTCTGGTTCAGCCCGGCCTCTTGCCAGTGCGCGCGCAACAGGCGGTGCGCCAGGCCGTGGAAGGTGCCGACCCACATGCCGGCCGGGTTGATGCCCATCAGCTGTTCGATACGCTGGCGCATCTCGGCAGCGGCCTTGTTGGTGAAGGTCACTGACAGGATCGAGTGCGGCGAGGCCTGCACCACCTGGATCAACCAGGCGATGCGGTGCACCAGCACACGGGTCTTGCCGGAGCCGGCACCGGCCAGGACCAACTGACGACCGACCGGCGCAGCTACAGCCTGGCGTTGGGCGTCGTTGAGAGAGTTCAACAGGAGAGAGAGATCATCGCGCATCCGGCCATTTTAGGGGCGCAGGCGACCCTTGGGCAAATATACAGTAGAAAAACTTGGCGCTGACGACCGGCCGGTCACCGGCTCCAGCCCAAGGCCTGCGTGCTTGAGCACCTGCCGTCGGGAAATGCGATGAAATAATTATGATCCAGAGCAGTTTGGCCCAGGGGCTTGCTTGTGTATGCTCCGTGCACGTTTAAGGCTAACCATTACAAGAACACCGCCTATGACACTCGGTTCCGACTCCCTGAGCGCCCCAGCCCAAGCGCGCCGGAGTATTCGCAAACACTTCGCACCGCAACTGGCTGTCGAGCGCACCCGCCTGCTGTATCAAGGCTCGTTGCTGCCGACCCTGTTCATGCTGCTCAACGGCCTTGTCTGTGCCTGGCTGCTGTGGAACCCGGCGCGTTACCTGCTGGTCAGCGTCTGGGTGGTCTGGCTGATGGCGCTGGTGGCGTTGCGGGTGATCCAGGTGGCCGCTTTCGATGCTGCCATGCCCGACCGGCAAGCCCAGCCGACCTGGTGGCGGATGTTTTTGCTCGGTTCGGCCTTCAGCGGCCTGACCCTGGCCAGCGCGGCGATTGCCCTGGTGCCTGTAGACAACTTCGTCCAGCAGGCCTGGGTGTTTGGCCTGCTGGGGGCGGCGACGCTATCGGCCAGCGTGGCCTATGCCGTCAGCCTGCCGGCGTTTCTCAGTTTTACCTTGCCGTGCCTGCTGCCGCCGATTGCCTTCTTGTTCTGGAATGGCGACGAACAGCAGCGCGGCTGGGGCTGGCTTGGGCTGATCCTGTTGATTGCGCTGTCGGTGGTGGCCTGGCAGGTCAATCGGCTGATCGAACGCGGATTGCTGCGACGCTTTCAGAACCAGGAGCTGATCGAGCATCTGCAAGCGGCGCAAAGCCGCAGCGAGAGCCTCAACCAGGCATTGGCCAAAGAGGTCGAACAGCGCCGGTTGATCGAGGAACAGCTGCGTGAGGCGCAGGTTGGGCTGGAGTCGCGTGTTGCCCAGCGCAGCCAGGAACTCGATGTCGCCAACCAGGCCCTGAGCAAGAGCGAACAGCGCCTGGCCCTGGCGCTTGAGGCCAGTGAGCTGGGGCTGTGGGACTGGAACCTGGACACCGACGAAATCCACCACACGCAATTGCGCGAGTTGTTCGGCCTGGAGCCTGAGCAGGTCCAGGAAATGCTCGCGCACCTCAAGCCACGCCTTCATCCCGACGACGTTCCGTTGCTCAAGCGCACCCTGGTCGAACACCTCAAAGGGCGCAGCGAGGACTACCGCATTGACTACCGGGTGCGTCACCGCCAGGGCCATTGGTGCTGGATTGAGGACCGTGGCCGGGCGGTGGAGCGTGATGCCAGCGGGCGGGTACTGCGCATGCTCGGCACCCGCCGGGAAATCAGCGCGCAAAAAGCCCAGGAGGAGCAACAGCGTCTGGCTGCGACAGTGTTTGAAGCGGCCAGCGAAGGCATTGTGATTCTTGACCCTGACTATGTACTGCTGGCCGTCAATCAGGCCTTCTGCCGGGTCACCGGCTACAACCGCGAAGAACTGCTGCAAGGGCGGTTGCTGGAGCTGGCGTGCAGCCTCGATGCTCGCCGACATTCACAGGCTATCGAGCTGGCCCTGGAGCAACAGGGCAGCTGGCAAGGCGAACTGGTCGAGGCGCGCAAGAACGGTGAGCTCTATCCACAGTGGCTGCAGCTTAACGGTGTACGTGATGCCCGCGGCAACCTGACCAGCATCGTCGGCTTCTTTACCGACCTGTCGGCGCGCCGCGAGTCTGAAGAGCGCCTGCGCTACCTGGCCCACTATGATGAACTGACGGGCCTGGCCAACCGCGCCTTGTTCCGCCTGCGCCTGCACGAGGCCGGCGAGCGCCTGCGCCAGAGCGGGCGTGGCCTGGCCCTGCTGCACATCGACCTGGACCGCTTCAAGCTGCTCAATGACAGCCTTGGCCATGAAGTTGCCGACCATTTGCTCAAGCAGATGGCCCAGCGCATCAGTAATGCCATGCCCGAGGCCGACACCGTGGCGCGGCTTTCCGGCGACGAGTTCGCCGTGCTGTTCGACGCCTACAGCAACCTGTCGAGCCTGGTACGGGTCGCCAGCCGCCTGCTCGACAAGCTACGCGTGCCCCTGCGGGTCGATGGCCACGAACTGGTGATCAGCGCTTCGGTGGGTATCAGCTTGCTGGCCGACACCTCGCGGGATGTCACGGTGCTGGTCAGCCAGGCCAATACCGCCATGCAGCACGCCAAGCACCTGGGTGGCGACAACTTCCAGTTCTACACCGAGAGCTTGCAGGCCAGCACCCTGCAGCGCCTGCAGCTGGAAAACCACCTGCGCAAGGCCATCGAAGAGCGGCAATTGCAGGTCTACTACCAACCCAAGCTGTGCCTGGCCACCGGCCGCCTACATGCGGCCGAGGCGCTGGTGCGCTGGCAGCATCCGCAGTGGGGCATGGTGCCGCCGTCGGATTTCATCGGCCTGGCCGAAGAAACCGGGCTGATCGCGCCGATGGGTGAATTCGTCCTGCGCCAGGCCTGCTGGCAAGCCTGCGAGTGGCAGCGCATGGGCCTTGCGCCAATCCGAGTATCGGTGAACCTGTCGGTGTATCAGTTGCGCCAGGGCAAGCTGGTCAGCCTGGTGCGCCAGGTGCTGGATGAGAGCGGGCTGGCTCCGCATCTGCTGGAGCTGGAGCTGACCGAGAGTCAATTGCTCGACAGCGTCGAACACATCATCGCCACCTTCCGCCAGTTGCATGAACTGGGGGTGAAGCTGGCGATCGACGATTTCGGCACTGGCTATTCATCGCTCAGCTACCTCAAGCGTTTCCCGGTGGACTACGTGAAGATCGATCAGGCCTTTATCCGTGGCCTGAGCGAGGGCAGTGAGGACGCGGCCATCACCCGGGCGATCATCGCCATGGCCCAGAGCCTGGACCTGCAGGTGGTGGCCGAGGGCGTCGAAACCCAGGAGCAGCTGGATTTCCTGCGCAAGCAGGGCTGCAACGAAGTGCAGGGCTACCTGATCAGCCGGCCGGTACCGGCGCAGGAGCTGGCAGGCTTACTCGCCAGCCGCTACCGCTTTTAGAGGTGCCAGGCGCGGCCTTGGTGGGCCAACAGGCTATGGGCCTGGTCCGGGCCGTTACTGCCAGCGTGGTAAGGGCGCGGCGCCTGGAAGTGCTCTTGCCAACCATTGAGGATCGGGTCGATCCAGGCCCAGGCCGCCTCGACCTCGTCACGGCGCATGAACAGCGTTGAGTCGCCTTCGAGCACATCCAGCAACAGCCGTTCATAGGCGTCCCAGCGGCGAGTCTGGCCGAATACCTGGGCCAGGTTGAGGTTGAGTTCCACCGGCTCCAGGCGCATGCCCTTGCCCGGGGTCTTGGTCATCATCTGCAGGCTGATGCGCTCGTCGGGTTGCAGCTGGATCAGTAGCTGGTTGGCCTGGTCACCTTCGAACAGGCGATGGGGCACCGGCTTGAACTGGATGACGATCTGCGACGAGCGCTTGGCCAGGCGCTTGCCGGTGCGCAAGTAGAAAGGCACGCCGGCCCAACGCCAGTTGTTGATATGTGCTTCTACGGCGACGAAGGTCTCGGTATCGCTGTCGTTGTCGACATCTTTCTCGAAGTAATAGGCTGGTACTTCCTGGCCGCCGATCTTGCCGGCGCTGTACTGGCCGCGCACAGTCTTGTCCTGCACGTCCTGGCCGGTGATAGGTTGCAGGGCCTTGAGGATCTTCACTTTCTCGTCGCGAACCGCCTCGGCCTCGAACTGTGCTGGCGGCTCCATGGCCACCAGGCAAAGCAGTTGCAGCAGGTGGTTCTGCAGCATGTCGCGGGTGGCACCGGCGCGGTCGTAGTAGGCGCCGCGGTTCTCTACGCCCAGGGTTTCACACACGCTGATCTGCACATGATCGACCTGGTTGTTGCGCCACACCGGCTCGAGCAGGGCATTGGCAAAGCGCAGGGCCATGAGGTTCTGCACAGTCTCCTTGCCCAGGTAGTGATCGATTCGAAACACCTGCGACTCGGCGAACACCGCGCCGAAGGCCTCGTTGATTGCCGTGGCCGACTCCAGCGAGTGGCCAATGGGTTTTTCCAGGACGATGCGCGCATCGTGGTCGGCGAGTCCGGCGATTTTCAGGTGGTTGGCAATCGGCACGAACAGGTTCGGTGCGGTGGCCAGGTAGTAGATCCGGGTCAGGCCACCGGCCTCACCAAGGAAGCGCGCAAGGCGCACGAAGTCGGCACTTTGCGAAGCGTCCATGGGGAAGTAGTCGAGGCGCGCCGAGAAGCGCGCCCAGACATCCTCGTCAAAGTCGGCGCGGGCGATCTGCGCCCGGCAGCGACGTTCGGCGAGCTTGAGGAATTCATTGCGTGGCAGATTGCTGCGGGCCAGGGCGATGATGCGCACGGCAGGGTGCAGGCGAGCCTCGCGATACAGGTGGTAGAGCGCCGGAAGCAGTTTGTGCAGGGCCAGGTCACCGGTGCCGCCGAACACCATGATGTCGCAAGGGATAGTCAATACCACCACTCTCCTAGTTCGTTTAGCTGGGCGGGTCGCCGGTCATGTAGTATAACTACAAGAAAGCTACAACCCGGTCAGTCGATCATAACCGAGTCCTGCCCTTGAATCTGTTGCAACACATCGCCCAGTCGCGCCATCTGCTACGCAAATCGGAACTCAAGGTTGCCGATCACGTGCTGCTTGATCCAGCGGCCGTCATGCATAGCTCAATGGCCGACCTTGCCCACAGCGTCGGCATCAGCGAGCCGACCATCGTGCGTTTTTGCCGTGCGATCGGTTGTTCCGGTTTCCAGGACCTCAAGCTCAAGCTGGCCCAGAGCCTGGCGGCGGGCGCGAGTTTCGGCCAGTTCGCCATTCACGAAGACGACTCGGTTGCCGACTACAGCCTGAAGATCTTCGACACCACTCTGCACACCCTGATGGAAGTGCGCGAGCACCTCGATCCACAGGCTTTGCAGCGTGCGGTATCCGCCATGGCCCAGGCCCAGCGCGTCGAGTTCTACGGCTTTGGTGCCTCCGGCGCGGTAGCGGCCGATGCCCAGCACAAGTTCTTCCGCCTGCTGCTGACCGCGGCGGCGTATTCCGACCCGCACATGCAGGCAATGTCGGCGGTCACTCTCAAGCCGGGCGATGTGGCCATCTGCATTTCCCAGTCGGGGCGCTCCAAGGACCTGCTGATCACCGCCAACCTGGTGCGTGAAAGCGGCGCCACGCTGATCACCCTGTGCCCAAGCCAGACCCCATTGGCGGAGCTGTCGACCGTCAATCTGGCCATCGACGTGCACGAAGATACCGAGATTTACACCCCGCTGACCTCGCGCATCGCCCACCTGGTGGTGATCGACGTGCTGGCCATGGGCGTGGCCATGGCCCGTGGGCCGAGCCTGGTCAACCACCTCAAGAGCGTCAAACGCAGCTTGCGCAGCCTGCGCCTGTCGCCCAAGTCGATCAAGGCGATGGACGACTGAGTCTTTGGTGCGGGTTCATTGATTTGTCATTGACCCGCCGCCAAACCGTAATGCCACGACGTCAGGCTGAAACTCCCGCACTCGATAAGGGAGATATGCAATGGCTCGTGAATTCGATGGCTCGTACCAACCCAACGCCAAATCCCGCAAGCAGCAGGAAAAAGACCAGCGCCGCATGGAGTTTCGCCGCGCGATCGAAAGCTACTCCGAGCAGCGCCGCCTGCTGCAGGAAATTACCGACTACCCCGACTTGCAGAGTATCAGCGTGTGGCAGGTATCGGCGGCAGAATCCCCGAGAAACGCTCAACAAGCCCGCTGATCTGCGCACGTTCGCTGCGAATGAACGCTAAAAAGGCCAGGGCTACCGGCGACTGCCGCTTGGCCTTGGACTGCACCACGCACCAGCTGCGGTACAGCGGCAGCTCTTCGACCGGCAGCTCGCGTAGCACGCCAGTAGCCAGCTCCAGGTTCAGCGCGTGGCGGGTCAGCAGGGCGATGCCCAGGCCGGCAATCACGCACTCGCGCTGGGCATCGGCCGAGGCCACCTCCAGCGTCTGGGTGAAGTGCACGCGCTTTTCCTTGAAGTACTCCTCGCAGGCTTTGCGCGTGCCCGAGCCCTGTTCGCGTACCAATAGCGTGTGCGGCTCAAGGTCCTGCAGACGCAGGCTGTCGAGCTTGCACAGCGGATGATCGGGTGGCGCCACGGCAACGATCGGATTGTTGAGGAACGGCAGGAACTCCAGGCCCATGTCCTGGGGCACCATGGACATGATGATCAGGTCATCGCGGTTGTCCGAGAGACGACGGATGGCTTGGGCCCGGTTGACTACCGTGAGGGTAAGATTGACCTCGGGGTGCAGGCGCTTGAAAGCGGCGAACAGGTGCGGGACGAAGTACTTGGCACTGGACTCGACCGCCAGCTTCAGTTGCCCCTGCAGCGAGCCCTGCATGTCCGAGAGCTGCATGTCGAGGCTCTCCAGGCGCCCGAAGATATCGCGGCTGGCGCGTTGCAGCGCTTCGGCGGCCTCGGTCAGGTAGAGTTTTTTGCCGACGTACTCGAACAACGGCTGGCCGACCAATTCTTCGAGCTGGCGGATCTGTAGACTAACGGCGGGTTGCGTCAGGTTCATCTCCTCGGCCGCCCGGCTGTAGGAACGCAAATCACAGACCTCATTGAAGATCTGAAGTTGACGCAATGTCATACGCATCAATGACTTACGCATTTCTCTCAAGCCCCGGCAAAACCTTGTAACAGCACTATAAGCTTTTGCTTATGCACACCCTAATAAATATTGATTTTTGTTTATCCAGAGACAGCGCTAGGGTAAAGATGCGACTGGCCAGCGACGATTGGTCACGCGCCGACCGGCGTTGCCGGCTCGTTTGTTCTAGCGGCCTTGGGAATATTCCAGTGATAAAAAAGATCCTGATCGCCAACCGCGGTGAAATTGCTGTTCGAATCGTGCGTGCCTGCGCCGAGATGGGCATCCGTTCCGTGGCGATCTACTCCGACGCCGACCGCCATGCCTTGCACGTTAAACGTGCCGATGAGGCCCACAGCATTGGTGCCGAGCCCCTGGCCGGCTACCTGAACCCGCGCAAGCTGGTGAACCTGGCCGTGGAAACTGGTTGTGATGCGCTGCATCCCGGTTATGGTTTTCTGTCTGAGAACGCTGAACTTGCGGACATCTGTGCCGAACGCGGTATCAAATTCATAGGCCCGGCGGCTGAAGTCATTCGCCGCATGGGTGACAAGACCGAAGCCCGCCGCAGCATGATCAAGGCCGGCGTACCGGTCACCCCTGGCACCGAAGGCAACGTCGCCGACATCCACGAAGCCCTGCTTGAAGGCGACCGCATCGGTTATCCGGTGATGCTCAAGGCTACTTCCGGCGGTGGCGGTCGCGGTATTCGCCGCTGCAACAGCTGTGAAGAGCTGGAGCAAGCCTTTCCGCGGGTAATCTCCGAAGCGACCAAGGCTTTCGGTTCTGCGGAAGTGTTCCTGGAAAAATGCATCGTCAACCCGAAACACATCGAGGCGCAAATCCTCGGTGACAGCTTCGGTAACGTTGTCCACCTGTTCGAGCGTGACTGCTCGATCCAGCGCCGTAACCAGAAGCTCATCGAAATCGCCCCGAGCCCGCAACTGACCCCCGAACAGCGCGCCTATATCGGCGACCTGTCGGTGCGCGCGGCCAAGGCCGTGGGCTACGAGAACGCCGGTACCGTGGAGTTCCTGCTCGCCGATGGCGAGGTGTACTTCATGGAGATGAACACCCGGGTGCAGGTGGAACACACCATCACCGAAGAAATCACCGGCATCGATATCGTCCGCGAGCAGATCCGCATCGCTTCCGGCCTGCCGCTGTCGGTCAAGCAGGAAGACATCCAGCACCGCGGCTTCGCCCTGCAGTTCCGGATCAATGCCGAAGACCCGAAGAACAACTTCCTGCCCAGCTTCGGCAAGATCACCCGTTACTACGCCCCCGGCGGCCCGGGCGTTCGCACTGACACGGCGATATACACCGGCTACACCATTCCACCGTTCTACGATTCGATGTGCCTGAAACTGGTGGTCTGGGCGCTGACCTGGGAAGAAGCCATGGACCGCGGCCTGCGGGCCCTGGACGACATGCGCGTGCAGGGGGTGAAAACCACTGCCGCCTATTACCAGGAAATCCTGCGCAATCCGGAATTTCGCAGCGGTCAGTTCAATACCAGCTTCGTTGAAAGCCACCCTGAACTGACCAACTACTCGATCAAGCGCAAACCCGAAGAGCTGGCCCTGGCCATCGCCGCCGCCATCGCCGCCCACGCAGGCCTATGAATGCAGCCGCAAGCTGCCAGCGGCAAGCTGCAAGTAGAAGCGGATCGGCTTTTTCTTGCGGCTTGTAGCTTGAAGCTTGCCGCTATGAGGAGATAAGAATGTCCAAGAAGATCTTTGTCACTGACACAATCCTGCGCGACGCCCACCAGTCCCTGCTGGCCACCCGCATGCGTACCGAAGACATGCTGCCGATCTGCGACAAGCTAGACAAGGTCGGCTACTGGTCGCTGGAGGTCTGGGGCGGGGCGACCTTCGACGCCTGCGTGCGCTTCCTCAAGGAAGACCCGTGGGAGCGCCTGCGCAAACTGCGCGCGGCACTGCCCAACACTCGCCTGCAGATGCTCCTGCGCGGGCAGAACCTGCTGGGCTACCGCCACTATAGCGATGACGTGGTCAAAGCCTTCGTCGCCAAGGCAGCGGTCAACGGCATCGACGTGTTCCGCATCTTCGACGCCATGAACGACGTGCGTAACCTGCGCGTGGCGATCGAAGCAGTGAAGGCCGCCGGCAAACATGCCCAGGGCACCATCGCCTATACCACCAGCCCGGTGCACACCATCGAAGCATTCGTCGCCCAGGCCAAGCAGATGGAAGCCATGGGTTGCGACTCGGTGGCAATCAAGGACATGGCCGGCCTGCTGACCCCGTACGCCACCGGCGAGCTGGTCAAGGCACTGAAGGCCGAGCAGTCGCTGCCGGTGTTCGTCCATTCTCACGACACCGCCGGCCTGGCTGCCATGTGCCAGCTCAAGGCAATCGAAAACGGCGCTGATCATATCGATACGGCGATCTCCAGCTTCGCCTGGGGCACCAGCCACCCGGGCACCGAGTCGATGGTCGCGGCCCTCAAGGGTAGCGAATTCGACACTGGCCTGAGCCTGGAACTGCTGCAGGAAATCGGCTTGTACTTCTATGCCGTGCGCAAGAAGTACCACCAGTTCGAAAGCGAATTCACCGCCGTCGATACCCGTGTGCAAGTCAACCAGGTACCGGGCGGGATGATTTCCAACCTGGCCAACCAGCTCAAGGAGCAGGGCGCGCTCAACCGCATGAACGAAGTGCTGGCGGAAATCCCGCGGGTCCGCGAAGACCTCGGCTTCCCGCCGCTGGTGACCCCGACCTCGCAGATCGTCGGTACCCAGGCGTTCTTCAACGTGCTCGCCGGCGAGCGCTACAAGACCATCACCAACGAGGTGAAGCTGTACCTGCAAGGCGGTTACGGCAAGGCTCCAGGTGTGGTCGACGAAAAACTGCGGCGCCAGGCCATTGGTAGCGAAGACGTCATCGACGTGCGCCCGGCCGATTTGCTCAAGCCGGAAATGACCAAGCTGCGCAACGACATCGGCGCCCTGGCCAAGTCGGAAGAAGACGTACTGACCTACGCCATGTTCCCGGATATCGGGCGCAAGTTCCTCGAGGAGCGCGAGGCCGGCACCCTGACCCCTGAAGTGCTGCTGCCGATTCCGGAAGCAGGCGCGGTGGCGTCGGCTGGTGGCGAAGGCGTACCGACCGAGTTTGTCATCGACGTGCACGGCGAAACCTACCGGGTGGACATCACCGGTGTCGGCGTCAAGGCTGAAGGCAAGCGTCACTTCTACCTGTCCATCGACGGCATGCCGGAAGAAGTGGTGTTCGAGCCGCTCAACGAGTTCGTCGGCGGTGGCAGCAGCAAACGCAAGCAGGCCAGCGCGCCGGGCCATGTCAGCACCACCATGCCGGGCAACATCGTCGATGTACTGGTCAAGGAAGGCGATACGGTCAAGGCTGGCCAGCCGGTGCTGATCACCGAGGCGATGAAGATGGAGACCGAAGTGCAGGCGGCGATTGCCGGCAAGGTCACCGCCATTCATGTGGCCAAGGGCGACCGGGTCAACCCGGGCGAGATCCTGATCGAGATCGAGGGCTGATTTTCAGGCCCTCATCTACAAACGGTTAACCTCTGGGGGGCGTATGCCTCCCTTTTTTTGTCTGTCGCGGCGGTGCCTGGCCCAGAACCCTGTGGGAGCCGGCGTTGCCGGCGATTTTTAGCCAGCGCGACACGCTTGCAGTGTCCGCACCTGTCCCTCGGGCCGCTGGTTATCTGCCGCCAGCCAGCGCTCGAACCCCGCCGCAATTGCCGGCCATTCATCATCGGTAATCGAGAACCAGGCGGTGTCGCGGTTTCGGTCCTTGATCACCATGTGCTTGCGAAACACACCTTCGAAGGTGAAGCCAAAGCGCAGCGCGGCGCGCTTGGAGCGGGCGTTGTCGTTGTTGCACTTCCATTCCAGGCGACGGTTGCCCAGCTCGAACGCCAGCTTGCCAAGCAGGTACACCGCCTCGGTACTTTTGGGGGTGCGCTGCATGGCGGCGCCGAAGGCGATGTGGCCAATCTCGATGCGGCCCTGGTCAGGCACGATCGACATCAGGCTGAGGATGCCCTGGGTCTGGCCGCTGGCCAGATCAATGACGCTGTAAAACAGCGGATCGCCGCTGGCGGCATTGGTGTCGAGCCAGTGATCGAAGTCTTCGCGCTCGGTGAACGGGCCGTAGGCCAGGTAGTCCCACAGTTTACGGTCGGCCTGGGAGCCCTGGAACACTTCCCAGAGGTCTTCGGTGTCGCGCTTGGGGTCGAGTTTTTCCAGGCGCACGAAGCGCCCGGTCAATGTTGCAGGTTGCGGGCGCTTGGCCGGATGCCAGTGCAATGGGCTGCTCATGGGGTGGCTCCTCTGGCTTACAGCGGTTTGCGAAACTGGACGAAGCCGGGCCGCTCGGCGACCTGTTCGTACAGGCTGATGGCCGTGGCGTTGGTTTCGTGGGTCAGCCAGTGCACCTTGGCGCAACCTGCCGCCTTTGCCGTAGCGTAGACGTATTCGATCAACTGGCGGCCGATACCCAGGCCACGTTGCTCACTTTGCACGTAGAGGTCCTGCAGGTAGCAGGAGTTCTCGATACTCCAGTTGGAGCGGTGGTAGATCCAGTGGACCAGGCCCAGCGCCTTGCCGTCGACCCAGGCCAGCGCGGCGTTGGTCGGCTCGGCCGGGTCGAGCATGCGCGCCCAGGCCACGGTGCTGACCTCGTCGTCGATACGGGTTTCGTAGAAGCGCTGATAGGCCTGCCACAGCGGTAGCCAAGCGCTGTGATCGTCGGCGGTGACAGGGCGGATGGTGACGTTAGGCATAGGTGTGTTCCTTCAAGGTTGGCCCATCAGGGCGGCAAGTTGGTTGTCCAGGGGATCGCTGCTGGCCGCAAGGCCGGTTCGCACGCCTTCGATGTCGATGGCCGAACGGTTCTGGCTGAGTTTGCGTGTGCCTTGCAGGCGCTCGATGGGCAGGGCGAAGCCGACGATCGCCTTGAGCATGCCGGCCATGTAGTCGGCAGGCGCCTCGTCCACCGACCAGGGTTTGGCCTGGCGTTGTTCGTGGTGATCACTCAGGCGGCGGACGATCTCCAGCAGACGCTCGGCGTCATGGAAAACCTCGGCCTTGCCCCAGGCGTGCACCGCCACGTAGTTCCAGGTCGGAACCGTGCGCGGATCGTCAACCTTGCTGGGGTAGTAGCCGGCGCTGACATAGGCATCGGGCCCGGCAAAAACCAGTAGCGCTTCGGCGCCGTTGGCCAGCTCCTGCCATTGCTTATTGGCCCTGGCGAAGTGGCCGTACAGGGTGCCGTTGCTGCCCTGGTTGCGATCCAGCAGCAGGGGCAGGTGGCTGGCCTGCAAGCCTTGTTCGCCGTTTGTGACCAGTACGGCCAGGCGCGTTTGCTCGATCTGCAGATGCAGGCGGTCGAGGTCGGTTTCCTTGTAGCTCGAAGGTGTGAACATGTGGATTGTCCTTGGCGAATGGTTCAATCCTAGGCAGGCTATTGGACTAAGGTAAGAGCCATTTCCAGCTAATTTCATAGGTCCATTGTCATGAGCGAGCGCCCCTTCACCTTGCCGTTTGACCCAACCGGCATCGTCCTTGATCGCCGCCAGGGGCTCAGCCGTCAGCTATACCAGGCCTTGCGTGTACGGGTGCTGGACGGCCGCTTGGGCAGTGGTTCACGCCTGCCGGCCAGCCGAGATATGGCAGCCGCGCTGTCGTTGTCGCGTAACAGCGTGGTGCGTGCCTATGACCAGTTGTATGCCGAAGGCTATATCGAAAGCCGGGTCGGTGATGGCACCTATGTCAGCCAGCTACCAAAACTATCCACAAAAGTATCCACAGGGTTATCCCTGGGTTTTTCCACAGGGTTATCCACAAAAACGGCAATTAACACTGAGGATTCATCCAGTAAAGTTATCCACAGTGGACCGTTAGGTCGCCTGGAAAACCACCATTTGCCGCCGCCCAAAAGCGGTTCGCCGCGCGCTTTTCGTGTCGGTTTGCCGGCGTTCGATTTGTTCCCGTTCGACGTTTGGGCCAAGCTTCAGGCGGGTTTCTGGCGCAATCCCGATCCGGCCGCGCTGGGGTATGGCGATCCTGCCGGCGAACCGCAGCTTCGTGAGCTGATAGCGACCTATTTGCGCCGATCTCGCGGGCTTTCCTGCACAGCTGAACAAATAGTGATCACCAGTGGTGCACAGCAGGCAATTAGCCTTTGTGCACAGCTGCTGCTGGAGCCTGGTGAAGTGGTGGCTGTGGAAAACCCCGGTTA
Organism: Pseudomonas sp. 2835; assembly: GCF_050435905.1. Taxonomy (NCBI): domain Bacteria; kingdom Pseudomonadati; phylum Pseudomonadota; class Gammaproteobacteria; order Pseudomonadales; family Pseudomonadaceae; genus Pseudomonas; species Pseudomonas sp. 2835. Next base: position 97,004 of record NZ_JBNDLE010000008.1, on the reverse strand, counting down.
CCGCGCCGCTGGCAATGCCTTTGCGCTGACCGGGGCGAAGGTGCAAGGCGTGGCGGTGGACCACGAAGGGCTCGATTGCGCAGCGCTCAACGCCGTGGAGCATTGCCGCCTGAGCTACGTGACGCCGTCGCACCAGTACCCGACTGGGGTCACCATGAGCCTGGCCCGGCGTCTGCAGTTGCTGGCCTGGGCCGAGCGCAAGGACGGGTGGATCATCGAGGACGACTACGATGGTGAGTACCGCTATAGCGGCGACCCGCTGGCGCCTCTGGCGGCGCTGGATCGCAGTGGGCGGGTGCTGTATGTCGGCACGTTCGGCAAGATCGCCTTTCCGGCACTGCGCCTGGGTTACCTGGTGCTGCCCAGGCAGTTGGTGCAGGCCTTTTCCCGTTGCCGGGCACTGGCCGTGCGGCATTCGGAGGTAGGCACCCAGGCTGTTATGGCGCAGTTCATGGCCCGGGGGCATTTTCAACGGCATATCCGGCGCATGCGCAAAGCGGCGCTCAGTCGAAGAAATACGCTGATGGCAGGGTGGCCGGAAGGCATCAGCGGCATCCGCCCGCTACCGCATGTAGCAGCAGGTTTACATGTGACAGTGCGCGTTGATTCGCTTGCGCTCGAACGTGTGTTGATCGAGCAAGCCGAGAGCGTTGACGTGGAGATTAACGGCTTGAGTGATTTCTGGCTGCCAGACTCGGATGCGTCGGAGGATGAACGTGCGGGGTTGGTCCTGGGGTTCGCAGCGGTGCCGGAAGCCGCTATCAAGGCTGCGGTGCAGCGTTTGGCTGAAGTTTGGGGACTTTCAAGAAACTGAAGGGATTTACAATGAGTTTAGTTGCTGTGTGTATGTTACATATTCGCTGAGCTAAATTTTAAGTTACAAGTTAAAACATTCTCTTGGTTGACGCTGCCTTCTTGCGTGGGTAGAACTTTCATGGGCTTAGGTTAAGTCAGTTCTCAGTCAAAACTTAATACTTATTTTATTCGAAAATCATTTGGCACCTTTTAGTGGTTTAGTGGTGATGGCGTATTTGCACGCGTGATGATTTTTGCTGAATATCAAGGAGCCAGTAATGAAAGAATCCCACCAACACTGCATGAAAGCGGCCTTGAAGGAATTCAAGAAGCCTGGAAAACGAAGTTTTTCGATACCTGCAGGTGATAGTTTCACCGCGTTGATCGATGGTCAACCGTTCACCGCAACAGACGTACGTGGTTTCCACAGCTTTGGTGTAAGAATTGTCGTAGGGTTGATTGATGAGGGTGGAGAGCGTCGCTACATAACGGTGGCAGCTGATGATTACCTTGCGGCCGGCGAATATGATGTAACGCTTGAAGGAGAAGTTACCATCGGTTATGTCGTCGAGAACGCTGGCGGTAATAACGAGTATTCCGCTGAGGCGGGCCGTATCACTATGTCGAGTGCGGAAAATATCGAATTTTCCGGACAGTTCAATGCAACATTGGTCGAAAGTTCGCCATACCAGGAGATTACCGAAGCCTGTTTCAAGGTGGGTCAAACTGTCGAACTTTCCTGACGGGTAGGCGCTAGATATCTCCCGCCATTGCTGGCGGGAAATATTCTCGTTACTTGCCTGACTTTATCTTGCTCCAGGCGCGGGTGCGCGCCCGCTCCGCATCCCGCGGCAGCGGTTGCAGGGTATAGAGCTTGGCCATGGCTTCTTCGGTGGGGTACAGGTTGGGGTTATTGCGAATCGCCGGGGCAACCCGTTCGGTGGCGTCCTTGTTCGGGTTGGGGTAACCGACAAAGTCGCTGATGGGCGCAATCACCTTTGGCTGTAGCAGGTAGTTGATGAAGGTGTAGGCATCTTCCGGGTTGGCCGCGCCTTTGGGGATTGCCAGCATGTCGAACCAGATTGGCGCACCTTCCTTGGGCAGGCGCATGTCGACGACCACGCCGTTCTTCGCCTCGCTGGCGCGGTTGGCGGCCTGGGAGAAGCTGCCGGAGTAGCCGACCGCTACGCAGATGTCGCCATTGGCGATATCTGCCATGTACTTGGAAGAGTGAAAGTAGGTGACGTACGGGCGAATCTTCAGCAGCAGCTCTTCGGCCTTTTTGTAGTCCGCAGGTTTCGTGCTGTTCGGTGGCAAACCCAGGTACTGCAGGGCCAGTGGCAGGATCTCCGACGGCGAGTCGAGCAAGGCCACGCCGCACTGCTTGAGCTTGGCGATGTTCTCTTCCTTGAAGATCAGGTCCCAGCTGTCGACCGGGGCGATATCGCCCAGCGCCGCCTTGACCTTGGCCGGGTTGAAGCCGATCAGCACGGTGCCGTACATGTAGGGCACGGCGAACTTGTTGCCGGGGTCGTTGGCCTCGATCAGCTTCATCAGTTTTGGGTCCAGGTGCTGCCAGTTCGGCAGCTTGCTGCGGTCCAGTGGCTGGAACACCCCGGCTTCGATCTGCTTGGCCAGGAACACGTTGGACGGCACCACTACGTCGTAGCCGGAGTTGCCGGTCAGAAGCTTGGCTTCCAGGGCTTCGTTGGTGTCGAAGATGTCGTAGATGAGTTTGACCTGGCTGTCTTTCTGGAAGTCCACCAGGGTTTGCGGGGTGATGTAGTCGAACCAGTTGTAGACCCGCAGGGTGCGTTGTTCGGCAGCTTGCAGACTACCGGCGAGCAGGGTGCTGCACAGCAGCGGGGCAAGCAGGCGCGTGAGTCGGGTCATGCTTGAGCCTCCTGTTGGGCGCGTTCGAAGCCTTCGAGTACGTTCACCGCGTTGATGCCGATTTCCTCGACCGCATAACCGCCTTCCATGACGAACAGCGTCGGCTTGCCGAGGCGGGCAATGCGTTCGCCCATCTTCAGGTAGTCGGGGCTGTCGAGCTTGAACTGGGAAATCGGGTCGTCCTTGAAGGTGTCGACGCCCAGGGAAATCACCAGCACGTCCGGGTCATAGGCGGCGATTCGTTCACAGGCTTGATCCAGGGCGTTGCTCCAGGTTGGCCAGTCACTGCCAGCAGGCAGCGGGTAGTTGACGTTATAGCCCAGGCCTTCACCTTCGCCTTGCTCGTCGGCATAGCCGAGGAAAAACGGGAATTCGGCCTGCGGGTCACCATGAATCGAGGCGAAGAACACATCGCTGCGCTGGTAGAAGATTTCCTGAGTGCCGTTGCCGTGGTGGTAGTCGACATCGAGGATTGCCACCTTGCGTCGGCCCTGGTCGAGGAACGCCTGGGCGGCGATGGCGGCATTGTTCAGATAGCAGTAGCCGCCCATGACGTCGCTGGCGGCGTGGTGTCCAGGTGGCCGGCAGAGGGCGAAGGCACTGTGGGCGCCAGTCTGGATCGCGGCTTGGGCGGTGAGTGCCACTTGCGCGGCACTGTAGGCGGCTTGCCAGGTGCCCGCGGTGATGGGCGCGCCGGCATCGAAGCTGTAGTAGCCAAGCTCGCCATGCAGGCCGCTGGGTTTGACGCTGCGCAGGGTGCGCGCCGGCCAGGTGAAGGGCAGCAGGTCGCCTTCGTGGCCCAGTTGGGTCCAGCGTTGCCAGGCGCCCTCGAAGAAATTCAGGTAATCGGCGCTGTGCACACGCAGCAAAGGTGCGCGGCCGAAGTCGGCAGGGCCTTTGATGGCGCCCAGCTCACGGGTTTTTACCCGCTCCAGAACATGGTCCGCGCGCGAGGGCATCTCGAAGCAGGGCATCAATTGCCCGTCGATCAGCTCGCAGCGGCCGTGGTGCAGGCGGTGGTCGTCGGAATAGATCGTCAGCATGTTGTTGTTCTCCGGGTCACTGGCGTCGCTCCATTGTTGGTGGCGCGGGCTCGGCGCAGAACGACGGAAACGGCCAAAAGGGGATCGATATGGCCAACCTGGCTGTCCGGATCTCGCCCCCTGGCGGTGCAACTGCAGCATTCAGGCGCGAAAGTGACTCGGCGCAACCCCGCTCCAGCGCATGAAGGCGTGGCGAAAGCTAGCGGTTTCGCTAAAACCGAGCAGTTCGGCGATGCGGTAGATGGGTAGCTGATCTTCGGCCAGTAGCTGCTTGGCGCGTTCGAAACGCAGTTCATCGAGCAGCTGTTGATAACTGCTGCCCAGCTCTTGCAGGTGCCGGCGCAAGGTGCGTGACGAGCAGTTCATCTGCCGCGCCAGGCCCTCGAGGCCGGGCGCTGCATCGAGTTGCTCGAGCAGCAGTTGGCGGATCCGCCCGAGCCAGGCCTGGCGGCCGGTGAACTCCAGGTTAAGCCGCCGGCAGCGCTCGCTCATGGCCTGGTGGGTGATCTGGTCGGCCAGCGGTAGCGGCTGGTCCAACCACGAGCGGGCGAAGGCGAAGGCATTGTCGGCGGCCTCAAAACGCAACGGACAGGCAAAGCTGTCGCCATACAGCGCATGGTAATCGGGCGTCGGGTGGGCAAAGCGTGCGGCCAGCAACGGTAGCGGCTGGCCGAGCAGATCGTCGCAGATGACTTTCAACGAGGTCAGGCAGAACTCGGCGTTGAACGCCGCCAACTGGGGTTCTTCGCGATAATCGCTGGCGCTGAACCAGACCCGCTCGCCATCCTCGACCAGGCGCAGCTGAAAAAGTGTTCCCAGTAGCGCCGGGTACTGCATCGCCAGGCGCAAAGCGTCACCTAAGGTGGCACTGGAGAGCAGGGCGTAACCGAGCATGCCGTAGCAGGAAACATGCATGCGCCGGCCCAGCTCCAGGCCCACTTCACGGCGTTGGGCGACGGCATTTGCACACACCAGCATCTCTTGGCGGGTGGTGATGCGCGAGTCGGCGCGGCCCAGGTCTGCCGGGCTGATACCGCTGCCGGCCAGCAGCGCTTGATCGCCGGGACCCTGGCCTTGAAAGGCTTGCAGAACCAGGGACACAGCGTTGAGGGTAGTGAGGTGTGAATGGAGCATGCTCGGCTTCTTTCGACAGGTTGGCCGAACAAGTCGAGCAATTTGTATGCCTTGAGCCGCTTACAGCAATTCCCCGCAAAGATCCTGCTCGACCAGGCGTCGTACTTCGGCAACCGGCAAGCCACTGCCCAACAGCAATTGCAGCTTGCCGAACAGCGCTTCGCGGGTCATGCCGCCACCCGACAGCACGCCGACCTGACGCAAGCGGCTACCGGCCTCATAGACATCCAGCTCGACCCCGCCTTCATGGCACTGGGTGATGGCGACCACGACGATGTCGCGTGCCTGAGCCTGGGCCAGGACGCCAAGAAAGTCGGGGTTGTCGGACGGGCCGGTGCCACTGCCAAAGCACTCGAGGATCAAGGCCTGTGCACCACTGGCCAGCACGGCCTGCAATAGCGGGGCGGCAAACCCCGGTACCAGCGCCAGCACCGCGACATTGGCGACCTGCTTCGGCTGGCGATAATCGAGTGCTGCAGGCAAGGACTGCGTAGCGGCAGCGCTGGCCAAGCGCTTGAGGGTGACGAACGGATGCCGACCGAAGCTGCGAACCTTGGCTGTACGATGCGGGGGCAGTAGCTCGCCGTGAAAGTACAGTTGCACGCCCGGTGAGACCCCTGCCGCCAGGGCCTGCAGTGCGCCCGTGAGGTTTTCCCAGGCGTCGCTGTCGGCCACGCCGGCCGGCAGCATGGAGCCGGTGAACAGTACCGGGGCCTGCAAGCCAAGCAACTGGAAGCTCATGGCGGCGGCGCTGTAGGCCAGGGTGTCAGTGCCATGCAACACCAGCACGGCATCGCAGCTTTGCCCGTCGACCGCCTCGACGATCGCCGTGCGCAAGCGCTGCCAGTACTGCGGGGTCATGTTGGCGCTGTCGATCAGCGGCAGCAGTTCACGGAACTGCCAGGTGGGAATGCCGGCCTGAGCGGCCAGTTTCTCGCCCATCCGTTGCTCGAAGCCCGAGGCCGGGGCCAGGCCGTTGGCGCTGGCTTGCATGCCGATGGTGCCGCCGGTGTACAGCACCATGATGTTGCGGGCCGGTTGCGCAGTTGCCATCGCCTGTCTCCGTGGTCAGCTTGAGGAAGACCGACCACAGTACGCCATCACCGCGCAGGCTGTCAGCGCTTGGCGTCTTCGGACTTGGCAGGCCAGGCTTTGGTGTCGAGGTCCAGGTCAGCGAACTTGGCCGAATCGAACACCGGCGTTTTTATCCCGGCAGCGCGTTGGTCGTCGTAGTCACGCAGTACACGCATGGCCACCTTGAACAGCAGGGCCAGGGCGATCAGGTTGACGAAGGCCAGGCAGGTCATGGTGATGTCGGCGAACGCGAACACCGTGCCCAGGTTCTGCACCGCGCCCCAGAAGATCAGCAACAGCACCAGGGCGCGGTAGCCGATCAGGGCCTTGCGGTTGTCGCCGACCAGAAAGCGCAGGTTGCTCTCGCCCAGGTAGTAGTTGTAGAGGATCGAGGTAAACACGAACAGCGCCAGGGCGACGCTGATGAAGATCCGCCCCCAGTCACCGACCACCGCTGCCAGCGAGTTCTGGGTCAGTGCAATGCCGTCGCCTTCGAAGCCCGGGGTATAGAAGCCTGAGAGCAGGATCAGCAAGGCGGTGCAGGTGCAGATGATGAAGGTGTCGAGGAACACCGAAAACGCCTGGACCACGCCCTGGGCGATCGGGTGGTCGACTTCGGCCACGGCGGCGACGTTGGGTGCGCTGCCAAGGCCGGCTTCGTTGGCGAACACGCCACGTTTGACGCCCATGATGATCGCGCTGCCAACCAGGCCACCGAACGCTTGATCGAGGCCGAAGGCGCTCTTGACGATGGTCATCAGCATGTCCGGCACCTGGTCGAACTGCAGCACGATCACGTACAGAGTCACGGCGATGTAGGCCAGGGTCTTGACCGGTACCAGCAGGTCGGCGACGGCAGCGATGCGCTTGATGCCGCCGATGAACACCAGGCCCAGCAGAACGGCCAGGGCGATGCCGGTGTAGGTGGTGTCGAACTGGAAGGCGTTGTTCAGCGAGTGGGTCACGGCGTGGGCCTGCAGGCCGTTGAAGGCGAAGCCGAAGGTCACCAGCAGCAGGAAGGCCATGACCATGCCCAGCCAGCGTTTGCCCAGGCCATGCTCGATGTAGTACGACGGGCCGCCGCGGTACTGGCCTTCGCTGTCGCAACGCTTGTACAGCTGGCCGAGGGTGCATTCGATGAAGCTGCTGGACATACCGACCAGTGCGGTCACCCACATCCAGAACACCGCACCGGGGCCGCCGAGGGTCACGGCGATACCGACCCCGGCAATGTTACCGGCACCGACCCGGCCGGCCAGGCTGAGCATCAGCGCCTGGAACGAGCTCAACTGCTCGCTGCTGCTGCGCAGGCTGTCGCGAAATACCGCGAACATGTGGGTGAAGTAACGCAACTGAACGAAACGCGAGCGGATCGTGAAGTAACTGCCCAGACCGACAATGAGCACGATCAGTACCTTGCCCGAGAGGAAGTCGTTGATGACTTCAAGCATGGAGTGTTCCTCGCTTTTGATGACTTTTGCTGCGTGTAGCGCCAGGGTGCTGGCACGCAAGAGGGCGGGCACTATACCGATGCGAGCGCCGCGCGTCTGCCTTGGCGTGGCGGATATGCCATCTGAAGGGGCATAAAAAAAGGGCCCGGGGAATGATCCCTGGGCCCTCAAAAGGTGAGAGGTGTCTAGTCCCTCGACCTGGTGAGCGTGTTACAGCATCGGTTACGCCTTGAGCGGCACCAGACGCGGAGCAATCATGTTTTCCGGACGCAGGATGTCGTTGAGCATCTCTTCGTCCAGCAGGCCTTCCTCACGTACCAGTTCCAGCACGCCACGGCCACTTTCCAGGGCGATGGCAGCGATACGGGTGGCGTTTTCGTAGCCGATGTACGGGTTCAGGGCGGTGACCAGGCCGATCGAGTGTTCGACCAGTTCACGGCAGCGCTGTTCGTTGGCGGTGATGCCGACGATGCAGTGCTCGCGCAGCATGTCCATGGCGCGTTGCAGCAGGCGGATCGAGTCGAAGATCTTGTAGGCGATCAGCGGCTCCATGACGTTCAGCTGCAGCTGGCCACCTTCAGCGGCGACGGTCAGGGCCAGGTCGTTGCCCATGATGGCGAAGGCCACCTGGTTGACCGCTTCCGGGATTACCGGGTTGACCTTGCCTGGCATGATCGAGCTGCCTGGCTGACGCGCTGGCAGGTTGATTTCGTTGATGCCGGTGCGTGGGCCGCTGGACAGCAGGCGCAAGTCGTTGCAGATCTTCGACAGCTTGACCGCAGTGCGCTTGAGCATGCCCGAGAACAGGACGAAGGCGCCCATGTCCGAAGTAGCTTCGATCAGGTCGGCAGCCGGTACCAGCGGCTGACCGCTGATGGTGGCCAGGCGCTGAACAGCCAGGAGCTGGTAGCCAGGGTCGGCGTTGATGCCGGTACCAATGGCAGTACCGCCCAGGTTGATTTCGGTCAGCAGCTCTGGTGCCAGCGAACGCAGACGGTTGAGGTCTTCGGTCATGGTGGTGGCGAAGGCGCGGAATTCCTGACCCAGGGTCATCGGCACGGCGTCCTGCAGCTGGGTACGGCCCATCTTCAGTACGTGGTCGAATTCCTGGCCTTTGGCGGCGAAGGCCTGGATCAGGCTGTCGAGGCTGGCCAGCAGGGCGTCGTGACCCAGCAGCAGACCCAGGCGGATCGCGGTCGGGTAGGCGTCGTTGGTCGACTGCGCCATGTTCACGTCGTTGTTCGGGTGCAGGTACTTGTACTCGCCTTTCTGGTGGCCCATGGCTTCCAGCGCGATGTTGGCGATTACTTCGTTGGCGTTCATGTTGGTAGAAGTACCAGCACCGCCTTGAATCATGTCGACCACGAACTGCTCGTGGTAGTCGCCGCGGATCAGACGGGCGCAAGCCTCGCTGATGGCAGCGTGCTTGGCATCGCTCAGGTGACCCAGCTCGCGGTTGGCGTCAGCAGCAGCCTGTTTGACCATGGCCAGGGCCACAACCAGTTTAGGGTAGTGCGACAGCGGAACGCCGGAGAGGTGGAAGTTGTTGGCAGCACGCAGAGTCTGGATACCGTAGTAGGCATCGGCAGGAACTTCGAGGGTGCCAAGCAGATCTTTTTCGACACGGAACGATGCAGCAGCGGACATGATGGATATCATCTCGATTTTGACCCGGCACATGCCGGAATGGCGCCAATCCTAGGCCTGCGCCGATTTTGCGGCCAATGCTGTTGCACGCTAACCTATGCACAAACGGCATACGAGTTGATGTGACGCCAACTGCCGATCGAGCGTGTTCAATTTTGGTGCATGCCTGGAGAGCCCATGAACCTTGAGAGCAAATGGCTGGAAGATTTCAGTGCCCTGGCTGCCACCCGCAGCTTTTCCCAGGCCGCCGAGCGCCGCTTTGTCACCCAGCCGGCCTTCAGCCGACGCATTCGCAGCCTGGAAGCGGCATTGGGGCTGACCCTGGTCAACCGCTCGCGCACGCCGATCGAGCTGACGGCGGCGGGGCAATTGTTTTTGGTGACGGCGCGTACGGTGGTTGATCAGCTGGGCGAGGTGCTGCGCCACCTGCATCACCTGGAAGGCGGGCAGGGCGAGGTGATCCAGGTATCGGCGGCGCACTCGCTGGCGCTGGGGTTTTTTCCGCGCTGGATCGCGCAGTTGCGCAACGACGGCCTGAACATCGCCACGCGCCTGGTGGCGACCAACGTCGGCGACGCCGTGCATGCCCTGCGCGAAGGCGGTTGTGATCTGATGCTGGCCTTCTACGACCCCGATGCCGCCTTGCAGATGGATGCGGAGATCTTCCCCTCGCTGCACCTGGGCCATACCGAGATGCTGCCGGTGTGCGCCGCCGATGCCGAGGGCAAGCCGCTGTTCGACCTGGAAGGCGAGGGCAGCGTGCCGCTACTGGCCTATAGCGCTGGGGCGTTCCTCGGCCGTTCGGTCAATCTGCTGCTGCGCCAACGCAATCTGCGCTTTACCACTGTCTATGAAACGGCGATGGCCGACAGCCTCAAGAGCATGGCCCTCGAAGGCCTGGGCATCGCCTGGGTGCCGCGGCTGTCGGCGCGGGCCGAACTTGAACGCGGTGAGCTGGTTATTTGCGGCGGCAGCCAGTGGCACGTACCGCTGGAAATCCGCCTGTATCGCTGCGCCTTGGTGCGCAAGGCCAACGTGCGCCTGCTGTGGCGCAAGCTGGAGGGTGGGCCGGCGACGCCGGCTTGACCCGAAAGTCAGCCAAAGCCCCGAAAAATAAGGCCGACAGTTGGTCGTCGGAGTGCATTAAACGCACCGCTTTGCGATATACTGCGCGGCCTTCGGTCGGTTTCACCCGGCCCTAATTCGTATAACAAGCCACGCCGGTCGTCCCGCGTGGCTTGTTGTTTTTTGACGCGCCTGCGGGCGCCCAAGAGAAGAGGCTCGACGATGAGTGCACTGGTTGGCGTGATCATGGGCTCCAAGTCCGATTGGTCCACCCTTAGCCACACCGCCGATATGCTGGAAAAACTCGGCATTCCCTACGAGGTCAAGGTGGTCTCTGCCCACCGTACCCCGGACCTGCTGTTCCAGTATGCCGAAGAGGCCGAAGGCCGTGGCATCGAGGTGATCATCGCCGGAGCCGGTGGCGCTGCCCACCTGCCGGGCATGTGCGCGGCCAAGACCCACCTGCCGGTGCTGGGCGTGCCGGTGCAGTCGTCGATGCTCTCGGGTGTCGATTCGCTGCTGTCGATCGTGCAGATGCCCGCCGGCATTCCGGTTGCTACCCTGGCCATCGGCAAGGCTGGCGCGATCAACGCCGCGCTGCTCTCGGCGAGCATCCTCGGCGCCAAGCACCCGCAGTTCCACGCTGTGCTCAAACAGTTCCGCGCTGAGCAGACAGACAACGTTCTGGACAATCCAGATCCGCGCCAGGCCTGAGGTCAAAAGCATGAAAATCGGTGTAATCGGTGGCGGCCAGCTGGGCCGTATGTTGGCCCTGGCAGGTACTCCGCTGGGCATGAACTTCGCTTTCCTCGACCCGGCTCCGGACGCCTGCGCGGCGCCCCTGGGCGAGCACCTGCGCGCCGATTACGGTGACCAGGACCACCTGCGGCAGTTGGCCGACGAAGTTGACCTGGTGACCTTCGAGTTCGAAAGCGTCCCGGCTGAAACCGTAGCCTTCCTCTCGCAGTTCGTGCCGGTCTACCCAAGCGCCGAATCCCTGCGCATCGCCCGCGATCGCTGGTTCGAAAAGAGCATGTTCAAGGACCTCGGTATTCCCACCCCGGCCTTCGCCGATATCCAGTCGCAAGCCGACCTGGATGCCGCCGTCGCCAGCATCGGTCTGCCTGCCGTGCTCAAGACCCGCACCTTGGGTTATGACGGCAAAGGGCAGAAAGTGCTGCGAACTGCCGAAGATGTTGTGGGCACCTTCGCCGAACTGGGTAGCGTTCCGTGCTTGCTCGAAGGCTTCGTGCCATTCACGGGTGAAGTGTCGCTGATCGCCGTGCGCGCCCGCGATGGCGAAACCCGTTTCTATCCGTTGGTGCACAACACCCACGAGAACGGCATCCTGCGCCTCTCGGTAGCCAGCGAAGACCACCTGCTGCAGGGCCTCGCCGAAGATTACGCCGGCCGCGTGCTCAAGCAGCTCGACTACGTCGGCGTGCTGGCCTTCGAATTCTTCGAAGTCGATGGCGGCCTCAAGGCCAACGAGATCGCTCCGCGGGTGCACAACTCCGGGCACTGGACCATCGAAGGCGCCGAGTGCAGTCAGTTCGAAAACCACCTGCGCGCCGTTGCCGGCCTGCCGCTGGGCTCGACTGCCAAGGTCGGCGAAAGCGCCATGCTCAATTTCATCGGCGAAGTGCCGGCAGTCGAGCAGGTTGTTGCCATCGACGAATGCCATCTGCACCACTACGGCAAGGCCTTCAAGGTCGGCCGCAAGGTTGGCCACGCCACCCTGCGCTGCGACGACCTGGCGACCCTGGAGCAAAAAATCCAGCAAGTCGAAGCCCTGATCAAGGGCTGAAGGGAACCTTCCCACCCCGCTGTCCCTCTGATGGCAGGATGCCAAAGCGCTGACTAGGCTTTGGCATGCGCCATTCAACTCAGAGGGATTGCCATGGGTATCATCGGAACCATCTTCATCGGCTTGATCGTCGGTCTGCTGGCACGCTTCCTAAAGCCTGGCGACGACAGCATGGGCTGGATCATGACCATTCTGCTGGGTATTGCCGGTTCGCTTGCTGCGACCTACGGCGGCCAGGCGCTGGGCATCTATCAGGCTGGAGAGGGTGCAGGTTTCCTCGGTGCGCTGGTGGGCGCGATTATCCTGTTGGTGATCTACGGGCTGGTCGTCAAAAAGAGCTGACGGCAGGCTAGAATGCTCGGCACCGAATTCCTTCGTTGCCGAGCTTTTTCATGCGCCGTGTATTACTCCTCTCCCTGTTGCTGCTAAGCGGCCTAGCCTGGGCTGAATTGCCGGAGACCGACTGGCTGGAACTGATGCCAAAGTCGGACCAGAAAGCCCTCGAGCAGATGCCCGAAATCGACCACAACTCCCCGGAAGCCATGGGCACCTTCACCGACAAGGGTGGCCTGAAGCAGAGCAAAGGCCTGCCGGCGGTGATGTATTCGACCAAGACCGTGGCGGCCATGAACGGCAAGCAGATCCGCCTGGGCGGGTATCCGGTTCCACTGGAAACCGACGCCAAGGGCAACAGCACGCTGTTTTTCCTGGTGCCCTACCCGGGCGCCTGCATTCACGTGCCGCCACCGCCACCGAACCAGCTGGTGCTGGTGCGCTATCCCAAGGGCCTGAAGCTCGACGACATCTATACCCCGCTGTGGGTCAACGGCACCTTAAAAGTCGAGAAAGTCAGCAATGACCTGGCCGATGCGGCTTATGCGCTGGATGCGGCAAAGGTCAAGGTGGTCGAGGAAGGCGACCTGTAAGGCGCTGAACGTTGCCTGGCGCTGGCAGTCGGATGTTCAACGACTGCCATGGAGCGTCTTGTCGCGATGAAAGGCTTTGTTCTGCTGTTGGCCTGGATGGGCCTGGTTTCGCCGCTGGCATTGGCGGCAGAAGCACCTTTGCGTATCACCCAGCTGCAACGCTGCGGTGACCTGCTGACCGGCACAAACCAGCAGTGGTGCCTGCAGGTCAGTGGCCTGGGTGAGCAGCGCCCGACCGTCTGGCTGGGCGACAAGGCATTGCCAGTCCAAGCCGTGCAGCGCCAGGGCCAGGTCATTACCTTGCACCTGCAAGCCAGCCAGCATCGCAGCGCGCCGTTGTGGCTGGAAGCCCCGGGCCAGCGCAGCAATCCGGTGTGGCTATCGCTCAATAGCAGCCATGTGCTGGCGGCCCGGCCCGATGAAGTGGCAAAGAACATGGATGGCCTGACCACCTATGTCGATCTGGTCAGCTTGTTGATCGAAGAGCAGCACGACGGGTTGGCTGAAGCCCGGCGCATTGCCGATAAGTACGGCGCCCGGGTGGTGGGCGCAATCCCGCCGCTCAACACCTACCAACTGCGCTTGCCTGCCGGCGACCTGATGCAGCGCGATGCGTTGCTGCTGCGCATGGGCAGCGAGGCCAGCGTCGATGCGGTCATTGTCGAAGAATCGGCGCCGGAGCGCGGTGAAGAGGGCTCAGCCGATAGCGCGCAGCCTGTCTTGGAGCGAGACGAGTGGGCGGCCAACCGCTTCATGGATGCGGTGTACTACTACCGCAAACGCATTCCTGCCGCGCAGGCGCCAATCAAGGTACAGCCGGTGCGGGTCGGCGTGATTGAACGTAACGTTGATTTCGATGCGCCTGATTTTGCAGGGTACAGCGGCGGGTGCACCGCCGGCGTCGGACGCTTGTGTGTGTTTGCCCGCGATGCCGGCAAGCCCGACAACCACGGCTCCAGCGTCGCCGGCATACTCGCCGCGGACTGGCAGGCGGGTGGCAACAGCGGCTTCCTGTTCGGCCTGGATAAGGCCAGCCCTGGTTTCGAGGTAATAGTTGAGCGCAATTCCGATGCTGGCATTACCGCCAACATCGCCGCATCCGTGAACCTGGTCGAAGACGGCGTGCGCGTGCTGAACTGGAGCTGGGGTATTCACCGGGTCGGGGCGAAGGACATTCAGGGCGATGAAGTCGATTCGCTGGTGCGCTCGGGGCTGGCCATGAGCGGTTACGAAGAGCTGCTCGAAGAGTTCTTCCTGTGGCTGCGGGCCAAGCATCCGGATGTGATCGTGATCAACTCGGCGGGCAACGGCTCGTCGCGATCCGGCACTGACGAATATCGCCTGCCTTCATCCTTCATTACCGATCAATTGCTGGTCGTTGGCGGCCATCAGCGCGCAGAACAGGGTGCCCGACTGGAAGAACCCGGTTATGTGGTCAAGCGCGACAGTTCAAACGTCGACATGCGTGTGGATATCAGCGCCGCTGCCTGCATTCGCGCCTCCACCGCGCAGGTTGGGCAGCCCGGTGCAGTGCATTGCGGCACTTCCTACGCAACTCCCTTGGTGACCGCCACGGTTGCCGCCATGCTGTCAATCAACCCGGCACTGACCCCGGAGCAACTGCGCATGCTGTTGCGGCGCAGCGCCATGACCCTGGGCCAGCAGCAGGACTTCGAAGCCATGGACGGAGAAGACCTGACCGCGCCGATCCTGCCGTCCGAGCGCAACGGTCAACTGTACCACCCGGACCTGGGGCGCTCGGCGCGGCTGGACATGCAAAAGGCCCTGGAACTGGCCGTGCAAAGCCGCGACCGGGTGCGCTGAGGTTATTGTCCTAGAGCGGTTGGCTGCTGATTGTCAGGCTCAGCGAATGGGTAGCGCCTGGCGCCAAAGTGACCAGGTCATCCACTACATTGGCGGTCTCGATGCAGAGCATGCGCTGCCAGCCATCGTCGGCCATGTCCGGCAGATCAAAGGCACGCTCGGTCCAGGGGTTCCAGATCACTGCCGTACGCGAACCCTGGGCCGTTATCACCACGCGACGGTTCCAGGCCGGGTCGACGATGCTCAGTTGCTCGGGCGCCTGCAGATAAATGCGGTCGGTTTCACCGGCAAAGCCCAGCGCGCCTTGCTGCTGGCGCTGCTCCCAGTTGGCCAGGGTTTCGATGTAGTTCAGGCCATTGACCCCTTCGACATGAACCTGGCGCACATCGCTGACGGCGAAATAGCTGTGCAGCGCCTGGCTGAGGGTGACCGGGACGTTGTCTAGGTTATAGCTGGAGAGGGTGATGCTCAGCTGTTCGCCCATGACGATGGTCAGCTTGAGTTCGACAATGTGCGGCCAGCCGGGCAGATCGCCTTTGGCCTCTGGCAGGGTGAATTCGACGTTTACATTACCGTCCACCACGGCGATGCCCTGCAATTGCCAGTCACGACCGCGCACCAGGCCATGGGCCGGGCCGTCTTCTGCGTGATACATGGCCTGTACGGCATCGGGGTTGCGCTTGAAAATGCCAAACCAGGGCCAGCACACCGGAACCCCGGCGCGTACGGATTTGCCGTGCCTGAAGATGGCCTGTTCGCTGAGCCACAGCAAAGGTGGCTCGCCGAGGCGCTGATAGCTGAGCACCTGCGCGCCTTGCTGGGCGACCAGCAGTTCAGCCGTGTCGCTGGTGATGCGCCAGCAATTGAGCTCGCCGTGCAGTTCGGATTCGACCTTGGGTGTGGACATGCGCTTTATCTCGTAGGTTTGCCGTACGGCCTTGGACCGCTTGCATACCTTCGAGTTTACCGCGCAGCGGTCTCAGCGACGAGGAGGAACCGAGCGGGTGCGACCGCTGCCGTCGATGGCGACGAACACGAATACCGCTTCGGTAACCTTGCGCCATTCGCTGGACAGCGGGTCGTCGCTCCACACCTCGACCATCATCTGGATCGAGCTGCGGCCGATTTCCAGGGTCTGGGTATAGAAGGACAACTGCGCGCCGACTGCCACGGGCACCAGGAATGCCATGCGATCAATCGCCACGGTAGCTACCCGGCCACCGGCAACGCGGCTGGCCATGGCGGTACCGGCCAGATCCATCTGGGCGACCAGCCAGCCGCCGAAGATATCGCCGAAACCGTTGGTTTCACGGGGCAATGCGGTGATTTGCAAGGCCAGGTCGCCTTGCGGGATAGGATCTTCTTGTTCGAGTTCAATCATGCCGGGGGTGCCTCTGACCCATGACGCTTCTTTGGTTGGCGCTATGACAGACGCCTCGAAAAACGATTCAGCACAACTATTCTACGCTGCTTTCGCTTTGCCAGGCGGCGAAGGGAAACTCTGCGAAACCGACTAAGCATACCTAGCGGCGTTTTCGCACAACATCCTTCAGAAGACGCAACCCCTTCCTACAAGCGGCCAGTATATAGAGCCGAAAGCGCAGCGACGACCATGCAGTCATGAATACTTGTATTGAATTTGTACTGCTATGTGCTTTTTCTGCCAATTTGCTATCTTTCGAGGCTTCCCAGGCCCAAACCCGCGCGCCAGGCGGCCTGCACCCCAATAAGAAATGCCAACAAGAGAAACCTATGACCTCCGTGCCCGGCAGTATCGCGCAGCCTTCGAGGCCGCTGACCCGCAGTGACTATAAGACTTTGTCGCTCTCCGCCCTGGGCGGTGCGCTGGAGTTCTACGATTTCATCATCTTCGTGTTCTTCGCCACGGTGGTCGGCAAGCTGTTCTTTCCCGCCGAAATGCCCGAATGGCTGCGTTTGATGCAAACGTTTGGCATCTTTGCCGCCGGCTACCTGGCGCGGCCGCTGGGCGGCATCGTCATGGCCCACTTCGGCGACTTGCTGGGGCGCAAGAAGATGTTCACCCTGAGCATCTTCATGATGGCCGTGCCGACCTTGATCATGGGGCTGTTGCCAACCTATGCGCAGATCGGCCTGTGGGCGCCGATCCTGCTGCTGGTGATGCGGGTAATCCAGGGCGCGGCGATTGGCGGTGAAGTGCCGGGCGCCTGGGTGTTCGTTTCCGAGCACGTACCGGCGCGCAACACCGGGTATGCCTGCGGCACGCTGACGGCGGGCCTGACTGCCGGGATCCTGCTCGGCTCGCTGGTGGCAACACTGATCAACACGGTTTACAGCCAGCAGGAAGTTGCCGATTACGCCTGGCGTATCCCGTTCCTGCTCGGTGGAGTGTTCGGTCTGTTCGCGGTCTATCTGCGCCGCTGGCTCCACGAAACCCCGGTGTTTGCCGAGATGCAGGCGCGCAAGGCGCTGGCCGAGGAAGTGCCGCTGCGCGCGGTGTTGCGCGACCACCGTGGTGCCATCGTGCTCTCGATGCTGCTGACCTGGCTGTTGTCGGCCGGCATTGTCGTGGTGATCCTGATGACCCCGGCGCTGCTGCAGAGCCTTTATCAGGTCAGCCCGACCGATTCGCTGAAGGCCAACAGCCTGGCCATCGTCCTGCTCAGCCTGGGCTGCATCGGCACTGGCGCACTGGCTGACCGCTTTGGCGCCGGGCGGGTATTCATCGTTGGCAGCCTGGCCTTGCTTGTGACCTCTTGGACCTTCTATCACACGCTGCCCACCCACCCCGAATGGCTGTTCCCGCTGTATGCCCTGACCGGCCTGTGTGTCGGCATCGTCGGCGCCGTGCCATATGTCATGGTCAAAGCCTTCCCACCTGTAGTTCGATTCAGTGGGCTGTCGTTTTCCTACAACCTGGCCTACGCGATCTTCGGTGGCCTGACGCCGATGGTGGTTACCGCCTTGCTCAAGGTCAGCCCGATGGCGCCGGCCTATTATGTTGCGGGTATCTGCACCATTGGTCTGCTGGTGGGTATTTATCTGACCGCTAAGAAGCGCTGAAACCGCTCTAGATCAATCCTCGCAACATTTTGAAAAGGCCATCACCGCTCGCCGGTGATGGCCTTTCATCTAATTGTCACATTCGATTCATAGAGTAGTCATACGGCCTGCAGATACTTGGGCCCGATCCATCTCACCCCAATTCCTGCTAGGAGCAAGGCATGAAACTGAAGCGTTTGATGGCGGCCCTGACTTTCGTCGCCGCTGGCGTTGCCACCGCCAATGCGGTTGCCGCTGTTGACCCTGCTATTCCGACCTACACCAAGACCACCGGTGTGTCGGGCAACCTCTCCAGCGTCGGTTCCGATACCCTGGCCAACCTCATGACCCTGTGGGCCGAGGCCTACAAAAAGGAATATCCGAACGTCAACATCCAGATTCAGGCTGCCGGCTCCTCCACCGCGCCACCCGCGCTGACCGAAGGCACCGCCAACCTCGGCCCGATGAGCCGCAAGATGAAGGACGTCGAACTGCAGGCTTTCGAACAGAAGTACGGCTACAAGCCAACCGCCATCCCGGTTGCCGTCGACGCCCTGGCCGTATTCGTGCACAAGGACAACCCGATCAAAGGTCTGACCATGGCTCAGGTCGATGCGATCTTCTCCTCGACTCGCCTGTGCGGCGCTAAGGCCGACGTGAAAACCTGGGGTGACCTGGGCGTGACCGGCGACCTGGCCAACAAGCCAGTGCAGTTGTTCGGCCGTAACTCGGTATCCGGCACCTACGGCTACTTCAAGGAAGAAGCCCTGTGCAAAGGCGACTTCAAGCCTAACGTCAACGAACAACCTGGCTCGGCTTCGGTCGTGCAGTCGATCAGCAGCTCGCTGAACGGCATCGGCTACTCGGGTATCGGCTACAAGACCGCCAGTGTCAAAACCGTGCCTCTGGCCAAGAAAGACGGCGGTGCTTTCGTTGAAGACAACGAAGCCAACGCCCTGAACGGCACCTACCCGCTGTCGCGCTTCCTCTACGTCTACGTCAACAAGGCGCCGAACAAGCCTCTGGCTCCGCTGGAAGCCGAGTTCGTCAAGCTGGTGCTGTCGCAAGCAGGCCAGCAAGTGGTGGTGAAGGATGGTTACATCCCGCTGCCAGCCAAAGTGGTTGATAAAGCCCTGGCTGACCTGGGCCTGAATCACAACGGCAACGTTGCGAAGAAGTAACTGAAGGACCGGCGGGGGCGGGTTTTTACCCGGTCTCGCCACTCATTGCGAGTCCGCTGCCAGGGGTATCTGCGCGGCGGGCTTTTTTGCGTCACTGCATTGTCATGTTTTTGTCATACGGGACCGCTAGGGTGTGCGCATGAATGATCTGGCCAACTCCACCATGACCCAAAATTCTCCCCCCGTGCGGATTGACTTCAATACGCCCGAACTGCAACGCAAGCGGCGCATCCGTGCGCTCAAGGACCGCCTGACCCGCTGGTATGTACTGGTGGGCGGGCTTGCCGTGCTGGCGGCCATTACCCTGATCTTCTTCTACCTGGCCTATGTGGTCGTGCCGCTGTTCCAGGGCGCCGAACTGACCAGCAAGAAGGCCCTGGAGCCAACCTGGCTGCAACAGGACGCCGGCAAGCCGCTGATGATTGCCCTGGAAGAGCAGAACCTGGTCGGCATGCGGGTTTCCGACAAGGGCCAGGCATTGTTCTTCGACACCAAGACGGGTGCCGAGCTCAAGCGCGTCGAGCTACCGGTGCCTGCCGGTACCCAGGTGACCTCGATCGGTGCCGACCAGCCGGGTAACCCGCTGGTTGTGCTGGGCCTGTCCAACGGCCAGGCGCTGGTGTTCAGCCACAGCTACAAGATCACCTACCCGGACAACAAAAAAACCATCAGCCCGGCTATCGACTTCCCCTATGGCCAGGAGCCGTTCGCCCTGGATGACCAGGGCCGGGCGCTGGAGCACGTCAGCCTCAACGTCAATGGCGAGACCCTGGTGGTGGCCGGTTCTACTGGTGCGCACCTGCAGGTGGTGTCCCTGAGCCGCGAAGAGAACATGATGACCGGCGAAGTCACCAGCGAGCAGAGCCGTATCGAGCTGCCGCAGATGACAGAGGCGGTGAAGGCGATCTTCATCGATCCGCGCCAGCAATGGTTGTATGTGATCAACGGTCGCGCTCAGGCTGACGTCTTCAGCCTGCGCGAGAAGAGTCTCAACGGCCGCTACAAACTGCTCGACGACGGCAATGCCGAAGTCACCGCCAGCACTCAGCTGGTGGGTGGTATCTCGCTGATCATCGGTGACTCCAAGGGTGGCCTGGCCCAATGGTTCATGGCCCGCGACCCGGATGGCGAGCAGCGCTTCAAGCGCATCCGCGAGTTCCAGATGGGCAAGGCGCCGATCGTGCAGATCGATGCCGAAGAGCGCCGCAAGGGCTTCATAGCCCTCGACGCCGACGGCAAGCTCGGTGTGTTCCACAGCACCGCGCACCGTACCCTGCTGGTCGAGCCGGCCGCTGAAGGCGCGGGCATCCTGGCGCTGTCGCCACGGGCCAACCGCATCATCATCGAAGAAGGCGGCAAGCTGCTGCCGCTGACCCTGAAGAACCCGCACCCGGAAGTGTCCTGGAGCGCGCTGTGGAGCAAGGTCTGGTACGAGAACTACGACGAGCCCAAGTATGTCTGGCAGTCGACCGCCTCGAACACCGACTTCGAACCCAAGCTGAGCCTGTCGCCGCTGACCTTCGGTACCCTGAAGGCCGCGTTCTACGCGATGATCCTCGCTGCGCCGCTGGCCATTGCCGCTGCCATCTACACCGCCTACTTCATGGCCCCGGGCATGCGCCGCAAGGTCAAGCCGGTCATCGAGCTGATGGAGGCGATGCCGACGGTGATTCTCGGTTTCTTCGCCGGCCTGTTCCTGGCGCCATTCCTTGAAGGCCACCTGCCGGGTGTGTTCAGCCTGTTCCTGTTGATGCCGCTGGGCATCCTGGTCGCCGGCTTCACCTGGAGCCGCCTGCCCGAGTCGCTGCGCCTGCGGGTTCCAGACGGCTGGGAAGCGGCGATCCTGATCCCGGTGATCCTCTTCACCGGCTGGTTCGCCCTGTACATGAGCCCGTTTATCGAGACCTGGTTCTTCGACGGCGACATGCGCCTGTGGATTACCAATGACCTGGGTATCACCTACGATCAGCGCAACGCTCTGGTAGTCGGTATCGCCATGGGCTTCGCGGTGATCCCGAACATCTACTCGATCGCTGAAGACGCCGTGTTCAGCGTGCCGCGCAGCCTGACCCTGGGTTCGCTGGCGCTCGGTGCCACGCCGTGGCAGACCCTGACCCGCGTGGTCATCCTGACCGCAAGCCCGGGGATCTTCTCGGCGCTGATGATCGGCATGGGCCGCGCCGTGGGTGAAACCATGATCGTGCTGATGGCCACCGGCAACACCCCGGTCATGGAAATGAACCTGTTCGAAGGTATGCGCACCCTGGCGGCCAACGTTGCGGTGGAGATGCCCGAGTCGGAAGTCGGTGGCAGTCATTACCGCGTGCTGTTCCTCGCCGCGCTGGTACTGCTGATGTTCACCTTCGTGATGAACACCTTGGCCGAGCTGATTCGCCAGCGTCTGCGCAAGAAATACTCGTCGCTTTGATAGAAAGGTAGCGATCCGTGAAAAAGGATTCCCTCAAAAGCTGGTTCAAGAGCGGCGCCCCCGGCGTCTGGATGAGCGGTGGCGCGGTCGCCATCGCGGTGATCATGACCATCGGTCTGCTCGCCGTGATCGCCGTGCGCGGCCTGGGCCACTTCTGGCCGGCCGACCTGCTGCAAGCCAGCTACAACGTGCCTGGACAGGCCAATCACATCGTCGTTGGCGAAGTGGTGCAGAAGGAAGAAGTACCGCGTGCCCGTCTGAAAGGTGCCGGCCTGCCGGTGCCTGATGAAGGTCCGGAGTTCATGACCCGCGAGCTGATCAAGGTCGGTAACCGCGACCTCAACGGCAGCGACTTCACCTGGGTGGTCGGCGAATGGCTGACCGACCAGCAAAAGCCGGTCGACCTGATCGCCCTGGAGCGCCGCGAGTGGGGCAACTTCTACGGCTACCTGGTCAGCGTCAAGGAAAACGGCAAGGTGATCGCCGAAGGCCAGGCGGCCTGGAGCGAGCTGCAAAATCGCCTCAAGCGTGCCGACAAGCTGGCCGGCGAGCTGCAGAAGCTCGAGAAGAAGGACATCGGTGCGATCAACTACGGCCTTGAGCGTCTGCGCTTGCAGACCCGCAAGCTGGAACTGGACGGCAAGCTGGACGCCGCCGCCCAGGCCGATATCGAAGCCGAGCGCGCCGAGCTGAATAACCGCTACAAGGCCATCGAAGAGCGCCTGGGCGGCCTGCACCAGGACTTCGGCCGCGACAGCCTGGTGGCCAAGGACGGTAATGGTCGTGAGGTCGAAATCAACCTGAGCAAGGTAGTGCATGCCTACCAGCCGAACGGCATGGGCGTCGTCACCAAGCTGGGTGTGTACTTTGCCAAGGTCTGTGAATTCCTTAGCGATGACCCGCGTGAGGCCAATACCGAAGGCGGGATCTTCCCGGCGATCTTCGGTACCGTGATGATGACCCTGATCATGGCCGTGATCGTCACTCCGTTCGGTGTGCTGGCGGCGGTGTACCTGCGTGAATATGCGCGTCAGGGCCCGGTGACCCGCCTGATCCGTATTGCGGTGAACAACCTGGCCGGTGTTCCGGCGATCGTCTACGGCGTGTTCGGCCTGGGCTTCTTCGTCTATGTGCTGGGTGGCTCGCTCGACCGCCTGTTCTTCCCCGAAGCGTTGCCGGCGCCGACCCTGGGCACTCCGGGCCTGCTCTGGGCTTCGCTGACCCTGGCGCTGCTGGCGGTACCGGTGGTGATCGTGGCCACCGAAGAAGGCCTGGCGCGAATTCCGCGTACGGTCCGCGAAGGTTCGCTGGCGCTCGGTGCAACCAAGGCCGAGACCCTGTGGAAGATCGTCCTGCCCATGGCCAGTCCGGCGATGATGACCGGCATGATCCTCGCCGTGGCCCGCGCCGCGGGTGAAGTGGCACCGCTGATGCTCGTAGGTGTGGTCAAGCTGGCGCCATCGCTGCCGGTGGACGGCAACTACCCGTACCTGCACCTGGACCAGAAGATCATGCACCTGGGCTTCCACATCTATGACGTCGGCTTCCAGAGCCCGAACGTCGAGGCCGCGCGGCCGCTGGTGTACGCCACTGCGCTGCTGCTGGTGCTGGTAATCGCCACCCTGAACCTCTCGGCGGTATGGATTCGTAACCACCTGCGCGAGAAGTACAAGGCGCTGGACAGCTGACTGAAAGCTATTAGCCATAAGCGGCAAGCTACAAGCCGCTTTTGCTCAAACTTGCAGCTTGCAGCGAGAAGCTTGCAGCTACAAACGGAGTGAAATCATGCAACATGAAACCCATTCTCACGGTATAGACATGTCGGCCCTGGGTCGCGACAAACAGAGCCTGCGCCTGGCTGAAGAAACCGTAGCCATCGAAGTGCCTGGCCTGAGCCTGTACTACGGCGACAAGCAAGCACTGTTCGATGTCAGCATGAACATCCCCAAGCAGCGCGTGACTGCCTTCATTGGCCCGTCCGGCTGCGGTAAATCGACCTTGCTGCGGACCTTCAACCGCATGAACGACCTGGTTGACGGCTGCCGCGTGGAAGGCGCGATCAACCTCTACGGCAACAACATCTACCGCAAGGGCGAAGACGTTGCCGAGCTGCGCCGCCGGGTCGGCATGGTGTTCCAGAAGCCCAACCCGTTCCCCAAGACCATCTACGAGAACGTGGTTTACGGCCTGCGTATCCAGGGTATCAACAAGAAGCGTGTGCTCGACGAAGCCGTGGAGTGGGCGCTCAAGGGCGCGGCGTTGTGGGATGAGGTCAAGGACCGCCTGCACGAATCGGCGCTGGGCCTGTCCGGTGGTCAGCAGCAGCGTCTGGTGATTGCCCGTACCATCGCTGTGGAGCCGGAAGTACTGCTGCTCGACGAACCTTGCTCGGCACTCGACCCGATTTCGACGCTCAAGGTCGAAGAGCTGATCTATGAGCTCAAGTCCAAGTACACCATCGTCATCGTTACCCATAACATGCAGCAGGCGGCGCGGGTCTCCGACTACACCGCGTTCATGTACATGGGCAAGCTGGTGGAGTTCGGTGATACCGATACGCTGTTCACCAACCCGGCGAAGAAGCAGACCGAAGACTACATCACCGGCCGGTATGGCTAGCGGCAGTTGCAAGCTTCAAGCCGCAAGCTGCAAGAAAGTGGCGAGCGTGAAGCCCGGGAACGACACGAACAAACTTGAAGCTTGAAGCTTGCTACTTGAAGCTTTTTCGCGGAGCGAAAGCATGATCGATAAAGACAGCCTTACCCACCATATCTCCCAGCAGTTCAACGCCGAACTCGAAGAGGTTCGCAGCCACCTCCTGGCGATGGGCGGCCTGGTCGAGAAGCAGGTCAACGACGCGGTCACCGCGCTGATCGAGGCCGATTCGGGCCTGGCCCAGCAGGTGCGTGAAGTCGACGAGCAGATCAACCAGATGGAGCGCAACATCGACGAAGAGTGCGTGCGCATTCTGGCCCGGCGCCAGCCGGCGGCGTCCGACCTGCGCCTGATCATCAGCATTTCCAAGTCGGTGATCGACCTGGAGCGCATCGGCGACGAGTCAACCAAGATTGCCCGCCGCGCCATCCAGCTGTGCGAAGAAGGCGAGTCGCCTCGTGGCTATGTCGAAGTGCGCCACATTGGCGACCAGGTGCGCAACATGGTTCGTGATGCCCTGGATGCCTTTGCCCGTTTCGACGCCGACCTGGCGCTGTCGGTGGCGCAATACGACAAGACCATCGACCGCGAATACAAGACCGCCCTGCGTGAGCTGGTCACCTACATGATGGAAGATCCGCGCTCGATCTCGCGCGTTCTCAGCGTGATCTGGGCCCTGCGTTCGCTGGAGCGTATCGGCGACCACGCGCGCAACATCTCCGAGCTGGTGATCTACCTGGTGCGCGGTACCGACGTCCGTCACCTGGGCCTCAAGCGTATGCAGGAAGAGGTTCAGCGTAGCGGCGAAAGCGCTAATGTTCCGGGCAAATCTGACGATAACTAAGACTGCCCCGAGAATGAACGCCCGGCCCTGGCCGGGCGTTTTCGTTTGCGGGTGAGGCAGCCGCGAACGAAACAACGAGTCCCGGCGTGACCCAATGTTTGGCAAATGGCCATCAGTCAGCGTTATGCTAGTCGGGATTCAATAGGAGTGGCGATGAGTAAAGTCAGTGTGTTGGTTGTGGATGATGCGCCGTTCATTCGCGACCTGGTCAAGAAGTGCCTGCGTAACTACTTCCCCGGTATCGTCATCGAAGATGCGGTCAATGGCCGCAAGGCCCAGACATTGCTGAGCCGCGAGGCTTTCGACCTGGTTCTGTGCGACTGGGAAATGCCGGAAATGTCCGGCCTTGAGCTGCTGACCTGGTGCCGTCAGCAAGAGTCGATGAAGACCCTGCCGTTCATCATGGTCACCAGCCGTGGCGACAAGGAGAACGTGGTCCAGGCGATTCAGGCCGGGGTCTCGGACTTTGTCGGCAAGCCGTTCACCAACGAGCAACTGCTGACCAAGGTGAAAAAAGCCCTGACCAAGGTCGGCAAGCTCGACACCTTGCTGGCCAGTGCGCCGACCCGCGCTACATCGGCCTTCGCCAACGACTCGTTGAGTGCCCTGACCGGCGGTCGTGCCGAAACGGTCAAGCCTGCGCCAGCGGCTGCCCCGGTGGCGGCAGCCAAACCACTGGTGAGCGCTCCCAAGCCTGCAGCTGCAGCGCCGGCCGGCCGTGGCCAGGGCCAACTGCGCCTGCCAAGCGGTGTTCAGCCATGCGTTATCAAGGCCTTGAGCCTCAAGGAAGCGCTGCTGGTGGTGCGCCGTGGCGAAACCCTGCCACAGGTGCTGGAAGGCGCGGTGCTCGACCTGGAGCAAGGTGAGAACGCCGAGATCGCCCGCCTCAACGGCTACCTGCATGCGGTTGCCGCGCTGGAGCCGAAACCCGACAGTGACTGGTTGCAACTGACCTTCAAGTTCGTTGACCAGGATGCGCAGAAGCTCGACTACCTGTCGCGCCTGATCGCCCGCGGCTCGGCGCAGAAGCACTTCGTGCCAGGGGCCTGATGGCCCTGTGGGAGCGGGCCTTACCCCGCGATCGAGCGCGCAGCGGTCGCAATCCAGACAACACCTGATGTATTGACTGGGCTGGCCTCTTCGCGGGGCAAGCCGGCTCCTACAGGAGCCGGCCTTGCCGGCGATCAATGCACCGTTCGTCTCCTAGCACACCCCTGAAACACTCTCGCCATACCCCCGCCAAAATCCGCTGCTAGGCTTCGACAGACCACTAACTGTCAAAAAGCCACTACTCATGCCTGCACGCACGCTGCTGTTCTGCGCCTTGCTCATGGCCTGCGGCCCTGTGCTGGCCATGACCCTCTACAAAAGTACCGACGCTTATGGCGTGGTGTCCTATTCCGATCGGCCGATTCCCGGCAGCCGGGCGTTTGTTTTTGGCGACCGGATGGTCGAACAGCTGGAAACCCAGGTGCAGTTGCAGGCCAACCGGTTTGCCGGTGGGGTACGCTTCAGTGCGCGCAATGACACTTACGCGCCGGTTGAGGTGGAGCTGCGCCTGGAGCGCCTGGGCAATGTCCAGGGTGGCGCGTCGCGGCTGATACGGCGTGTGATACCGGCGCGCAGCACGGTTCCGCTGACGTTGCTCAGTGCACGCCAGCCCGGTAAACCGGTGAGCTACAAGAGCAAGTTCGACTTTGCCCTGGGCAACCCGGGCAAGCGTCAACAGGCGTTCCGTTACCCATTGCCCTGGCGCGGCGGGCCCTTTCGCCTGACCCAGGGCCCCAATGGTCGCTACAGCCATTTCGGGCCCAAGGGCCGCTATGCCATGGACATCGCCATGCCCGAGGGCACGCCGATCATCGCTGCAAGAGCAGGAGTGGTGATCAAGACCGAAAACAGCCAGAGCGGCCGTGGTAGCCATCCTTCTGGCAACTTTGTGCGGATCCTTCACGAAGACGGCACCATGGGCGTGTACCTGCACCTGATGCGCGGCTCGGTGGTGGTCAGGGAAGGGCAGCGGGTGGTGTACGGCACGCCGCTGGCCAAATCCGGCAATACCGGCAACAGCAGCGGCCCGCACTTGCACTTTGTGGTGCAGCGCAACGTCGGGCTGGCGCTGGAGTCGATTCCCTACCAGTTCAACCAGCCCGTCGGCGGGTTGCCGAACTTTACCGCCGGCAACCCCTGAGGCAGCTCAATCGAGCTTGAGCACCTTGGCCAGGACGATCTTCGGCCCTTTCATCTTCTTGATGATGATGCGCAGGCCTTCGACCTCCAGCAGCTCTTCCTCTTCCGGCACCCGCTTGAGGGTCTCGTAGACCAGGCCGGCGAGGGTTTCTGCCTCGATGTGGTCCAGGTCTACGCCAAGCAGCCGTTCGACCTTGAACAGCGGGGTGTCGCCGCGCACCAGCAGCTTGCCCGGCTGGTAGGCGAGGATGCCGCGCTCGGCCTTGCGGTGTTCGTCCTGGATGTCGCCAACCAGCACTTCCAGCACGTCTTCCATGGTGAGGTAGCCGATGACCTTGCCGTCGGCTTCCTCAACCAGCGCAAAGTGCGCGCCGCCCTTGCGGAACTGCTCGAGCAGGTGCGCCAGCGGCATGTGCCGCGACACGCGCTCCAGCGGCCGGGTCAGCTCAGCCAGGTTGAACGACTCGGGGATATGGTCGAGGTCGGCCAGCTCCAGCAACAGGTCCTTGATGTGCAGCAGGCCGATGAATTCGCCGCGCTCGGCATCGAGTACCGGGTAGCGGCTGAACTTGTGCCGACGGAACATCGCGAGGATTTCCTTGAGCGGCGCGTTGGCATCGAGGCAGACCATGTCTTCGCGCGAGTTAGCCCAGTCGACCACCTCCAGCTCGCCCATTTCGACCGCCGAGGCGAGTACGCGCATGCCCTGGTCACTAGGGTCCTGGCCACGGCTGGAGTGCAGGATCAGCTTGAGCTCTTCACGGCTGTAATGGTGCTCGTGGTGCGGCCCGGGCTCGCCCTGGCCAGCGATTCGCAGAATGGCGTTGGCGCTGGCGTTGAGCAGGTAGATGGCCGGGTACATCAGCCAGTAGAACAGATACAGCGGCACCGCCGTCCACAGCGACAGCAGTTCGGGCTTACGGATAGCCCAGGACTTGGGCGCCAGCTCACCGACGACGATGTGCAGGTAGGAGATGACGAAGAAGGCGCTGAAGAACGAGATGCCCTTGATGACTTCCGGCGATTCAACGCCGACAGCGGCCAGCAATGGTTCGAGCAAGTGCGCAAAGGCCGGCTCACCCACCCAGCCCAGGCCCAGCGAGGCCAGGGTGATGCCCAGTTGGCAAGCGGACAGGTAGGCGTCCAGCTGGCTGTGTACGGTGCGCAGGATCTGCCCGCGCCAGCCATGCTGCTCGGCAATCGACTCGACCCGGGTCGAGCGTAATTTGACCATGGCGAACTCGGCGGCAACGAAGAAGCCGTTGAGCAGAACCAGCAGCAGAGCAAAAAGAATCATGCCGAAATCGGCGAAAAGTGCAGCGAGGTTGAAACCAGGGGAAGGGTCCATGATGGAGTTTTACGGGGTCCGTCTTTTAAGAAAGGGAGTACAGCAATGCCAGCATGAGCTGGCGCGAGTCAGCCAATGTAGCGGCTGACTGCGCAAATTTAAAGGGCGGCGGCTCAGGAGACCTGGTGCGAGGCCATCTGCACTGGGGCGAAATGGCAGGTAAAGGTGCTGCCGTGGCCTGGCACGCTGCTGATTTCCAGGCGCGCGCGATGGCGCAGCAGCACGTGCTTGACGATCGCCAGGCCCAGGCCGGTGCCACCGGTATTGGAGGCGCGGCTGGAGTCGACGCGGTAGAAGCGTTCGGTCAGGCGTGGCAGGTGCTTGGGGTCGATGCCGATGCCCGAGTCCTGCACGCTCAGGTGTGCGCCTTGCTCGTCGGCCCACCAGCGGATGCGGATCTGGCCTTCGTCCTGGGTGTACTTGACCGCATTGAACACCAGGTTGGAGAAGGCGCTGCGCAGCTCCGCCTCACTACCCTTAAGGCGAATGCCCGGCTGCGCCTCCAGGCTGATGCGCTGGTTGCGCTGCCCGGACAATGCCTGGGCATCGCCCTTGATCGATTGCAGCAGGGTGTCGACGGCCACTGGCTGGTTGTCCGAGGGGTAATCGGTGGCTTCCAGCTTGGCCAGCAACAGCAGGTCGTTGAGCAGCGTTTGCATGCGTCCGCCTTGCTGCTGCATCTGCTGCAGGGCGCGCACCCAGCGCGGGTTCACTTCTTCGACGTTGTCGAGCAGGGTTTCCAGGTAACCGGCAATCACCGTCAGCGGCGTGCGCAGCTCGTGGGAGACGTTGGCGACGAAGTCCTTGCGCATCTGTTCCAGCTGGTGGATGCGGGTGACATCGCGCACCAGCATGAGGTGCTCGTTGTTGCCATAGCGGGTGATGTGCAGTTGCACGCGCATGCGGTCATTGATCGGCGAGGGGATTTCCAGCGGTTCGAGGTAGTTCTCCTGCTCGAAGTACTCTTTGAAGCGCGGGTGACGGACCAGGTTGGTCACCGGCTGGCCGCTGTCCTGCGGGGTCTTGAGGCCCAGCAAGGTTTCTGCAGCGCGGTTCCACCACTCCAGGTTGCCATCGCTGTCGAGCATGATCACCGCGTCCTTGAGCGCGGCGGTGGACTCCTGCACCCGGTCGATCACTGCCTGCAGGCGGCCACGCACGCGTTGGTCGCGGCGTTGCAGGTGATAGATGCTGTCGAACACCTCGCCCCACAGGCCATAGCCATCGGGCGGTGCTTCATCGGGTTTGTGCAGGCGCAGCCATTCATGCAGGCGCAGCAGTTGCTTGAGGGTCCAGCCCAGGTAGATCGCCAGGCCCAGGGCCAGGCTCCAGCCATAGTAGCCGCTGATCAGACCGGCCAGCAGGCAGACGGTGATCAGCAACAGCATGTGGCGAATCAGGGTGCCATGCCAGTTCTGGTTCAATTGGGATCCTTAGCGGATCAGCTGCACGTTGCAAGCTACAAGCTGCAAGGTTGAAGCGGATCTGCGTGTGCTTTTGCTCTTTCTTGCAGCTTGGGGCTTGCAGCTTTCTCAACTTTTAGTTGAGAACCGGTAACCGGTACCGCGGACGGTTTGTACCAGATTTTCGTAGGCATCACCCAGTGCCTTGCGCAGGCGGCGTATGTGCACGTCGACGGTGCGCTCCTCGACATAGACGTTGCCGCCCCAGACCTGATCGAGCAACTGGCCGCGAGTGTAGGCACGCTCCTGGTGGGTCATGAAGAACTGCAGCAGGCGGTATTCGGTCGGGCCCATTTCGGCGGGCTTGCCGTCGATGGTCACCCGGTGGCTGATAGGGTCCAGCAGCAGGCCACCGACTTCGATTGGCGCTTCGCCATCGCTCGGGCCGGCACGGCGCAGCACGGCCTTGAGCCGGGCCACCAGCTCGCGCGGCGAGAAGGGTTTGGTGATGTAGTCATCGGCGCCGACTTCCAGGCCCTGGATCTTGTTGTCTTCCTCACCCTTGGCGGTGAGCATGATGATCGGGATGTCGCCGGTCAGCTCGTCGCGCTTGAGGCGGCGAGCCAGCTCGATGCCGGAGGTGCCCGGGAGCATCCAGTCGAGCAGGATCAGGTCCGGCTTGCGATCGACGATGATGGCGTGGGCCTGCTGGGAGTTTTCGGCTTCCAGGCAGTCATAGCCGGCCATTTCCAATGCAACGGCGATCATCTCGCGAATTGGCGCTTCGTCGTCAACGATCAGAATGTTTCTGCCAACCATGCTTAAACCTCTTCCATTAAAGGTGTCTTGGCCCGCATTAGATAACGGAATTATTGCAGTCGTGTGACAGCTCGTGGGCCATAGCAGCAACATTCTGTTACTGGACTAGGCTTAAATTCCCTCTCCCGAGAATTACGGTGAATCCAATGACACGACATACGCTGAACTGGATGGGTCTATTCGCTGCAGTAGCCCTGGCGCTGCCGGGAGTGGCCTCGGCTCATCATGCCATGGAGAAGGACGGCATGTGGGTCGACCATAACAGTATGACCTTGTACACCTTTGACAAGGACGCTGGTGGCAAATCCATGTGTAACGGTGATTGTGCCAAGAACTGGCCGCCGTTGATGGTCAAGGATGGCGAGAAAGCCGAAGGCAAGTGGACACAGATCAAGCGCGATGACGGCAGCATGCAGTGGGCCTATGACGGCAAGCCGCTGTACACCTTCGTCAAGGATCAGAAGGCGGGGGACACTGTGGGCGACGGTATGAAGGACGTCTGGCACGTTGCCAAACCGTAGTGGCTTTTTCGCGGGGCAAGCCCGCTCCTACAGGTAGGAGCGGGCTTGCCCCGCGATGAATCAGAAGCTGTAATCCAGCACGATGCCGATAAAGATCAGCAGCCCGGCCCAATGGTTATGCAAGAAGGCCTTGAAGCACGATTCGCGGTCGAGCTTGCGCGTCGTCCAGAACTCCCAGGCAAAGCACAGCAGCGCCGCCACCAGCCCCAGGTGGAACCAGTTGCCCAGCTCGAAGCGGTTGCCAGCCAGCAGCAGGCAACCCAGCGACAACACCTGCAAAGTCAGGATGATCACCCGATCGGCTTCACCGAACAGGATGGCAGTGGATTTGACCCCGATCTTCAGGTCGTCATCACGGTCGACCATCGCGTAGTACGTGTCATAACCCACGGTCCACAGCAGGTTGGCGATATACAGCAGCCAGGCAATGGCCGGCAGCTCGCCGGTGGCGGCGGTGAAGGCCATGGGGATGCCCCAGGAATAGGCCGCCCCCAGCACCACCTGCGGGTAGTAGGTGTAGCGCTTCATGAACGGGTAGCAGGCCGCCAGCGCCACCGCGCCGAACGACAGCCACACGGTGGTAGCGTTGGTGCACAGCACCAGCAAGAAGCTCACCCCGACCAGCACCGCAAACAGGGTCAGTGCCTCGCGAGCGCTGATTCGCCCGGCGGCCAGCGGTCGGTCGGCGGTGCGTTTGACGTGGCCATCGACCTTGCGGTCGGCAAAATCATTGATGGCGCAACCGGCGGCGCGCATCAGTACCACGCCGAGGGTGAAAATCAGCACGTTGGCCAGGGTCGGAGCGCCCTTGGCGGCAATCCACACCGCCGAAAGGGTGGGCCACAGCAACAGGTAGATACCGATCGGGCGGTCCATCCGGCTCAGCTGGATGAAGTCCCAGGCCCGTGGGTGCAGGCGATTGAACGACTTGAGCAACTGCAGGTACATCAGCGGGTCTCCGAAGCGGTTTCGGCTGCAGCCCACAGTGTAGGCAAGAACACCTCGGCCACCAGTACGCTCAAGGCGCCGCGATCGAAGCGCGAGCGGCGTCCCCACAAGCCTTCATGGCTCTGCTCCGGCGGCAGCCAGGCTTGCGGATAGTGGCAGACCTCGATGGGCCGGCGGACAAAAGCCTTTTCGCAGAACAACAGCTCGCCCAGAGAGCGGCTGCCCAGGGCTTCCATGTCCAGGCCGCCACTTTCCAGCGAGCTGCGCGCGGCCACGCTACGGGCAAACACCCAGGGCTGGCCG
Organism: Pseudomonas sp. 2835; assembly: GCF_050435905.1. NCBI lineage: Bacteria > Pseudomonadati > Pseudomonadota > Gammaproteobacteria > Pseudomonadales > Pseudomonadaceae > Pseudomonas > Pseudomonas sp. 2835. Next base: position 64,684 of record NZ_JBNDLE010000008.1, on the reverse strand, counting down.
TGACCGCGCAAATACACTTCGCGCACCCAGCCTTCGCTGCCAACAGGCAGGTCCAGGGCTTGGCATTCGTCTTCGCGCAGGCGCTGCCAACCCTCGCAAAGGGGTGTCACGGAAAACTGATCGGCAGATAATTGAATCAGGCGGCGGGTCAGGGAGCCCTGGTCGTACAACCAGTCGAGGGTTGCGGGCGATGTGCTGTCTGCCACGTCAGGGTGCTGCAGCCAGAGTGCAGCGGGCGCTTGCAATGTTTCGTACGGCACGGCGGTATCGAATAACAGGCCAGAGAGACGCCGAGCTTAGCATGATTGCCCGATCCGGCTTGCATGCTGGCACCTGGCTCCAGTACAAAGCCTTTCTTTGATGGTCGCCACTGTAATCTTCATGAGAGCGGCCACTCCAATGCCTGAGTCTTTTGAGGAAGTGCGTTATGAAAAAGTGGCAATGCATCGTCTGTGGCCTGATCTACAACGAAGCTGACGGTTGGCCGGACGACGGCATCGCTCCAGGCACCAGGTGGGAAGACGTACCCGAAGACTGGCTGTGCCCGGACTGCGGTGTCGGCAAGATGGATTTCGAGATGATCGAAATCAACTGATCACATTTCAATCAGATTTCAAGGAAGGCAGCGCATGACGGCTCCAGTGGTGATTGTCGGTACAGGTCTGGCGGGTTACAACCTGGCTCGCGAGTTTCGCAAGCTCGACGGCGATACGCCGTTGTTGCTGATTACCGCCGACGACGGCCGTTCCTACTCCAAGCCGATGCTTTCCACCGGTTTCGCCAAGAACAAGGATGCCGACGGCCTGAGCATGGCCGAGCCGGGCGCCATGGCCGATCAGCTCAAGGCCGAAGTGCGCACCCACACCCGCATCAGCGGCATCGACCCGGGCCACAAGCGTCTGTGGATCGGTGAAGAGCAGGTGCCTTATCGCGACCTGATCCTGGCTTGGGGCGCCGAAACCGTGCGGGTGCCGGTCGAAGGCGACGCTTGCGAGCTGATCTTCCCGATCAACGACCTCGAAGACTACGCCCGTTTCCGTGTTGCAGCGGCTGGCAAGCAGCGGGTGTTGATTCTCGGTGCCGGGCTGATCGGCTGTGAATTCGCCAACGATATGAGCCTGGGGGGTTATCAGGTAGAGCTGGTGGCGCCGTGCGAGCAGGTCATGCCGACCTTGCTCCACCCGATGGCGGCAGCGGCCGTGCAAGCAGGCCTGGAAGGGCTGGGCGTGCGTTTCCACCTGGGCCCGGTACTGACCCGCCTGCAGCGGCTGGGGCAGGAACTTGAGGCGCATTTGTCCGACGGCAGCGTGATCGCTTGTGACCTGGTGGTGTCGGCGGTCGGCCTGCGACCTCGCATCGATCTGGCCTCGGCAGCCGGTTTGCAGGTCAACCGCGGCGTAGTGGTTGATCGCCAGCTACGTACTTCTCACGCCAATATCTTCGCTCTGGGCGACTGCGCCGAAGTTGATGGTCTCAATCTGCTGTACGTGATGCCCTTGATGAGTTGCGCCCGCGCGCTGGCACAAACCCTGGCCGGGAACCCGACAGCAGTGGCCTATGGGCCGATGCCGGTCACGGTTAAAACTCCGGCTTGCCCGTTGGTGGTGTCGCCTGTGCCCCATGGCCGCGAAGGCCAGTGGAGCGTTGAAGGGCAGGGCGCCGACCTCAAGGTGCTCTGCCATGACGCGGACGGTCAGCTGCTGGGCTACGCCCTGACCGGTACCGCGGTCATGGAGAAACTGGCTCTAAATCGGCAACTTCCGGCGCTAATGGCGTAAATAACCGGCGTTCTGTCGGATTTCCCCTGCCATTGTCCCAACAATGGCCGCCCAGAGACTGGCGCGACCCCTGAGGGCATGCCATTCTCACTCCCGTCTGCCGCAGTTTAGAGCCTGCGGTGCCTTGGGCGCTGTTCTTCAAGAGCAGCACGGCATAACAACAAAAAAACCGTCAAAGAGGCTTCACTATGCGTAAACCAGAACTCGCCGCCGCCATTGCGGAAAAGGCTGATCTCACCAAAGAGCAAGCCAACCGCGTGCTCAACGCCGTGCTCGAAGAAATCACTGGCGCCCTGCATCGCAAGGACAGCGTGACCCTGGTCGGCTTCGGTACTTTCCTGCAGCGTCACCGCGGTGCCCGCACGGGTAAAAACCCGCAAACCGGCGAGCCGGTCAAGATCAAGGCCAGCAACACCGTTGCTTTCAAACCAGGCAAATCCCTGAAGGACAGCGTCAATCCGTGATGCCTCGCACAGATCGATTGCAGTGAAAAACGGGCACCGCACAAGGTGCCCGTTTTTTATTGCCGTCGCCCTGGCATCTGGCTAGCATACGCGGCCGCCGTCGCAAGGACGGGGATGTGTCCAGGGAGGGCCGTGATGAAGATCGAAGGATTCGCAGTAACCGCTAGCGTAGGCCAACGCCATGTATGACGGCCTGACCTTGCCCAACTACCTGGCGGGCGTCGCCGACAGCGATCTGTTCGGCAGCCTGGCCTTCGTCTGTCTGATCCTGATACTCACCGGCCTGCACCGGCGCTGGCGTGACCAGCTCTGGCATCGCCTGCTGACATTCATTTGCCTGACTACCGTGGTGGTCATGGAACTGGTGGGTTCCTACTATGCGAACCTGCCGCCGGCATGAGCAAAGGCAGGTGGTTCGCCCTGGCGTTGCTGATACTCCTGCTGCTGCCAGGCGTTACCACGCCGTTGTACTCGAACGCGCTGCTGCTGTGGATGGAGCCTGAAAACTTCATCCCCGCCGAATCCTCAATGCTGACCTTCGAGCCCTACCAGATTTCCCAGGGCTCCTCGTCGTACTGGCTGTACGGTCAGGACAAGCACAACTACTACCACTTCACCTACGAAGCTGCGCACCCCTATCGCTATATCGCCCGCGACAACAATTGCCCGGGCTTCGACAGGAACGATGTTCGTAGCTGGTGTCAGGCCTTGCAAGGAAACACCCGATGATCAAACGCTGGATGATCGCCCTGGTCGTGCATGCGCTGGCTTGCTTCCTGTTCCTGGTGTTCAACGACATCGGGGTTCATTACTACAAGCAGATCTACGGTGGTTTCACCGCCCGGGGCGTGGCGTCGGGCGCCATTTTCTGGCTGGTTTTCGACGTGATGGTGATCTTCAGCGTGGTGATCATTCTGGTGCCGCGGCTCAAGCACAAACTCATGATCAATGGCGCGTTGGTGGCGTTGATCATCTACTGGCTGATGCCGGATCACCCGGTGCGTACGATGTTTTTCAGCCCCCTGGCCGGAGGCCTGACTTTCCTGGCGATAATGGTTGCCCACTGGTTGGGCCGGCTGAAGGTATTCAAAAAGGAACAGTCTTGAAACGTAGGCACTATTTTGTCCTGGCGCTGGTTGGGGCATTGGTACTTTGGGTGGGACACAACATCCAGGTACTGATCGACCGGCCAGGCGAAGTCAGGGTGGTCAGTGAATCAGGCCGTTATCTTATGGAAAACGTGCCGGTTGGTGGCTGGCTGGTGCCTTTCGATGACCTGGCCTACCTGCGTTTCATTGACCGCAGCAATCAAAAGCAGGTTTTCCGTACGCCGCTGTTCTCCCAGACCCCCTTGGATATGCGCGACTACGAAGACGACGGCACTGTCGGCATCGTCTGGATCAGCTTGTTCAAGGCCGATGGTCATATCGAGATCGCCATGCCCAACTGGGAACCCCATTGGCTCAACTACTTCATCAGCAATACGCCCTATGAAGTAGCCAACGAGCAGGCCGATTGCCGCAAGCCGGAAAACGCCCTGCGCTTCATCCGGGATGTGCTGAGTTACTGGCTGGGCTTCAGTGAGTACTGGTGTACCCCCACTCAACAACTGATCGATAGAGGCAAACCATGAAGGGCTTTGCGACGAACTTGCGGCAGTGGCTCTGCTCGTTTCTGCTGCTGGCCGGGGCGACAACCTGTGCTGCCGCCCCGGCGGACATGCCGGACTGCACCAACAACGACTTCGCTGCCTTCTTCGCGGCTTTTGCCCAGAGCGAGGCGCTGCAGCAGGCGCTGGTGGCCGACCCGCTGATCGAACAGCGGATCTACCCTGGGCGCAAGCAACCGCGTGTGGCGATTCGCAAGCTGACCCCGGAGCAGCGCCCGTCGCTGGCCTTGCTGCAGCCGGCCAAACGCGCCGAAAGGGGCCTGGTAGTCGAACAGGAGGGCACACGGCAAATGGTGCTGCGCGACAGCAAGGGTGAACTGCTCAAGGTCTACACCTTTACCCGCGGCCAGTGCTGGGTGTTGAGCCGGATCGACGACTGGTCCCTGGAAGGCTTCTTCAGCGGGCGTAAGGAGAAGGTCGCCGGCGAGCTGGATGTCGAGCGCGCCAGGCTCTATGAGGGCCTGGGCAGGGCAGGGCTCTACGACAACCCAGGGCAACTGATGAACGCCGCCCTCAACAGCCTGCTCAGTGCCGCTGCCAAGGGCAACAACGATGCTGCAGTACAGGCGGTCATCCTGATTTTTTCAGGGGATGCCGAACGGCTGCCGGACTCGACCATCGTTCAGCTCCTGGAGGCTGCGATGGTCACTGAACGGGACGCCGGGGCCATGCTGGCGCACTTCGTTTGCTACGGCGAAGAGTATGCCGAGGACCGGGTCTGCCAGAACCCGGGCAAAGCGCTTCAGGCCTTGCAGCAATCGGCGAAGCTGGAGTCGCCGCGGGGGCTGGTGGATCTTGGCTTTGCTTACGAGGCAGGCAAGCTTGGCCAGCAGGACAATGACCGCGCCATGGCTTGCTACCAGCAAGCGGCACTGGAGGCCAGCGGTTACCGCGACAGCGCCGTGGACGGTATCAAGCGCCTGAGCGACAAGGGCGTGGTCGAAGACGAGACACAGAAATGCTTGTAACTCGCCCTTACCGCCTGGCAATCGCCCTGGTTGTGCACCTGTTGGCCATTGTCACTTACCTGTGGCTGCACAACACTGGCATGACAATGTACCGGCAGATGGCCGGCGGGCTGATGTCGCGCGGCGTCGCGATCGGCATGGGCATGTATTTGATTTTCTACTTCGTGGTGCTGATGAACCTGGTGATAGCGCTGGTGCCGCGGCTCAAGTGGCGGTTGCTGCTGGCGGCGGCCATTCCTGCCGCGATCTTGCTCTACCTGTTGCCACAGCATCCGTTGCGCGCATTGTTTTGCAGCGTGCTGGGGTTGTCTACAGCACTGGCGGCTATCGGCGCGAACCAGTTGATTCTGTACGCATTGAGCAGGTTCAGGCGTCAGTGAATAACCCGGTTACAAGGCCAACGGCGGCTATCATCGGGCAAAGCGCAGAGAACTATGGTGTTTTTGTAGCGAGACTATAAACTGCTTCGCCAGTCACTTTTTAGCCGAGGCGTGCACATGAAGTTTCGCTTTCTCCTTTGGGCCATGGGCCTGCTGATGGCCAAGGCCAGTCGCAACAACCCTGCCTTCCAGCAGCAACTGGCCGACAAGGACCTGGTGTTCCAGCTGCAGACCCTCGATGGCAAGGCAGCGCGCCACTTCATCGTCAAGGACCTGCGTATCAGCAGCAAATCCGGCACTCACCCTGCGCCGGCCTTTGCCATTGCCTTCAAGGATGCCGCTTTCGGTTTTGCCACCCTGCAGGCCAAGAACAAGCAACTGGCCTTCATGCAGGGAATTCAGGACAAGAGCATCCAGATCAAGGGCAACCCGGCGCTGGTGATCTGGTTCCAGGGCCTGATGAAGTACCTGAAACCGAAAAAGAAGGCCTGACCAGCAAGGTCAGGCTCTCGCCTCAGTGCTGGCTGAACTGCGACGCCAGCTCACGCAGCATGGCTTCGGCTTCCAGCACCTTGTTGACCACATCCTCGGCTTTTTCGCGGGTCAGGTTCAGACGCTCGAGCAGCTCGTCGGGGATGCTTTCCTGCGGCCCCGAGCCGATCCCGCGTGAGCGCAACAAACGCACCGCCAGGCACACCAGGTTGGGGAAGGCTGCACAGTCGCCGGCATAGGTCGGGTCGTGCTGGAAGCGCAGGGCGGTGGACAGCTCATCCGGCATGTCCCAGTAGCGCATCAGCCAGGCGCCGATCTGCTCGCGGCTGATGCCCAGCAGGTGTTGCTCGACATAGCTGTGGCACAGGTGCGGGTTGACCTCCAGGTGCCGGCAGATCAGCGAGAAATGCGGCGGGAACACATGCGCCAGCAGCAGGTAACCGAAGTTGTGCAGCAGCCCGGCCAGGTAGGTCAGGCCCGATTCCGGGCGCTCGGCTCGCGGCATGGCCCGGGTCAGGCCTTCGATCACCGCAGCGGTGTAGATCGATTGCTGCCAGTACGGCGTGGTCTGTTGCGGGTGGTCCTTGGGCAGGCTCAGGGTTTTGCCCAGCGCCAGGCCCAGGGCCAGGTTGATCACCAGGTCAAATCCCAGCACGCGAACGATGGCGTCTTCCACCGAGCGGATCTTGCCCGGTGAGGCGTAGTAGGGCGAAGCCGCCCAGCTGACCACTTGCGCAGCGAGGGCCGGGTCGGTTTCGACCACGCCGGTGATATCGTCGATGGTAGCGTTGGGGTCGACCCGTAGCTTGATGATCTTTTGCGCGGTTTCCGCCAGGGGCGGGATCTCGATGGTGCTTTCCAGGCGTTGCTGGATGCGCCGGGCCGTGAATGCCTGGACGGCCTGGGAAATTTCTTCGCGGTCGTCGTGGGGGCGGTCGAGGTTGGGGCGGATGCTGGTCAGCAGTTCGCCGAAGTTGCCGGCGCTGGCTTTGCTGAGCATCTTCTTGAAGTCGTCGCGTTCGATCTCCAGCAACAACCCGGCTTCACCGGAATGAATCAGCAGGCGCTCGGGGCGCAGCAGGCTTTCTTCGTAAAGGCACGGTGAACTGGTCAGCGCCGGAATCCCCGGGAGGATCTTCAGGCCGTGCTTTTCCAGCATGTGGCGCAGGCGCTCCAGCGGTACGGCAGCCAGCTTGCGGCCGGTCAGCTCGGTCAGGCGGCTGAGGTCGAGCAACTGGTTTTGCGGGAACAGCACCATCAACGCGCCGACTTCGTCGTCCAGCAGTACGGCCTGCACTTTGGCGGCGGTCGGCAGCTGCGGATGGTCGGTCACTTCGCGGTAGGCGATGCCGAGCTTGTCGAGCAGCAACCGGATAACAGACGGAGCGTGGGGGGTTGCGGTGTCCAAAGCAACTTCAGTCATGGTCTGTATCCAAAAATTTTTCAATCGCATGAGTATAACCAGCTTGAACCCCGGGCTGGCCGCAATCTGGGACGGGCGTCACACTTGGCCATATTGCTGGCCGTGGCGCAGCCATCGTTCCAGCAAGGGGCTGACATGTGACGGCCAGCGGGCCAGCAGGGCCTGGGCGGCGTCGCGTACGGCGGGCAGCAGGTCGGCGTCGCGAATCAGGTCGGCGACCTTGAACTGCAGCAGGCCGGTCTGGCGGGTGCCGAGCATTTCACCAGGGCCACGCAGCTCCAGGTCTTTCTCGGCGATGATGAAGCCGTCGTTGGTTTCGCGCATGATTCCCAGGCGTTCGCGCCCGATCTGCGACAGCGGCGGGTGATACAACAGCACGCAGTGGCTCACCGCACTGCCCCGGCCAACCCGGCCGCGCAACTGGTGCAACTGCGCCAGGCCCAGGCGCTCGGGGTTCTCGATGATCATCAGGCTGGCATTGGGCACGTCGACACCGACCTCGATCACCGTGGTCGCCACCAGCAGTTGCAGGTTGCCCTGCTTGAATTCGGCCATCACCGCGGCTTTTTCCGCAGGCTTCATGCGCCCGTGAATCAAGCCGACACGCAACTCGCCCAAGGCGCTGCTGAGTTCCTCGAAAGTGGTTTCGGCGGCCTGGCAGGTGAGTTCTTCGGATTCTTCGATCAGGGTGCAGACCCAGTAGGTCTGGCGCCCTTCGGCGCAGGCCGCGCGCACCCGCTCGACCACTTCGAAGCGCCGGCTGTCGGTAACCAGTACGGTGTTGACCGGGGTGCGCCCTGGCGGCAGTTCGTCGAGGATCGAGGTGTCCAGGTCGGCGTAGGCGCTCATCGCCAGGGTACGCGGGATTGGCGTGGCGGTCATGATCAGCTGGTGCGGGCAGAGTTGGCCGCCCACGCCTTTCTGGCGCAGGGCCAGGCGCTGCTGCACGCCGAAGCGGTGTTGTTCGTCGATGATCGCCAGGGCCAGATTCTTGAATTTCACCTCTTCCTGGAACAAGGCATGGGTGCCGACCACCATCGGTGCGCCGGCGGCGATCTGTTCCAGGGCGCTAGCGCGCGCCTTGCCCTTGAGCTTGCCGGCCAGCCAGGCGACTTCGATGCCCAGTGGCTCCAGCCAGCGCTTGAAGGTAATGAAGTGCTGCTCGGCGAGGATCTCGGTGGGTGCCATCAGCGCTACCTGGTAACCGGCTTCCAGCGCCTGCAGGGCGGCGAGGGCGGCGACCACGGTCTTGCCTGCGCCAACATCGCCCTGGACCAGGCGCAGCATCGGCTCCGGCTGGCTGAGGTCATAGGCGATCTCGTTGCCCACGCGCTGCTGCGCGCCGGTCGGCGCAAAGCCGAGGTTGGCCAGGTACTGTTGGGGCAACCGGCTGGCCTTGGGCAACACCGGCGCACGCTGGGCGCGCAGGCTTTCGCGCAGGCGCTGCTGTGACAGCTGGTGGGTCAGCAGTTCTTCGAATGCCAGGCGGTGTTGGGCCCAATGGTGCCCTTCTGCTAACTCATCGACGTCGGCATCGGCCGGCGGGTGGTGCAGGTAGCGGATCGCATCGTCCAGCGGCGCCAATTGGTAATCCCGGGCCAGTTCTTCCGGCAGCCAGTCTGGCAGGCTGCGCGGGCCGAGCAGTGCCAGGCTCTGCTGGCACAGCTGACGCAGGCGTTGTTGGGTCAGGCCCTCGGTGGTCGGGTAGATCGGGGTCAGGGTCTGTTCCACCGGCGCTGGCTCATCGCCGGTCAGCGCGCGGTATTCGGGGTGATAGATCTCCAGGCCCGAAGCGCCGGGGCGGGCTTCACCGTAGCAGCGCAGGTGGGTGCCACGCTTGAGGCCTTCCTTCTGCGCGTTGCTGAAGTGGTAGAAGCGCAGGCTCAGCACGCCGCTGCCGTCGCCAAGGCGCACCAGCAGGCTGCGGCGCTTGCCCATGACCACGTCGGTGCCACTGACCACGCCTTCGATTACCGCATCCTGGCCCGGGCGCAGGGCGCCGATGGGCACTACGCGGGTGCGGTCCTGATAGCGCAGCGGCAAGTGGAACAGCACGTCCTGGAGGTTCTCCAGGCCGACCTTGGCGAGCTTCTCGGCCATGGCCTCGCCGACCCCCTTGAGCGCGGTCACCGAGACCTGGGACAACTCCGGCATGGTGCTTTCCTACTGGCTCGCGGCGGGTTTGGCGACCGAGCACAGGCGGATCGAGTCAGCGAGGATCTCGATCGCCTTGGGCCGCGGGAAGCTGGCGCGCCAGGCAATGGCCACGGTGCGAAACGGCGCCGGTGGGCTCAGTGGGCGCACTTCGATCACGCCCGGGGCGTAGTGATGGCTGTGCACTGCGGACAGCGGCAGAATAGACACGCCCAGGCCCGAAGCGACCATGTGGCGAATGGTTTCCAGCGAGCTGGACTCGACCGTGGTGTGCTTGGCGCCGTCGCTGCCTTTGGCCAGGGTCGGGCACGCCTCGAGCACCTGGTCACGGAAGCAGTGGCCTTCGCCGAGCAGTAACAGGCTCTTGTCGTTGAGCAGGCTGGCGTCGATGGTTTCCTTTCGGGTCCATGGATGCTCGCTGGGCATCAAAACGTAGAACGGTTCGTCGTACAGCGGCAGGGTCAGCACGTCGGCTTCATTGAACGGCAGGGCAATGATCACCGCGTCCAGTTCACCATTGCGCAGCTTGTCGCGCAGGATATGGGTGAAGTTCTCTTCGATGTACAACGGCATCTGCGGGGCGACCCGGTGCAGTTGCGGGATCAAGTGCGGGAACAGGTAGGGGCCGACGGTGTAGATCGCGCCGACTTTCAGCGGGGCGGTCAGCTGGTTCTTGCCGGCCTGGGCCAGTTCGCGGATGCCCTGGGCCTGCTCAAGCACCTTTTGCGCCTGGGCAACGATGCCTTCGCCGACCGGGGTCAGGCGCACTGCGCTTTTGCTGCGCTCGAAGATCAGTACACCCAGCTCGTCCTCAAGCTTCTTGACGCCGACCGACAGGGTCGGCTGGCTGACGTGGCAGCGCTCGGCGGCATGGCCGAAGTGCTGCTCCTGGGCGAGGGTGACGATGTAGCGCAATTCTGTGAGGGTCATAACGTGCGTCCATGAAGTTGCGGCCCCAGCATAGCGGCTGCAATCGATAGACGCACGTTATCAGACTTGCTCGTTTGTGACAGAAACAAAGCGTTAGCGTTTGTCCAGCGAGTAGACGAAAGGCGCGATCACTTCAATGCTGCCGTTGTTGAGCAATTCCTTGGGCGGTGGTGGCACCGGTTGCGCGCGACGGATCATCTCCAGGGTCGCTCGATCCAGTGCCGCACTGCCCGATCCGCCAGCCAGGGCGTAGGAGAGGATCTTGCCCTCGCCATCGACCACGAAGCGCAGGCGGTTGATGCCTTCCATGCGCATGCGCCGGGCGTTTTCCGGATAGCGCTTGTACTTCGCCAGGTGACGCAGCAGGTCGCTCTGCCAGGTAGGCAGGGCATTGCTGTTGGTGGCGATGCTCGGCGCCGGGGCAGCCGATTTTTGCGCAGGTGCGGTAGTAGGCGGCGTATCGACAACTTCCTCGTCGGCCGGTTTCTCCTGCGGCGGCTCAGGCTTTTTCTCGGGCTTGGGCGGCTGCGGTTTGGCCTTTGGCTTGACCGGCTTGGCAATGGCGATTTTCGGTTTCGGCGCCTCGGCCAGTTTCGGCAGCGGCGGTTCTTCGACCGGCGCTGGCGGCTGTGGCGGGGTAACCACCTTGGGTGGAGGTGGCGGTGCCGGTTCGGGCATCGGTGCCATTTCGATCATCATCGCCGCAGGCGGCAATTCGATCGCTTGGGGCACCGACCAATTGAGCGTCAGCAGCACGGCAACGGCATGGATACCCAGCACAATTGCCAGACTACTGCTGTAACGCGCCAGCTTATGCCGCGTCTTGATCATTTCTTGGCTGCCGTCTCAAGGCCGACCAGACCGACTTTCAGGTAACCGGCCGCGCGCAGCGTGTTCATGACTTCCATCAGATCGCCGTAATCCACGCCTTTATCGGCCTGGAAGAAGATCGTGGTGTCCTTGTCGCCCTTGGTCTTGGCGTCGAGAATTGCCCCGAGCTGGTCACGTTGGACCTGCTCGTCGCCGACGTACAGGTTCTGGTCAGCCTTGACGCTGAGGAACACCGGCTTCTCGGGCCGCGGCGCAGGTTTTGCGGTCGAGGCTGGCAGGTCGACCTTGATGTCGACGGTTGCCAGCGGCGCTGCCACCATGAAGATGATCAGCAGGACCAACATGACGTCGATGAACGGCGTGACGTTGATTTCGTGGTTTTCGGCGAGGTCGTCGCCACCTTCGTTAAGATGCAGGCCCATGGCTTAGCCCACTTTAACCATGTGAGGTGCAGCGGCGCGATCGCCTGGCTGGTGGTCCAGGTCGCGGCTGACCAGCAGCAGTACTTCGGCCGAGGCATCGGATACCTGCGCCTTGTAGCCGGCAATGGAGCGGGCAAAGACGTTGTAGATGACCACTGCCGGGATTGCTGCAACCAGGCCCAGGGCGGTGGCCAGCAGGGCTTCGGCGATACCCGGGGCAACCACGGCGAGGTTGGTGGTCTGGGTTTTGGCGATGCCGATGAAGCTGTTCATGATGCCCCACACAGTACCGAACAGACCGACGAACGGCGCGGTGGAGCCGATGGTGGCGAGCACGCCGGTGCCGCTGCTCATGTTGCGGCCGCTGGCAGCTACCAGGCGCTCAAGGCGGAAGCTCACGCGCTCCTTGATGCCTTCTTTCTCGCGGGTATTGGCCGACAGGCGCATTTCATCCAGGGCATCGTGGACCAGGATGTGGGCCAGGGTGCCTTCTTTATTTGCGCTGTCGCTGGCTTCCTTGAGAGTGGTGGCACGCTTGAGGGCGGCGATTTCGCCACGCAGGCGACGCTTGGCGCCCATCAGCTCGAAGCCTTTGGCGATCCAGATGGTCCAGGTGATGATCGAGGCGATAGCCAGGCCGATCATGACGATCTTCACCACGATGTCGGCGTTCTTGTACATGCCCCATGGCGACAGGTCGTGGGCCATGCCCAGGCTGGTATCTTCGACCAGTGCTTCAACGCTTTCGTCAGCCGGGTTGGCTGCCTGGCCATCAGTCGGCGCAACAGCGGGCGCGGCGGCTGGATCGGTCGGCGCGGCAGATTGTTCGGCACCTGGCGCGGCCGGGGCCACGGCGGCTGGAGTGGTGGGAGCAGTGGTCGGCTCATCGGCCAGGGCGGCGGGTGCCATCACCAGGCTGAACATCAGCGCGGCGATGGCGCGCCATGCGCGCGACGTGGTTGGCGAAGCGGAAGGTTGAATACGTGTCATGCTGGCCTGACCTGATGAAGAAGAAAGAGGTGGTTGTCCTTCCAGGCCTCGAGACAGGCCGAGAACAAAATTGGGTGGCCATTATTGCAAGTAATTCTTGTTAGCAGAAGTAATAAAGTTACTTTTTTTCCACTATAGCTAGCCGCCTATCGATTTATTTGGATAGGCTGGGCCTTTGATTTGCGGAGTTTCAGGATGTCTGCGCGCTCAGTTCTGATCGTCGGTTGTGGCGATGTCGGTGGCCGTCTGGCCAAGCAATTGCTGGCCTCGGGTTGGCCGGTGAGCGGCCTGCGCCGCAGTGTTGGCCAGTTGCCAGAAGGGGTGAAGGCTATCGCTGCCGACTTGAATGATCCGCGCTGCCCGGCAGACTGGCCGGTTGACGCTCCGGATTACCTGGTTTACAGCGTTGCCGCGAGCCAGCATGACGAAGCCGGTTATCAGGCTGCGTATGTCGAAGGCCTGCGCAATGTGCTGAGCTGGCTGGCCGAGCGCAACCAGAAGCCGCGTCGCCTGTTGTTCGTTTCGAGCAGCAGCGTGTATGCGCAGAAAGACGGGGAGTGGATTGACGAAACTGCTGCTGTGGAGCCTGAAGGCTATTCGGGCAGGGTCATGCTCGAAGCCGAGCGACTGGCCCTGGCCAGCGGCATTGCCACGACCATCGTGCGCCTTACGGGCATCTACGGCCCGGGGCGCGAATGGCTGCTCAGCCAAGTCCGCCAGGGCTATCGGGTGACTGAAGAGCCACCGCTGTACGGCAACCGCATTCACGCCGAAGACGCAGCCGGGCTGCTGGCCTTTTTGCTCAAGGCCGACCAGCAGGGCAAGGCAGTAGAAGATTGCTACATAGGTGTCGATGACGCGCCAGCGCCACTGTTTGACGTGGTTGCCTGGCTGCGCGAGTACATGGGCGTTACCCAGTGGTCGGAGCAGGAGCGGGTGCGCCGTACCGGCAGCAAGCGTTGCAGCAATGCCCGGGCCCGGGCACTGGGCTGGGCGCCACAGTACCCGAGCTACAAGGAAGGCTATGCGGCCATCCTTGCCGGTAGCAATTAATCTCTACTGACGCTCAAGCAGCCAACGACGAGGGCCAGGTTGCAGATCTGGCATCTCGTCGGCCTGGGCCTTATTGACGGCCTGGAAGATTTCCAGCTGCTTGCCGTCACGCTTGAACATCCACGGGTTGCCCTGCTGGTTGCGTTCCAGCCACAGGCTGTCGAACTCGCCGCTCATGGCGGCGCAATCGCCAGCCAGGCACAGGGCGTAGCGATCCAGGCCGGGCAGGCCGTCGAGGCTGCCGTTGGCGCGAAAATGCGCAATGCCCCCTTGGCCCGGCCCTTCGACAATCTTCCAGTCGCCACCCATGTAAGCCTTGTACAGCTCGGTTTCAAAGGTGGTGCCAGCTGGCGCATCAATGGGGGCTGGGGTTTCGGCGCGCTGGAAGCTCTGCTGCGGGTTGGCGTCACTGGCCGCTTGAACCAGTTCGTCGCCGTCCAGGCTCAGCGTCTCTGCATAGTTGCCGTAGAAATCGACTTCCCACTGGTCATCTTTGAGCGCCTTGAGCTTGCCGTCGCCCGCTTCAAAACCATTGCTGAAGGTGGCCTGGCTGGCGGCAACGTTGACCTTCCACTCAAGGTTCGGGCCGTTGGCGAGAAGTGCCTGGCGCAGGTTGGAGCCTTTGGCGGCAGCGTCGATGGCGTTCTGATTGATCCAGGTACCGTTGAGGTCTTCCGGGCTGTGACTGGCGCAGCCGCTCAACAGGGTGGCGAGCAGCGACAGGGCGAGCGCGTAGCGCATGGCGGGGGTCCTTGCAGGGGCGGGGGATGAGGGCGCACCGGGCGGCGCGCCCTCGGGGGTGTTACTCGATGACCAGGATGGCATCCATTTCAACCTGCGAACCCTTAGGCAGGGCAGCAACGCCGATGGCGGCACGCGCCGGGTACGGCTGGTCGAAGTACTTGCCCATGATCTCGTTGACCTTGGCGAAGTGGCTGAGGTCGGTGAGGAAGATGTTCAGCTTGACGATGTCCTTGAACGAACCGCCAGCGGCTTCAGCAACGGCCTTGAGGTTTTCGAAGACCTGGACGGTCTGGGCTTCGAAGCCTTCGACCAGTTCCATGGTTTTCGGGTCCAGCGGGATCTGCCCGGACATGTACACCGTGTTGCCGGCCTTGATCGCCTGGGAGTAGGTGCCGATGGCGGCTGGGGCCTTGTCACTGGTGATGACGGTCTTGGTCATGATGACTCCTTGCTGTTATTGGGTTACGCACGCATGCGGGTGATTCGGATCACTCCGGTCAGGGCGCGCAGTTTCTTGATCACGCGTGCCAGGTGCACACGGTCGTGCACGCTGACCACCAGTTGGACCACGCTGATGCGACCATCGCGTTCATCCATGCTGATTTTCTCGATATTGCCGTCGGCGGCGTTGACGCTGCTGGCCAGCAGGGCAATCAGGCCACGCTGGTGTTCCAGCTCGACGCGCAGCTCGACGTTGAATTCGCCGGTGACATCCTTGGCCCAGGACAGCTGGATGCACTTTTCCGGGTTGTGGCGGATTTCGCTGATGTTGCGGCAGTTTTCCAGGTGCACCACCATGCCTTTGCCCGCCGACAGGTGACCGACAATCGGGTCGCCCGGGATTGGCGTGCAGCATTTGGCGTAGCTCAATACCAGGCCTTCGGTGCCGCGAATCGCCAGTGGGCCTTCCGGGCTTGGCAGTTGTTCGCCTTCGGTGGACAGCAGGCGTCGGGCCACTACATA
Source organism: Pseudomonas sp. 2835 (assembly GCF_050435905.1). NCBI lineage: Bacteria > Pseudomonadati > Pseudomonadota > Gammaproteobacteria > Pseudomonadales > Pseudomonadaceae > Pseudomonas > Pseudomonas sp. 2835. The sequence goes on along the minus strand of NZ_JBNDLE010000008.1, from coordinate 49,423 downwards.
GGCCATGCGGTTGCCCAGGCCAATATCTTCGAGCAGGTCCTCGATCAGCTCCAGGCGGTATTCGCCGAGCATGGCCTGGATGCGCTCCTGGGGGATCTTGTCCAGGGCGCTGTCGAAGCCGTTGAGCACCTTGTTCAGCAGGCGTTCGCCGAGGCTGATGGACTCCGAGCGGCGCTGCAGCTTGAGTGCATGGCGGATGTGCGTGCGGGCCTTGCCGGTCACCACGAAGTTGAGCCAGGCCGGGTTCGGTCGTGCGCCCGGGGCGCTGACGATCTCGACCGTCGAGCCGCTTTGCAGCGGTTCGGACAGCGGCGCCAGGCGGCGGTTGATACGGCAGGCAATGCAGCTGTTGCCGACGTCGGTGTGCACCGCGTAGGCGAAGTCGACCGCCGTGGAGCCTTTGGGCAGCTCCATGATCCGGCCCTTGGGCGTGAACACGTAGACCTCGTCCGGGAACAGGTCGATCTTCACGCTCTCGATGAATTCGAGGGAGTTGCCCGCGCGTTGCTGCATTTCCAGCACGCCTTTGACCCACTGGCGCGCCCGCGCATGAGTGCCCTTGGGCTGTTCGTCGTCACTGGACTTGTATAGCCAGTGGGCGGCGATGCCGTTGTTGGCCATCTCTTCCATTTCGCGGGTGCGGATCTGGATCTCGATGGGTACCCCGTGCATGCCGAACAGCGTGGTGTGCAGCGACTGGTAGCCGTTGGCCTTGGGGATCGCGATGTAATCCTTGAAGCGCCCCGGCAGCGGTTTGTACAGGTTGTGCACGGCGCCCAGCACGCGATAGCAGGTATCGACCTTGTCGACGATGATGCGGAACGCGTAGACGTCCATGATCTCGTTGAAGGCCCGGCGTTTGCCGCGCATCTTCTTGTAGATACCATAGAGGTGCTTCTGCCGGCCGCTGACTTCGCCTTCGATGCCGTCGACCGCCAGGCAGTGGGCCAGCGATTCTTCGATCTTGTTGACGATTTCCTTGCGGTTGCCGCGGGCGCGCTTGACCGCCTGGTAGATGCGCGCCGAGCGCATCGGGTGCATGGCCTTGAAGCCGAGGTCTTCGAACTCTACGCGCACGCTGTGCATGCCCAGGCGGTTGGCGATGGGTGCGTAGATTTCCAGGGTCTCTTTGGCGATGCGCCGGCGTTTTTCGCCGGACAGCACTTCGAGGGTGCGCATGTTGTGCAGGCGGTCGGCCAGCTTGACCAGGATCACGCGGATGTCCCGGGCCATGGCCATGGCCATTTTCTGGAAGTTTTCCGCCTGGGCTTCGGCCTTGGTCTCGAAGTTCATCTGGGTCAGCTTGCTGACGCCGTCGACCAGTTCGGCCACGGTTTCGCCAAATTGCGAGCTGAGCGCTTCCTTGGCGATGCCGGTGTCTTCGATCACGTCATGGAGCATGGCTGCCATCAGGCTCTGATGGTCCATGTGCATGTCGGCAAGGATGCTTGCCACCGCCAGCGGATGCGTGACGTAGGCTTCGCCGCTGCGACGGCGCTGGCCGTCGTGGGCTTGTTCGGCGTAGAAATACGCCCGGCGCACCAGGTTGACCTGGTCGGCGCCGAGGTAGGTCGACAAGCGATCGGCGAGGGCGTCTATGCTCGGCATGGGATTACCTCTTGCCAAGGGACGGGGACCGGCGCCGTACTACGTCGACCAGGCATGGGCTTAGACCGCCTCGTTGGCCTCGTCACCCTCGCCGAACGCGAAGATTGGATCTTCTTGCGTGCGGATATCCTGTTCGGCCATGAACTCAGGGGTGCAGATGCCTTCGGCGATTTCGCGCAGGGCAACAACGGTAGGCTTGTCGTTTTCCCACGCCACTTTCGGCTCTTTGCCGCCGGTGGCCAGTTGACGGGCACGTTTGGTGGAGAGCATGACCAGCTCAAAACGGTTATCCACGTGTTCTAGGCAGTCTTCAACGGTTACGCGGGCCATGGTCTTCCTCAAGTAGCAAATGCGGTGTTCAGCCCGAATGGGCGAGCGGACTCGATAGTTTAAAAAATCACCAGCCTTTAGGGAAGCGCTGATTTCATTTCGAGCCCTTGATACCTCGACGATAACCATTTCAAGGGCTCTAGCACAACTGTCTTGTCTTTTACTGCCGACCGAGCGCATCACGCAGGCGCGGGGTCAATTCGTCGAACAGCGTCTGCACCGAACGCAAAGCCCGGCAATCGGGGCGGGTCAACAGCCAGACTTCGGTGTCGCAGCCGGGCAGGGCATCGCTCAACGATTCGACGCCGGGCAGGGTATGGGCCATATAGTCGGGCAGGGCCGCCACGCCCAGGCCGGCGGTTACCAGTTGGGCAATCGCCGAGATGCTGCTGCAACGGTAGCGCGGCATGACTCCGGGCAGGTGCTCACTGCGCCAGACCACGGTGGGGTGATCCTGCATGGTGTCGTCCGGGGCGATCCAGGGCAGTGTCGCCGGTGCGTCCTTGAGCTTGTCGCGAAACTCCTCGCGGCCGCATACCACATAGGACGCCGAACCCAGGCAGCGTCCGACCAGGTGCTCCGGCGGGGTGTTGGTCAGGCGCAAGGCCAGGTCGGCATCGCGCCGGCTGAGGTTGGCAAAGGTGTTGGAGGTCGCAAGCTCCAGCGACAGCGCCGGATACGCCGGCATGAACTCGGCCAGCGCCGGTAACAGCAGGCTGTGCAGTACGGCGTCGGTGCAAGTCAGGCGCACCGTGCCGCTGACCACCTGCTCGCCGAGTTCCAGGGCCACCCGCGCGGCATCCAGTGCCTGCTCGGCGCGCTCGGCCTGCTCGGCCAGGGCCTGGGCGGTGCCGGTGGGGATGTAGCCCTTGCGGCTTTTGACGAATAACGCGGTACCAAGGGCGGCTTCCATGCGCCGGATCGAACGAAAAACAGTCGATACATCGACCTTCAGCAGCTCGGCGGCCTTGGCCAAAGAGCGGCCGCGGACCAGTGCGAGCACCAGAGAAAGGTCGGCGTGGCTGATCTGATATTGCATGGATGCACTCTTTACTTGCCTAAATGCCAATGTCTGTTGCGTAGGGGCCATTCTATAGTGAGGCGGCAGTCGTGAATCAAGTCGCGACGTTGTCAGAAAAATCTGGGACGTCCGTGCGAAGCCACGACCTTCAGCTGTTCCCCACGATGGGACCACTTAAAAGAACAAATGAAACCATCGCCGCTCCCGATAGCGCAGTAGTACCTCCTCCATGTCGTTCGATAAAAAATCAAAGGATGCCTAGCCATGACGTCGGTCTCCCCGTGCGCCATCCCTCTCGATGAGATGGGCGAATTTCTCCAGGCCCACCCTGAGGTGCAATTTGTCGATCTGCTGATTGCAGACATGAACGGCGTGGTGCGTGGCAAGCGCATCGAGCGTGCAAGCCTGGTTAAAGTCTACGAAAAAGGCATCAACCTGCCGGCTTCGCTGTTTGCCCTGGACATCAACGGCTCGACCGTCGAAAGCACCGGCCTTGGCCTGGACATCGGCGATGCCGACCGCATCTGTTTCCCGATCCCCGGCACCCTGGCCTACGAGCCCTGGCAAAAGCGCCCGACCGCGCAACTGCTGATGACCATGCACGAGCTGGACGGCACGCCGTTCTTCGCCGACCCGCGGGAAGTGCTGCGCAGTGTGGTCGAGAAGTTCGATGCGCTGGGCCTGGATATCTGCGCGGCGTTTGAGCTTGAGTTCTACCTGATCGACCAGGACAACCTCAACGGCCGCCCGCAACCGCCGCGCTCGCCGATCTCCGGCAAGCGCCCGCAGTCGACCCAGGTGTACCTGATCGACGACCTCGACGAATACGTCGATTGCCTGCAGGACATGCTCGAAGCTGCCAAGGAGCAGGGCATCCCGGCGGATGCGATCGTCAAGGAAAGCGCCCCGGCGCAGTTCGAGGTCAACCTGCACCACGTCGCCGATCCGATGAAGGCCTGCGACTACGCGGTGTTGCTCAAGCGCCTGATCAAGAACATCGCCTACGACCATGAAATGGACTCCACCTTCATGGCCAAGCCCTATCCGGGCCAGGCTGGCAACGGGCTGCACGTACATATCTCGTTGCTGGACAAGAAAACCGGCAAGAACATCTTTACCAGCGAAGACCCTGAGCAAAGCGAAACCCTGCGCCACGCCATCGGTGGCGTGCTCGAGACCATGCCGGCGTCGATGGCCTTCCTGTGCCCGAACATCAACTCCTATCGGCGTTTCGGCGCCCAGTTCTATGTGCCCAACGCACCGAGCTGGGGCCTGGACAACCGCACCGTAGCGGTACGCGTACCGACCGGCAGCAGCGATGCCGTGCGCATCGAGCACCGGGTCGCCGGCGCTGACGCCAACCCGTACTTGATGATGGCGGCGATTCTCGCCGGTATCCACCATGGCCTGACCAACCAGATCGAGCCGGGAGCGCCAATCGAAGGCAACTCCTACGAGCAGCTGGAGCAGAGCCTGCCGAACAACCTGCGCGATGCGCTGCGTGAACTCGATGACAGTGAAGTGCTGAACAAATACATCAGCCCGGACTACATCGATATTTTTGTCGCCTGCAAGGAAAGCGAGATGGCCGAGTTCGAGGTGTCGATTTCCGACCTCGAATACAACTGGTACCTGCACACGGTGTGACGCCGGAGAGAACAACAATGACAACAGCACCACGCCAGCACTGGGAACAGCTTTTCCAGGGCCTGAACATCGAAGGCCGCGCCTTTATCGACGGCCAGTACTGCACCAGTGTGTCCGGCGAGACCTTCGAGTGCGCAAGCCCGGTCGACGGCCGCCAGCTGGCACATATCGCCAGCTGTGACAGCGCCGACGCCGAGCGCGCGGTAGCTGTGGCCCGGCGCAGTTTCGACAGTGGTGTCTGGGCCAATCAGGCCCCGGCCCAGCGCAAGCGGGTGCTGATTGCCTTTGCAGATTTGCTGCTGGCCAATGTCGAAGAACTGGCATTGCTCGAGACCCTGGACATGGGCAAGCCAATTGCCGATTCCCTGAGCATCGACATTCCGGCGGCGGCCAACGCCATTCGCTGGAACGCCGAAGCCATCGACAAGATTTACGACGAAGTTGCTGCGACCCCGTCCGACCAGCTGGGTTTGGTCACCCGCTCGCCGGTCGGCGTGGTCGCGGCCATTGTTCCGTGGAACTTTCCACTGATGATGGCCTGCTGGAAACTCGGCCCGGCCCTGGCCACCGGTAACTCGGTGATCCTCAAACCGTCCGAAAAATCGCCGCTGACTGCCATTCGTATCGCCCAACTGGCGATCGAAGCCGGTTTGCCGGCGGGTGTCCTCAACGTGTTGCCAGGCTACGGCCACACCGTAGGCAAGGCCCTGGCACTGCACATGGACGTCGATACCCTGGTGTTCACTGGTTCCACCCGTATCGCCAAGCAGTTGATGGTGTACGCCGGTGAGTCGAACATGAAGCGCGTCTGGCTCGAAGCCGGTGGCAAGAGCCCGAACATCGTCTTTGCCGACGCCCCGGACCTTCACGCCGCCGCCGAAGCCGCGGCCGGCGCCATCGCCTTCAACCAGGGCGAAGTGTGCATTGCCGGTTCGCGCCTGCTGGTCGAGCGCAGCATCAAGGAGCGCTTCCTGCCGATGGTGGTCGAGGCCCTCAAGGCCTGGAAGCCCGGCCATGCGCTGGATCCGGACACCCGCGTCGGCGCCTTGGTCGACACCACCCAGCTGGAGACCGTGCTCGGTTATATCGAGGCCGGCAAGGCTGACGGTGCCACCCTGGTGACCGGCGGCGAGCGGGTACTGGAAGACACTTGCGGTGTTTATGTGCAGCCGGCGATCTTCGATGGCGTTACCAATGCCATGCGCATCGCCCGCGAAGAAATCTTCGGCCCGGTGCTGTCGGTGATCACCTTCGACAGCGCCGAGGAAGCCATCGCCATTGCCAACGACTCGCCCTTCGGCCTGGCCGCGGCAGTGTGGACCAGCAACATTTCCCGTGCCCACAACACCGCCCGCGCCCTGCGTGCCGGCAGTGTCTGGGTCAACCAGTACGATGGCGGTGACATGACCGCCCCGTTCGGCGGCTTCAAGCAGTCGGGCAATGGCCGGGACAAATCGCTGCACGCTTTTGACAAATACACCGAACTCAAGGCGACCTGGATCAAGCTGTAAGGGAGGGTGAACCCATGCAAACTACCGCCGCATTGCCGCCTTTGATCGGCGTTTCCGCTTGCCGCCAGCAACTGGGCAAGAACTCGTCGCACACCGTTGGCGACAAATATGTCGAGGCCGCAGGCTTTGCCGGGATCCCCCTGATCCTCCCGGCCAGGGCCGAGCCCAGCGACCCGCGCCGCGTACTGGAGCGGCTCGATGGCATTCTTTTTACCGGTTCGCCTTCAAATGTCGAGCCGCATCATTACAATGGCGCCCCCAGCGTGGAAGGGACCAAGCACGACGTATATCGCGATCGGCTGACCCTGCCCCTGCTGCAGGCGGCGATTGCCGACGGCGTACCAGTGTTCTGCATCTGCCGTGGCTTCCAGGAACTCAATGTGGCCCTCGGTGGCACCCTGCACCAGCGGGTGCAGGAACTGCCTGGCTACCTGGATCACCGCGAGCCGCAGGATGCCCCGCTGGAAGAACAGTACAGCCCCCGTCACCTGGTCACTGTCCAGCCCGGTGGGCTGTTCGAGCGCCTGGGGATGGAGCACAGCTTCATGGTCAATTCGCTGCACAGCCAGGGTATCGATCGCCTGGCTGACGGCTTGCGTGCCGAGGCATTGGCCCCTGATGGACTGATCGAAGCGGTGTCGATGGAAGACGCCCCAGGCTTTGTGGTCGGTGTGCAGTGGCACCCCGAGTACCGCTTTGCCGACAACCCGGTCTCGCTGCGCCTGTTCCAGGCGTTCCGTGAGGCATGCCTGGCCCGTGCCACGGGCTCGCAGATCCGGGAGAAGGCCCTATGAGGTCAGCCGGTTGATCCGGTTTGAAGTACCACGCAACAGGTTTCAATGAGTGAAAGCGGACACCCCGCGGGGCGTCCTGAAAAACAATACCAATATTGGCGGCAACTACTCATGAGTGAACATAAAGCAGGCCTGTCCCCAGGTGAGGGTGGGCGATCCAAAGGGCTGGCCAAGGGCCGGCTCGGACTGCTGGCCAGCATTGTGCTGGGCATTTCCACCATCGCTCCGGTCTATACCCTGACCGGCGCGCTGGGCCCGACCGTGCGTGAAGTCGGGGCTCATCTGCCGGCGGTATTTATCGTCGGCTTCCTGCCGATGCTGCTGGTGGCCCTGGGTTACCGCGAATTGAATGCGGCCGAGCCGGACAGTGGTACGTCCTTTACCTGGTCGGCACGGGCGTTCGGCCCGATGATCGGCTGGATCGGCGGCTGGGGGCTGGTTACCGCAACCACCATCGTGCTGTCCAACCTGGCCGGGGTGGCCGTCGACTTCTTCTATCTATTCCTTGGGCAGATCACCGGCAGCCACGAGGTGGCTGCGCTGAGCGACAACCTGTTGATCAATGTCGTCACCTGTTGCGTGTTCATCGCCATGGCGGTGTGGATCTGCTGTCGCGGCATCGCCACGACCATGACTGTGCAGTACGGCCTGGTGGCCTTGCAGCTGGTGGTGCTGGTGGGCTTTGCCATGGCTGCGTTTGGCGAGTCGTCGGCGACGCCACCGCTGGCGTTCGACCTGGACTGGTTCAACCCCTTCGGCGTTGAGTCGTTCTCGGCTTTTACCGCCGGCCTGTCGCTGTCGATTTTCATTTTCTGGGGCTGGGACGTGTGCCTGAGCATCAGTGAAGAATCGGTCGGCAGCGGTGATACCCCTGGCCGTGCGGCAACCCTGACGGTGCTGCTGATTCTCGGCCTGTACCTGGTCACGGCAATCGCCACCCTGCAGTTTGCCGGGATCGGTGACATCGGCCTGGGCCTGAACAATCCGCGCATCCAGGAAAACGTCTTCGCTCACCTGGCCGGTCCCGTGATGGGCCCGCTGGCAATCCTCATGTCGATCGCTGTGTTGGCCAGCACTGCTGCCTCGCTGCAGTCCACCTTCGTGTCGCCAGCACGTACGCTGCTGGCCATGGGTTACTACGGGGCCGTGCCTGAGCGTTTCGCCAGTGTCTGCCCGCGTTCGAAAACCCCGCGTTATGCCACCATCTGCGCTGGCGTCGCAGCAGGCGTGTTCTACGTGACCATGCGCACCCTCAGCGAGAACGTCCTGGCTGACACCATCACCGCCCTGGGCATGATGATCTGCTTCTACTATTCGCTGACCGCCTACGCCTGTGTCTGGTACTTCCGCCACAGCCTGTTCGACAGCCTGCGTCACTTCCTGTTGCGCGGCCTGTGCCCGCTGCTCGGCGGCGGCATTCTTTCGGTGATCTTCCTGCAGACGGCCATCGACAGCGCTTCGCCGTCGTTCGGCAGCGGTTCGCATGTGGGGGGGTTGGGCCTGGTGTTCGTGATCGCAATGATCATCACCGTACTCGGCCTGGTGCTGATGATGCTGTCGCGCCTGCGTGCGCCGGCGTTCTTTCTGGGCATGACCCTGCACCGTCACGCCACGGTCTCCAGCCGCCGCTAAGCGGCTGGAGTGGTCGGTTGCTCAGGCAAGCAATTGCTTGAGCAGCTGGCCATGACGCTGCTGCTGGTTGGCCTGCAGCAGGCGATTGGCGCGGAACACCGCTTTGAGGTCTTCCAGGGCCGTGGCGAAGTCATCGTTGATGATGACAAAGTCATACTCGTCGTAGTGACTCATCTCGCTCACTGCTTCACGCATCCGTCCTTCGATGATCTCGTCGCTATCCTGGCCCCGATTGGTCAGGCGCTGGCGCAAAGCTTCCTGGGTCGGCGGCAGGATGAAGATCGAACGAGCCTCGGGCATCAGCTTGCGCACCTGCTGGGCGCCTTGCCAGTCGATCTCGAGGATCAGGTCGTGGCCTTGGTCGAGCGCCTGTTGCAGCGCGCTGCGCGAAGTCCCGTAGAAGTTACCAAAAACCTCGGCCTGCTCGAGGAAGTCACCTTGCTCGATCATCAGCTTGAACTCGGTGTGCTCGACGAAGTGGTAGTTCACGCCGTGCACTTCGCCCGGGCGCATGGCCCGGGTGGTGTGCGAGACCGACACCTGGATGCTGTTGTCAGCATCGATCAGGGCTTTGACCAGGCTGGTCTTGCCGGCGCCGGAAGGGGCCGAAACGATATAGAGGGTACCGCTGCTGTGATTCATGGTCGGGGTGGCCTTACTCAATGTTCTGTACTTGTTCACGCATCTGCTCGATCAGTACCTTGAGGTTAACCGCGGACTGGGTGCTGCGTGGGTCGAAGGCTTTGGAGCCCAGGGTGTTGGCTTCGCGGTTGAGCTCCTGCATCAGGAAGTCCAGGCGCCGGCCGGCGGCGCCGCCGGACTTGAGCACCCGGCGCACTTCGGTGACGTGGGTACTCAGGCGGTCGAGCTCTTCGGCAACGTCGCTCTTTTGCGCGAGCATGACCATCTCTTGCTCCAGGCGCTGTGGGTCGAGCTCGGCCTGCATGTCGTTGAAACGATCGAGGACCTTCTGCCGTTGCGCGGCGAGCATCTGCGGCACCAGGGCGCGTAAGGTGGTGACCTCGCTGGCCATGTTGTCCAGGCGCTCGTTGATCAACCGGGCGAGCTCAGCGCCTTCACGGTTGCGGCCGTTCTTCAGCTCGTTCAGGGCCTCTTCGAACAAGGCCATGGCCTCGCTGTTGAGCGCCTGCGGGTCGGCGGCATCGGCCACCAGTACCCCGGGCCAGGCCAGTACTTCGAGCGGGTTGAGCGGCGCCGGCTGCTTTATCAGGCTGGCCACCGTCTCGGCGGCGGCAACCAGTTGCGCGGCGCGCTCACGGTCGACCTGCAGGGCCTTGCCGCTGTTCTCTTCGTTGAAGCGCAGGGTGCATTCGACCTTGCCGCGCGACAGCCCTTGGCGCAGGCTTTCGCGCACGGCACCTTCGAGGTCGCGGAAGGCCTCTGGCAGGCGCAGGTGCGGCTCCAGGTAGCGATGATTGACCGAGCGCAGTTCCCAGATCAGGGTGCCCTGGCTACCGGCGCGCTCGACACGAGCAAAAGCGGTCATGCTGTGCACCATGGGAAGTACCTCGCGCAAAAGATGAAGAAAAGCCAAGCGGCTGAAGGCGCAGGATTGTAGCGCAGTGCGGCGCTGGCTCCCAATCCACTGATGTTACAAACCCTCACGCGGTTCCCGCAAAAACCCGACCTGCGGCCCTGGGCCGTCTGTTTCGGGCCCTGCGACAATAGGCGTGTCCTCATTGCCCGGCGCGCTCTATAATGCTGGGCAGATTCAAGTCCAGTACAGGTATCCCAAATGAAACGTCCAAGTGGTCGCGCTGCCGATCAGCTCCGCTCGATCCGCATCACCCGCAACTACACCAAACACGCCGAGGGGTCAGTACTGGTCGAGTTCGGTGACACCAAAGTCATCTGTACCGTCAGTGTCGAGAACGGTGTCCCGCGCTTCCTCAAAGGCCAGGGCCAGGGCTGGCTGACAGCCGAATACGGCATGCTGCCGCGTTCCACCGGCGAGCGTAACCAGCGCGAAGCCAGCCGCGGCAAGCAAGGCGGCCGCACTCTTGAAATCCAGCGCCTGATCGGCCGCTCCCTGCGCGCTGCGCTGGACATGAGCAAGCTGGGCGACATCACCCTGTACGTCGATTGTGACGTGATCCAGGCTGATGGCGGCACCCGTACCGCTTCGATCACCGGTGCCATGGTTGCCCTGGTCGACGCCCTGCGCGTGGTCAAGAAGCGTGGCGGCCTGAAGGGCGGTGACCCGCTCAAGCACATGATCGCTGCCGTTTCGGTAGGCATGTACCAGGGTGAGCCGGTGCTCGACCTGGACTACCTTGAAGACTCGGCCGCCGAGACCGACCTGAACGTGGTGATGACCAGCGCAGGCGGCTTCATCGAAGTGCAGGGCACTGCCGAAGGCGCGCCATTCCAGCCTGAAGAGCTCAATGCCATGCTGGCACTGGCGCAAAAAGGCATGGTTGACCTGTTCGAATTGCAGCAGGCCTCGCTGGCTGACTGATAACCCCACGCCCAGGAGCAGAACATGAGCGAGCAACCCTTGCAGTTGCCCACCCCCAGCGCCGACGTCCGGCAATGGGCGATGTTCTGTCACCTGGCTGCCTTGCTCGGCCTGGTCTTCCCCTTCGGCAGCCTGTTGGGGCCGCTGGTGATGTGGATCTGGAAGAAGGACGTCGACCCGTTCGTCGATGCCCAGGGCAAGGAGGCGCTGAACTTCCAGATCACCGTGTTCATCGCCGGGGTCATCTGCGGGCTGCTGATGTTCATCCTGATTGGCATTGTGCTGTTTGGCATGCTGATGATCGCCGTGCTGATCCTGACCATCATTGCCGGGGTCAAGGCCAACGAAGGTAAGCCTTATCGCTACCCGCTGACCTGGCGACCGATCAAATAGTGATCAGCTAAAAGCTGCAGCCACAAAAAAACCGACGTGATGTCGGTTTTTTTGTGGCTGCACGACTTAGATGGTCAGCGTCCAGTCGTAATCCACGATCAGCGGCGCGTGCTGGGAGAAGCGCGGCTGGCGTGGCAGGCGTGCGCTGCGCACGAAGCGGCGCAGGCCCGGGGTCAGCAGCTGGTAGTCGAAGCGCCAGCCCAGGTTGAGCATCTCGGCCTGCTCGTTGTCTGGCCACCAGCTGTACTGGTCGCCTTCACGGCTGACTTCGCGCAGGGCATCGACATAACCCATATTGCCGACAATCTCGTCCATCCAGGCCCGCTCTGGCGCCAGGAAGCCCGGAGACTGCTGGCCATCGCGCCAGTTCTTGACGTCGAGCTTCTGCTGCGCCACGTACAACGAGCCGCAATAGATGTACTCACGACGCTTGCGCCGTTGCTTGTCCAGGTACTTGGCGAAGTCGTCCATCAACTTGAACTTCTGGTTCAAGTCTTCATCGCCGTTCATTCCCGAAGGTAGCAACAGGGTTGCAATACTTACCTTGTCGAAATCGGCCTGCAGGTAACGTCCGTAGCGGTCGGCTGTCTCGAAGCCCAGGCCGCTGATGACTGCCTTGGGCTGCAACCGCGAATAAAGTGCCACGCCGCCTTGGGCGGGAACTTCTGCGTCGCAGGCATAAAGGAAGTAGCCATCGAGCTGGAAAGCTGGGTCGTCGAGTTCAAAGGCCGAGGCGCGGGTATCCTGAAGGCAGATGACGTCAGCATTCTGGGCTTGTAGCCAGCTGAGCAAACCACGCTCAACGGCAGCCTGAATGCCATTAACGTTCACACTGATGATCCGCATAAATGGCCCCAAAAATCTCGTGCGTGTATGATACCCGAGCTGTACTCAATTAGCTAAATCCGTGGTATCCGGGACTCTTCATGCAGCCGTATCAGCGCGACTTCATTCGTTTTGCCATCGACCGCGGGGTTCTGCGCTTCGGTGAATTCACCCTCAAGTCCGGGCGCACCAGCCCGTACTTCTTCAATGCCGGCCTGTTCAACAGCGGTTCGGCCCTGGCTCAGCTCGGGCGTTTCTATGCTGCGGCGATCGTCGACAGCAAGATCCCGTTCGACGTGCTGTTCGGCCCGGCCTACAAGGGTATCCCCTTGGCGGCAGCCACTGCCGTGGCCCTGGCCGAGCACCATGACCTGGACCTGCCATGGTGCTTCAATCGCAAAGAGGCCAAGGCTCACGGTGAAGGCGGCAGCCTGGTCGGCGCACCGCTGACCGGCGACGTACTGATCATCGACGACGTGATCACTGCCGGCACCGCCATCCGCGAAGTCATGCAGATCATCCAGGGCCAGCAAGCCAAGGCTGCTGGCGTACTGATCGCGCTGAACCGCCAGGAACGCGGCAACGGTGAGCTGTCGGCGATCCAGGAAGTGGAGCGCGACTTCGGCATTCCGGTGGTGAGCATTGTCTCGCTGACCCAGGTGCTGGAGTTCCTCGCCGACGATCCTGCGCTCAAGCAGCACTTGCCGGCCGTCGAGGCCTACCGGGCCCAGTACGGTATCTGAGGCAAATAAAAAGGCGACCCGAGGGTCGCCTTTTTTGTGCCTTAGCGCGGCTTGTGGTTGGTGATCAGGGTGCCTACGCCGCTGTCGGTGAAGATCTCCAGCAGCACCGCGTTCGGTACCCGGCCATCGATGATGTGCGAGCTGTTGACCCCGCCTTGCACTGCTTCCAGGGCGCAACGGATCTTCGGCAGCATGCCGCCGTAGATGGTGCCGTCGGCGATCAGCTCATTGACCTGCTCGGTGGTCAGGCCGGTGAGCACGGTGCCCTGCTTGTCCATCAGGCCGGCGATGTTGGTCAGCAGCATCAGCTTTTCAGCCTTCAGCGCTTCGGCAACCTTGCCTGCCACCAGGTCGGCGTTGATGTTGTACGACTCGCCATTGGCGCCCACGCCGATTGGTGCAATCACCGGGATGAAGTCACCTTTGACCAGCATGTTGAGCAGATCGGTGTTAACCCCGACCACCTCGCCCACGTGACCGATGTCGATGATTTCCGGGGTTGTCATCTCTGGGGTCTGGCGGCTGACGGTGAGCTTTTTCGCGCGAATCAGCTCGGCATCCTTGCCGGTCAGGCCGATGGCGCTGCCGCCATGACGGTTGATCAGGTTGACGATGTCCTTGTTGACCTGGCCGCCGAGGACCATCTCCACCACGTCCATGGTTTGCGCGTCGGTAACGCGCATGCCATCGATGAAGTGGCTTTCGATCGACAGGCGCTTGAGCAAGTCACCGATCTGCGGGCCACCACCGTGTACCACCACCGGGTTGATGCCGACTGCTTTCATCAGCACCACGTCGCGGGCAAAACCGGTTTTGAGCTCTTCGCTCTCCATCGCGTTGCCGCCGTATTTAATCACCAGGGTCTTGCCGACAAAGCGGCGAATGTAAGGCAGCGCTTCGGACAAAACCTGGGCGACATGGGTGGCGGCATCGCGATCGAGGGTCATGCAGGGCTCCAATTGGAACAGATAGTCGGTCAGAACTCGGGTTGCAGGTCAGGGGCAGCGCGCTTCAACTGGGCGCGGAATACCTCTTTGATACGCTGCAGTTCGGCATCATTGTCGGCCTCGAAGCGCAATACCAGCACCGGCGTGGTGTTGGAGGCGCGAACCAGGCCCCAGCCGTGGGGGTAGTCCACCCGCACACCATCGATGGTGGTCAGGCTGGCGTCGTTGCCCCAGTCGGCGTCGCGTTGCAGTGCATCAATGATGCTGAATTTACCCTCGTCGGTCACATCAATATTGATTTCCGGCGTGGAAATATCGTTCGGGAACGCCGCGAACAGCTGTTCGGCATCGGTTTTGGCCTTGCTGAGGATTTCCAGCAGGCGTGCGGCACTGTAAATGCCGTCGTCAAAACCATACCAGCGTTCCTTGATGAAAATATGGCCGCTCATTTCACCGGCGAGCAGGGCGCCGGTCTGCTTCATCTTCTTCTTGATCAACGAGTGACCGGTCTTCCACATTAGCGCGCGGCCGCCGTATTGCTCGATCAGCGGGGTCAGGCGGCGGGTGCATTTGACGTCGAAGATGATCTCGGCGCCCGGATTGCGCTCCAGTACGTCCTGGGCGAACAGCATCAGCAGGCGGTCGGGGTAAACAATGTTGCCGGTGTTGGTGACCACGCCGACGCGGTCGCCATCGCCGTCGAAGGCCAGGCCCAGGTCGGCGCCGGTTTCCTGGACCTTGGCGATCAAGTCGACCAGGTTCTCAGGCTTGCCCGGGTCCGGGTGGTGGTTGGGGAAGTTGCCATCGACCTCGCAGAACAGCGGGATCATCTCGCAGCCCAGGGCCTCGATCAGTTGCGGGGCAATGACACCCGCCGCGCCGTTACCGCAGTCGACCACCACCTTGAGCTTCTTCGCCAGCTTGATATCGCCGGTGATCTGCTTGAAATAGCGCTCGAGGATTTCGACTTTCTCGACGCTGCCTTCGCCGCGGCTCAGGTCGTTGGTCTGCAGGCGGATCAACAGTGCCTGGATCTGCTCGTTGGCCAGGGTGTCGCCGGCGATGACGATCTTGAAACCGTTGTAGTTCGGCGGGTTGTGGCTGCCAGTGAGCATTACCCCGGACTTGCCGGCCAGCACGTTGGCGGCGTAGTACAGGGCGGGGGTTGGTACCAGGCCGACATCACTGACCTTGCAGCCGGCTTCGACCAGGCCCTTGATCAGTTGTTCGACCAGCATCGGCCCGGACAGGCGGCCGTCACGGCCCACCGAGATGTTCGGTTCACCCTGGGCCAGGGTTTGAGCGCCGATGGCGCGACCAATCCAATAGGCGGTCTCGGCGGTCAGGGTGTCACCGACCACGCCGCGGATGTCATAAGCGCGGAAGATGCTGGCGGGAAGGTTCGGGGTCACTCGTTCCATGCTGGTCACCTGTGAAACTCCAATCTGAAAGGGTTGCTGAGAGCGTCAGCGGCAGCCACTGCGCGAGTCAATATGTCCGCCTTTGACGGCATTTTCGCGACAGAGTTCGCGGATACAGTCTGTTCTGTCTGCATTCAGCTGTTGTTTGCCGCTCCATTCCTGGACCGTCTGGCGGTTAACCATAAGCCGCTGACCAGGCCGGTCAACGCCAGAAAGGCGGCGAGCAGCAACCAGGGGTTGAGCCTGAATGTCGAGGCGTTCTCGGTCAAGGGGCCGGGCTGAATCCCCAAGGTCCAGGTGGCGTTGGCAGTACCCAGCTGGTGCAATGCCGGCGCCTGGCTGTGGCCGTGGCTGAAAAGTTC
Source organism: Pseudomonas sp. 2835 (assembly GCF_050435905.1). Lineage (NCBI taxonomy): Bacteria > Pseudomonadati > Pseudomonadota > Gammaproteobacteria > Pseudomonadales > Pseudomonadaceae > Pseudomonas > Pseudomonas sp. 2835. The sequence continues at coordinate 33,710 of NZ_JBNDLE010000008.1, read as the reverse complement.
GACGGGTGGGTCGTTGAAAACCAATTGTGTCAGTCGTATCTGACCAAGCGTACCCGTATCGCGCTGCAGTGGGTCAGTGAAGCGTGAGAGCGCGAATGTGAGCACCAGAATGGCTTGTACGGGGGCGTCAGCGGACTCACGCAGTGCGGTGACGCTGTAAACCCGTTGCTGTCCAGCTTCAGGATAGGCTTCAAGGGCAGGCGGAACGCCGCGCTCGGCGCGCCTGACCATGTCGAGCACGGGCTCGCTCACGGGAGGGCTCGAGGCGGCCTGTCCAGGTTTGAGCAACTGTGCCGCCACCAGGCCGTCGAGGTGGGCGAATGCGCTGAGCAGCTTTTGTGGGTCAGGTGACTGTACCAATGCCAGTACCACCGGGCTTCTGATCAGGGCGTCCACCTCGCGGGTGACGCCAATGATCGAGGCGTCCAGGTGCGATACGAACGCACCGGCCTGGGCGTAAGCCAGGTTGTTACGGTGGTCACGCTGGCCAGGCAGCACTGCGGTAAACCAAGTCAGTAGTACGCCCGCAAGCAGGCCAGCCAGGGCTATCAATAGCCCCGGCAGCACCTGCTGGAATCGCCTCAATGGCTACCGGAATGACCGAAACCGCCAGCGCCACGCTGGCTTTCGTCGAAGGTTTCGACGATATCGAAGTGCGCCTGTACCACGGGTACCAGCACCAGCTGCGCGATGCGCTCGCCGATGGCGATGGTGAATGGCGTCTGGCCGCGGTTCCAGCAGGAGACCATCAGCTCGCCCTGGTAGTCGGAGTCGATCAGGCCGACCAGGTTGCCGAGGACGATGCCGTGTTTATGGCCAAGGCCTGAGCGCGGCAGGATCAGTGCTGCCAGGCCTGGATCGCCGATGTACACCGATAGGCCGGTCGGAATCAGCAGTGTCTGGCCGGGTTCGAGGACGGTGTCTTGCTTGAGCATGGCGCGCAGGTCGAGACCGGCCGAACCGAGGGTGGCGTACTGCGGCAGTGGGAACTCGCTACCGATGCGTGGATCGAGAATCTTGGCTTGTAGAGCGTGCATGCGAAGTTAAACCTGGTTAAGACGTTCGGCAATGAAGGCTACCAGCTGGCGGGCGATCTTACCCTTGCTGGTCTGCGCGAAAACTGTTGCGTGAAGTTGACGGTCGATGACGCTGCAGGCGTTCTCCTCGCTGTTGAAGCCGATGCTGGGGTTGGCCACATCGTTGGCGACAATCAGGTCGAGGTTCTTGTCCTTGAGCTTGCGCGCGGCGTAATCGAGCAAGTGTTCGGTCTCGGCGGCAAAGCCGACGCTGAACGGGCGGTCAGGACGGGTGGAAATGCTGGCGAGAATGTCCGGGTTGCGGACCATCTGCAGCAGCAGGCCGTCACCTGTCGTAGGGTCTTTCTTGAGTTTTTGCGGGGCCACCACCTCTGGGCGGTAGTCTGCGACTGCTGCCGAGGCGATGAATACATCGCAGGGTATGGCCGCTTCACAGGCGGCGAGCATGTCGCGGGCGCTGACCACGTCGATGCGGGTGACGCGATCGGGTGTTGGCAGGTTCACCGGGCCGGTGACCAGGGTCACCTTGGCACCAGCTTCCACAGCCGCTTCAGCCAGGGCAAAGCCCATTTTCCCCGAGCTGTGGTTGGTGATGTAGCGCACCGGGTCGATGTTTTCCTGGGTCGGGCCGGCAGTTATCAGCACGTGTTTGCCGGTCAGCGACTCGCGCTTGAAAGTCTCGGCGGCGCACCAGGCAAGGTCAGTGGCTTCGAGCATGCGGCCAAGGCCCACGTCGCCACAGGCCTGGCTGCCGGAGGCCGGGCCGAACACCTGGATATCACGGCTTTGCAGCAGCTCCAGGTTGGCCTGGGTGGCCGGGTCGCGCCACATCGCCTGGTTCATCGCCGGGGCCACGGCCACGGTGGCGTCGGTGGCCAGCACCAGGGTGGTCAGCAGATCGTCGGCGACACCTTGGGCGAGGCGTGCGAGCAGGTCAGCGGTGGCTGGGGCAATCAGCACCAGGTCGGCCCACTTGGCCAGTTCGATATGGCCCATCGCCGCTTCGGCAGCAGGGTCCAATAGGTCCATGTGCACCGGGTGGCCGGACAGGGCCTGCATGGTTAGCGGGGTGATGAATTCGGCCCCGCCACGGGTCATGACGACGCGCACTTGGGCGCCGTGTTCCAGGAGTCGGCGAACCAGCTCGGCACTCTTGTAGGCGGCAATGCCGCCGCCGACGCCGAGAACGATGCGCTTCCGATACAGCCGCTGCATAGGCTTGCCTTTTGCTCAGTGATTACACGCGGCGACGACGCCTCCCCAGGCCGGTTCGTCGCGTAAAAATGAGCGGCTAATGTAGCACAGGGCTGAAACCGGGAGCAGTAACCGAAAGACAGAGGGAATTGTCATGAGTATCAGGGATTGGCCCGCAGCGGAACGGCCGCGGGAAAAACTGCTGGAGTCAGGGGCGGGCAGCCTGTCGGATGCCGAGCTGCTGGCGATCTTTTTGCGCACCGGCGTACGCGGGCGTAGCGCGGTTGACCTGGCCAGACACTTGCTCGGGCGCTTCGGCAGCCTGCGCGGACTGCTGGAGGCCGATAGCCGCAGCTTCAATGGTGAACTCGGGCTTGGGCCGGCAAAGTTCGCTCAGTTGCAGGCCGTACTGGAAATGTCACGGCGCCACCTGGCTGAGCGACTGCGGCGTGATTCAGCCTTGCAGAGCCCGCAGGCGGTCAAGGACTACCTCAAGGCGCGCCTACGCCACGAGCCTCATGAGGTATTCGGTTGCCTGTTTCTCGACAGCAAGCACCGCGTGCTGGCCTTCGAGGCGCTGTTCCAGGGCTCGATCAACAGCGCCAGCGTCTATCCCCGGCAGGTGATCAAGCGCGCCCTGGCCCATAACGCCGCGGCGTTGATCCTCTGCCATAACCACCCTTCAGGGGTCAGCGAGCCCAGCGATGCCGACCTGGTGCTGACCCGGCGCCTGACCAAGGCGCTGGACATGATCGAAGTGCGCGTGCTCGACCACTTTGTCATCGGCGACGGTGAGCCGCTGTCGATGGCCGAGCATGGCTGGCTTTAGCGCGAGGTGCTGACCCCGGCAAAGTCCTGGCGGCCGAACGGGCTGACCTGATAACCCTGTACATCCTTGCGCGCCAGCACGGCGGCCGTCGGGTGGGCCAGAGGCAGCCACAAGGCCTGCTGCTGGATCAGCGTCTGTGCCTGCTGGTACAGACGGCTGCGCACGCTCTGGTCGTTGGTGGTCTTGCCGGCGCTGATCAACTGGTCGAGGCGCTGATCGCAGTAACGGGCGAAGTTTGTTCCGGACTTGACCGCGGCGCAGGAAAACTGCGGGCTGAGGAAGTTGTCGGGGTCGCCGTTATCACCGGCCCATCCCATGAACAGCAGGTCGTGCTCGCCGGCCTTGGCCCGGCGGATCAACTCGCCCCACTCGATCACGCGGATTTCAGCCTTGATGCCGATCTTGCCCAGGTCAGCCTGCAGCAACTGCGCGCCAAGGCTGGGGTTGGGGTTGAGCAGGCTGCCTTGCGGGCGGGTCCAGATGGTGGTGCTGAAGCCATCCTTGAGGCCGGCCTTGGCCAGCAGGGCCCGGGCCTTGTCGAGGTTGGCCGGATAGCCCGGCAGGTCCTTGGCGTAGCTCCAGGTGTTGGGCGGGAACGGGCCATTGGCGGCGACAGCAGTGCCTTCGAATACGGCCTTGAGGTAGCTGACCTTGTCGAAGGCGAGGTTGATGGCCTGGCGCACTTCTGGCTTGTCCAGCGGTGCGTGCTGGCTGTTGATGGCGACGAAAGCGGTCATGAAGGCTTCGGTCTTTTCCACCTTGAGGGTCGGGTCCTCGCTAGCCGCGGCGATATCCAGCGGTTTCGGCGACAGGGCTATCTGGCACTCGTTGCGCTTGAGCTTTTGCAGGCGCACGTTGGCATCGGGGGTGATGGCGAAGATCAGCGCGTCGACACCCGGCTTGCCGGCAAAGTAGTCCGGGTTGGCCCGGTAGCGAATCACCGCGTCTTTCTGGAAACGATTGAACACAAACGGACCGGTGCCGATTGGCTGGCTGTTGAGCTTCTCCGGGGTGCCGGCCTTGAGCAGCTGGTCGGCGTATTCGGCGGAGTAGATCGAGGCAAAGCCCATGCTCAGGGTGGCCAGGAAGGTGGCGTCGGGGTGGTCAAGGGTAAAGCGCACGGTCAGCGGGTCTATCGCCTCGATCTGCTTGATCAGGCTTGGCAACTGCAGCGACTGTGCGTGCGGGTAGCCGCTCTGGGCGATCTTGTGCCAGGAGTGGGCTGGGTAGAGCATGCGCTGGAAGCTGAACAGTACGTCGTCGGCGTCCAGGGTACGGCCGGGCTTGAAGTAGCCGGTACTATGGAATTTCACCCCCGGGCGCAGCTTGAACTCGTAGATCAGGCCGTCCGGCGATACCGTCCAGCTTTCGGCCAGGCTTGGCACGACCTGGCCCTGGCGTGCGTCGAACTCGACCAGGCGGTTCATCAGCACATCAGCCGAGGCATTGGTGGTGGTCAGCGAGTTGTACTGGACCACGTCGAAGCCTTCGGGGCTGGCTTCGGTACACACGCTCAGCGCAGCCGCCTGGGCGAAAACCGGGCCGAGCAAGGCGGCGAAAAACAGGGGTAGAACGGCAGCGCGCATGGGGATTCCTTGGCTGATCGATGGCCCATCTGCCAGTGCAGTCTGGAAAAGTCCTACCCTAGTGTGCTGTGAGACAAATGACCATATCCTTTTTTGCCGATTGGGCGACGGGCGGTCGACAGCCGGCCGGGCCAGTGGTTATGCTGCTCCGGCGTGTCGAACAGCAAGTCAAAGCACATCTTCTGTTGTTGTGCTCTGGTCTTTCTGGTATAAAGCAGCGCTCTTTTCTAGGGGCTCGGCTTGTCGCATCTGCTGACCGAGTCGATAAGACCCTGAAGAAACACGGCGCCTGGCGCCAAAGACTGAGAGATTAAGCGGCCAACCCATGCCGGGTTGGGCATGTGGTTTTAGAGGGCTGAGGCATGTCGAGAGTCTGTCAAGTTACCGGTAAGGGTCCGGTAACCGGGAATAACATTTCCCACGCAAACAACAAAACCCGTCGTCGTTTCCTGCCGAACCTGCAGCATCATCGCTTCTGGGTCGAGTCCGAGAAGCGTTTCGTGCGTCTGCGCGTATCTGCCAAAGGCATGCGCATCATCGACAAGCGCGGCATTGATGCCGTTCTGGTCGACATTCGCCGTAACGGCGCTAAGGTCTAAGGGAGAGAATCATGCGTGAATTGATCCGTCTGGTGTCGACCGCTAATACCGGCCACTTCTACACCACCGACAAGAACAAGCGCACCACTCCGGACAAAATCGAAATCAAAAAATTCGATCCGGTTGTTCGCAAGCACGTGATCTACAAGGAAGCCAAGATCAAGTAATTGATCCGGCTGACGAAAAAAGGGCCCGTATCTCAGGATACGGGCCCTTTTTTTATGCCGCTTTGGAATTAGCTGAAATGAAACGACTGGATGATGCCTTCGTCGTTAGCAATCACCTGGATACGGCTCGGGTCGTACTCACGGGTGGAGAACTCACCCGCACCGACCACGCGAGCGCGGCCGGTCATTTCGCTGATGTAGGCCTTGGCACTGGGTACATAGCGGGTGCCGACAAGGTGATTGATGTGGTGCAGGACTTCTTCGTTGGTCATGGCGTTGCTTCCTTTCATTGAGTAAATACCCGGTTGGGCAGCGCCATGCTCCGTCGGTCAGGTCCGGCCCGAGTGGTAGTTATTTACTTCTGCTCGAACATCACATAGATCTTGCGGCACGGCTCCAGCACTTCCCAGGTGCCCTTGAAGCCCGCCGGGATCACGAAGCGGTCGCCCGCGCGGAGGGTTTTTGCCCCGCCGTCCCCGTCGCGAAGCACCGAGACGCCTTGAACGATCTCGCAATACTCGTGTTCGGTGTAATTGACGGTCCATTGACCGACTTCGCCTTCCCAGACGCCGGCGGCGAATTGTCCGCAAGGGCTGGCATAGTGGTTGTAGACGGCCTGATCAGGTTCACCCTTGAGTATCTTTTCCGCGGCCGGACGATAGCGTTCAGCTTCGGTCAGTACTTGGGCAAAGTCGATGATCTGGTCAATACGCATGGTCGGGTCCCCTTTTTGTTGTTTAATAAAATGAACATCAGTAGGTGTTTGGTGTGATTATGTCAAATATATTGAAAATTAGGGTGCCGGTGGTTTAGGGTGGCAGGTGCCTGTGCGCCTGTGTCGCCCAGCCAGAATTTTCGACAGTGCCCCCAAGCCCTCGCGCGGCACTGCACCTTAACAAGAGGAGGAGTTTCGTATGACCACCCTGACTCGTGCGGACTGGGAACAGCGTGCCCAGCAACTGAAGATCGAAGGCCGTGCTTTCATCAATGGTGAATACACCGCTGCCGTTTCCGGCGCCACGTTCGAGTGCCTCAGCCCGGTCGACGGACGCCTCCTGGCGCAGATCGCCAGCTGCGACGAGGCTGATGCCAACCGCGCCGTGGAAAACGCCCGCGCCACCTTCGCCTCCGGCGTCTGGTCGCGCCTGGCCCCGGCCAAGCGCAAGGCCACCATGATTCGTTTCGCCGCCCTGCTCAAGCAGAACGCCGAAGAGCTGGCCCTGTTGGAAACCCTGGACATGGGCAAGCCGATCAGCGACTCGCTGAACATTGACGTGCCCGGTGCCGCCCAGGCCCTGAGCTGGAATGGTGAAGCGATTGACAAGATCTACGACGAAGTCGCCGCCACCCCGCATGATCAGCTGGGTCTGGTGACCCGCGAGCCAGTAGGCGTGGTTGCCGCCATCGTGCCGTGGAACTTCCCGCTGCTGATGGCTAGCTGGAAACTCGGCCCGGCCCTGGCCACTGGTAACTCGGTGGTGCTCAAGCCTTCGGAAAAATCGCCGCTGACCGCCATCCGTATCGCCCAACTGGCGATCGAGGCAGGTATCCCGGCGGGTGTGCTCAACGTGCTGCCAGGCTATGGCCACACTGTCGGCAAGGCCCTGGCCCTGCACATGGACGTCGATACCCTGGTGTTCACTGGCTCGACCAAAATCGCCAAGCAACTGATGATCTATGCAGGCGAGTCGAACATGAAGCGCGTTTGGCTGGAAGCCGGCGGCAAGAGCCCGAACATCGTCTTCGCTGACGCTCCGGACCTCAATGCCGCCGCCGAAGCCGCCGCCAGTGCCATCGCCTTCAACCAGGGCGAAGTCTGCACCGCAGGTTCGCGCCTGCTGGTCGAACGCTCGATCAAGGACAAATTCCTGCCGCTGGTGCTCGAAGCACTCAAGGCCTGGAAGCCGGGCAACCCGCTGGACCCAGCCACCACCGTCGGTGCCCTGGTCGATACCCAGCAGATGAACACCGTGCTGTCCTACATCGACGCCGGTCACAGCGATGGCGCCAAGCTGCTGGTAGGTGGTAAGCGCATTCTTGAAGAAACCGGCGGCACCTACGTCGAACCGACCATCTTCGACGGCGTGACCAACGCCATGAAGATCGCCCAGGAAGAGATCTTCGGCCCGGTGTTGTCGGTCATCACCTTCGACTCCACCATCGACGCGATCAACATCGCCAACGACACCCCGTACGGCCTGGCCGCCGGTGTCTGGACCGCCGACATCTCCAAGGCGCACCTGACCGCCAAGGCCCTGCGTGCCGGTAGCGTGTGGGTCAACCAATACGATGGCGGCGACATGACCGCACCGTTCGGTGGCTTCAAACAGTCGGGTAACGGCCGTGACAAGTCGCTGCACGCGCTGGACAAGTACACCGAGCTGAAGGCGACCTGGATCAAGCTGTAAATCCAGGCGGACCGTCGCGGGGCAAGCCATCTTCCACAGTGTGGGAGCGGGCTTGCCCCGCGATTTTTTTCGGGAGAAAGACGCCGATGCGTTGGGGAACCTACTTTGCCGTGCTGGCAGCCGTGCTCAGCGTCGGTCTGGCTCTGGGCGTCAGCATGCCGCTGGTGTCACTGCGGCTGGAAAGCTGGGGTTACGGCAGCTTTGCTATTGGCGTGATGGCGGCGATGCCGGCCATCGGCGTGCTGGTTGGTGCCAGCCTTTCCAGCCGTCTGGCGGCACGTTTCGGCACACCCGGGCTGATGCGCCTGTGCCTGTGGGCCGGGGCGTTGTCCATCGGCTTGCTGGCGCTGCTGCCCAGCTATCCGTTGTGGCTGGCCTTGCGCCTGCTGATCGGGATCATCCTGACCATCGTCTTCATCCTCGGCGAAAGCTGGATCAACCAACTGGTGGTCGAGCAGTGGCGCGGCCGTCTGGTGGCACTGTATGGCAGCAGTTATGCCCTGAGCCAGTTGGCCGGGCCGCTGTTGCTTGGCGTGGTGGGCTCGGAAGATGACCTGGGTTTCTGGATCGGTGCCGGGTTGCTGATTGCCGCGCCGCTGGTGCTGCTTGGTCGCGACGGTGCACCGAGTGCCGAAGCCTGCAGCGTTACCTTTGCCGACCTGTTCGGCTTCTGCCGGCGCTTGCCGGTGATCGCCTGGGCCATTGCCCTGTTCGCTGCCTTCGAGGCGATGATCCTGACCTTGTTGCCGGTCTACTGCTTGCAGCAGGGCTTCACCACTGAAATAGCCCTGTTCATGGTCAGTACCGTAGTGGTGGGCGATGCGCTGTTGCAGTTGCCAATCGGCGCGCTGGCCGACCGCATGTCGCGGCGCACGTTGTTCAGTGGTTGTGCCTTGACCCTGCTGGCTTCCAGCCTGGCAATCCCGCTGCTGCTGCAGACGCCGCTGATCTGGCCGTTGTGGGTGTTGTTTGGCGCCAGTGCCGGCGGCCTGTTCACCTTGTCGCTGGTGCTGATTGGCGAGCGCTACCGCGACGACGCACTGGTGCGCGCCAATGCTCACGTTGCGCAGCTATGGGGCATCGGTTGCCTGATCGGGCCACTGGCGGCAGGGGCGGGCAGTCAATGGGTCAGCGGGCATGCGCTGCCGCTGTTCATGGCTGTGGGGGCATTCGGCCTGGTGCTGCTCGCGCGGCGGCCCAATGCCTTTGAGCCGGCGCCAGTCTAGAGCATCTTCTCCAGGCCCACAGCCTTGCTGATCCAGGCGTTGAAGCGCCGCCACAGACCGCCGGGCTCGGTGGTCAGGGTGTGCAGGCGGTGGTTGTCCTCGGTCACCCAGACCAGTTGGCCATCGACCAGCTGCGGCTGGTAGCTGAGCGCCGGGGCCATACCCTGGGCGGCTAGCTCGCGGGTGTATTCGGCCAGTTCCGGGCTGTCGACCAGCACACCGACCTCGGTGTTCCACAGCACCGAGCGCGGGTCGAAGTTGAATGAGCCAATGAAGGTCTTCTTGCGATCGAAGACGATCGCCTTGCTGTGCAGGCTGGAGTCGGAGCTGCCGCGAAAATTGATGCTGCGGCTCGAACTCGGGTCGCCTGGTTGACGGCGCAGTTCATACAGATGCACGCCATGCTCGAGCAGCGCCTTGCGATAGGGCGCGTAACCGCCATGCACCGCGGGCACATCGGTGGCTTCCAGGGAGTTGGTCAGCAACTTTACCGAAACGCCTTTGTCGGCATGGCTGGTCAGGTAGAGCAGGCCGGACTCGCGAGGTACGAAATAGGCCGAGATCAGGATCAGCTCGTGCTGGACGTTGTTCAGGTCTGGCGCCAACTGTTGGGTCATCAGTAGCCGCGGGTCAGGTTCATCACGGGCCAGGACCTTGCTCGGTGCGTCCCAAAGCGCCTGGTTATGGGCCCAGATCAGCTCGTTGCGCCAGACATCCAGGCGTGGCCGGGTCTGATAGGCCATCAGCCGGTCATACAGGGCCTTGCGCTTGATCCGCGCCTCGGCCAGTGATGCCTCCAGGCGCTGGCGGCTATCGCGCAGGTCGCTGGCATCGGGCTGGGTGAACAGAAAATCGCCAATCGGCTTGCTCAGTGCGCTATTCCAGTACTGGTCGAAACTGTGCCCCAACTGTTCGGCCACCGGGCCGACGCCGAGCAGGTCGATGTCAGTGAAATTCAGGTTGGGTTCGGCATCAAAGTACTCATCGCCCAGGTTGCGCCCACCGACGATGGCCATGCTGTTGTCCACCAGCCACAGCTTGTTGTGCATGCGCCGGTGCTGCAACGACAAGTTGAACAGACGGCCCATGGCCCGGGTCACGCCAGTGCTGCGACCGAGGTGCAATGGGTTGAACACGCGAATGTGGATGTTCGGGTGCGCCGCCAGGGTGCCGATCAGTTCGTCGAGGCCATCGCTGGTGGTGTCGTCGAGCAGGATGCGAACGCGCACGCCACGGTCGGCAGCCTGGAGCAGTTCGTGCACCAGCGCACGGGTGCTGAGGCCATCGTGGACGATGTAGTACTGCAGGTCGATACTCGTCTGGGCGTTGCGAATCAGCTCGGCGCGGGCACGGAAGGCTTCATTGCTGTTGGGCAACAGGCGAAACCCTGAGCGCCCGTCGTAGGCCGAGGCCTGGCGCTGCACTGAACGGCCGAAAGCCGAGTCGCTGGCTGGCAGGGCCTGGCTGACCTCCCGTGGCTGGCTGACGCTGGCACAGCCACCGAGGCCGAGCAACAGCGACAGCAGTAGTGGCAGCACCCGCTGGCTTTTCAACAAAATTCGTCCTGTACAACTGAGGCGTATGAATATGGACCGCAAGCGGCGGCGCAAAGTTACCCGTCGATGTGCTCCTGGGCCAGTAGACGAATGGCGGTCTCGCCAACCTTGCGCACCGCCGCTTCGATTTCGGCGCTGGGGCGTGCTGCAAAGTTCATTCGCAGGCAGTTACGGTATTTGCCTGAGGCCGAGAAAATGCTGCCGACGGCGATTTGCACCCCTTGCTTAAGTAAAGCGCGGTTCAGGCGCAGTGTGTCGAAACTTTCCGGTAACTCCACCCAGAGCATGAAGCCGCCTTGTGGCCGGCTGGCACGGGTGCCCGGTGGAAAGTAGCGGGTGACCCAATCGCTCATCTGGTCGCGCCCGCGCTGGTACTGGCTGCGCATGCGCCGCAGGTGCGGTTGGTAGTGACCGCCTTCGATGAAGTCGGCGATGGCCAGTTGCGGCTGGGTGGCGGTGCAACCGGTGCTGATGTACTTCATGTGCAGCACCCGTTCCAGATAGCGGCCGGGGGCTACCCAGCCAATGCGCAGGCCGGGCGCCAGGGTCTTGGAGAACGAACTACACAACAGCACCCGGCCGTCTTCGTCGAACGACTTGATGGTCCGCGGCCTGGGGTAGGTGTAGGCAAGGTCGCCGTACACATCATCTTCGAGGATCGCCACGTCAAAGCGTTGCGCGAGGGTCAGCAAAGCCTTCTTGCGCGCCTCGGGCATGATGTAGCCGAGGGGGTTGTTGCAATTCGGGGTGATCTGGATGAGCTTGATCGGCCACTGCTCCAGGGCCAGTTCCAGGGCTTCGAGGCTGATCCCTGTGAGTGGGTCGGTAGGGATTTCCAGGGCTTTCATGCCCAGGCCCTTGAGGGTCTGCATGGCGCCATGAAAGCTGGGAGAATCTACTGCGACGATATCGCCGGGCTGGCACACCGCACGGATGCTGCTCGACAGCGCTTCGTGGCAACCGGTAGTAACCACCAGGTCCGCCGGGCTCACGGTACAGCCGGAGTCGAGCATCAGCCGGGCGATCTGCTCGCGCAGGGCCTGGGTGCCGGAGATGGTGTCGTAATACAGGCCGGGCATGTCCTGGCGCCGGCTAAGCTGGGCAAGGCTACGCAACAGCGGCTTGAGAGTCGGGCTGTCGATATCGGGCATGCCACGGCCCAACTGTACGACATCCTTGCTCGGTACGCTGCGGATCAGCTCGATGACCTGCTCCCACTGGGAAATATCCACCGGGCGTTGGGCCGGGCGGCTGACATCGGGAAGGGCAGGCAGGCTGCGACTGTTGGGCACGAAGTATCCGGACTTGGGCCGGGGCGCGGCCAGGCCATTGTCTTCCAGCAGGCGGTAAGCCTGCTGCACGGTGCTAAGGCTGACACCATGCTCGATGCTCAGGGCGCGCACCGAAGGCAAGCGATCGCCGGGGCGGTACAAACCTTGTTCGATGCGGGCGCCGAGCAGCTCGGCGAGGTTGATGTACAGCGTCATGGCATACTCCGGAAAACGGCTACAGCAACTGACCAATACAGATGAAGAAAAAATACAGCATTCAGTAGGAAATCTGCCAATTCTGTATGGAAATAATAACCGCTTTTTGGATCTGTAATGGTTTTGCCCAGGCGCGCATGCTTTCTCCACGGTTCACACACCCTGGAGGTAACAAGCAATGAGCGGTATGAGCGATGTGCGCCTGAAACTGTATGCCGAAGAACTGAGCCGCGAGCAGCGTATCCAACTGTTCAGCGCGCCCACCGGTCTCAGTCGCTGGGGCCTGATGGTTCATCGCTGGAATACCCGCAGGGCGTTGCTGGCGCTGGATGCCGCGCAACTGCGCGACGTCGGCCTGACCCCTGCACAGGCCCGCGAGGAAGGCCTTAAGCCGTTTTGGCGCTCTTAGACCAGCTCTTTCATCCTGTGCCAGAGCATGCCCAGGGCCAGCAGCGGCGAGCGCAGGTGCTTGCCGCCCGGGAAGGTGATGTGCGGTACTCGGGCGAACAGGTCGAAGCGCCCGCTGTGCTGGCCGCTGATGGCTTCACCGAGCAGCCTGCCGGCCAGGTGCGTGGCATTCAGGCCATGGCCGGAGTACGCCTGGGCGAAGTACACATTGGGCTGGTCGGGCAGGCGACCGATCTGTGGCAGACGATTGGCACCGATGCCGATCATCCCGCCCCATTGATAGTCGATCCGCACTTCGCAAAGCTGCGGGAAGACCTTGAGCATTTTCGGCCGCATGTAGACGGCGATGTCCTGCGGATCTCGCCCGGAGTAATGGCAGGCACCGCCGAACAGCAAGCGGCGATCAGCTGACAGGCGGTAGTAATCCAGCGCCACGCGCTGGTCGCAGACGGCCATGTTTTGCGGCAGCAACTGGCTGGCCTGGGCTTCGCTCAGAGGCTCGGTGGCAATGATGTAGCTGCCGGCGGGCAGCACCTTGCCACCGAGTTCGGGGTTCAGGTCGTTCAAGTAGGCGTTGCAACCGAGCACCAGGGTGCTGGCCAATACCGAGCCTTGCGCGGTATGCACGCGAACCTGTGAACCGTAGTCGATGCGCGTCACCGCAGACTGCTCGAACAGGCGCACGCCCAGCTTGCTGGCAACGACCGCCTCGCCCAGGGCCAGGTTTAGCGGGTGCAAATGCCCGGAGCCCATGTCGATCAAACCGCCGACGTAGCGATCCGAGCCCACCACGCTGTGCATCTGCTCCGGCGGCACCAGGCGCAGCTCGTGGCGATAGCCGAGGGTGCGCAGTTCTTCGGCATCTTCGGCGAAACCTTGCAGGTCACGCGGTTTGTTGGCCAGGTCGCAGTAACCCCAGGTCAGGTCGCAGTCGATGCTGTGCCGTTCGATACGTTCACGGACGATGTCCACCGCTTCGAGGCCCATCAGCTTGAGCTCGCGCACGCCGTCACAGCCGAGGATCGAGGTGAACTGCTCAAGGCCGTGACCGACGCCGCGAATCAACTGCCCGCCATTACGCCCGCTGGCGCCCCAGCCGATCTTGCGGGCTTCGAGCAGGATCACATTAAGGCCACGTTCGGCCAGTTCGATCGCCGTGTTCAACCCGGAAAAACCACCGCCCACGACGCAGACGTCGCAACTCAGTTCGCCCTGCAGCTGTGGGTAATCCGCTTTTGGGGCGCTGCTGGCAGCATAGTAAGAAGCGGTGTGCGAGGCGGGCTGCTGAACGCCGGCGTTCATGGCGATGTCCTGGTTTTGAGTGTTTGGAAAATTTTACGCAGGATAAGCTGCGCTTTCAGGGGTGGGCAACCGTAGGGCAAAATAGAGCACCAGACTTCTTTGCCGCAGGCCGCCATGAGTTGTAACAGCCACAAGATCCGCTTCCTGCGCGAGCAGATCCCGTCGTTTGAATGCGTGCCGGGCTGTCACGACTGCTGCGGGCCGGTAACCACGTCCTCAGAAGAAATGGCCCGCCTGCCGCGCAAGAGTGCCGCCGAGCAGGAAGCCGCGCTGGCAGAACTCAACTGCGTGCACCTGGGCCCCAACGGCTGCACCGTATACGAAGAGCGGCCGCTGATCTGCCGCTTGTTCGGCACCACGCCGAAGCTGCCATGCCCCAATGGCCGCGCCCCGGCCGAGATGATCGATCCGCAGGCCGAGAAGCTGGTCCACCAGTACATCGCCAGCACCCGCCAAGTGCTGGTTTGAGCCTCAGTCCGGAATCGGCAGGTTGAGGCTTTCCTTCACCTCTTCCATGACGATGTAGCTCTTCGACTCGCGCACATGCGGCAGCTTGAGCAGGATGTCGCCAAGCAGCTTGCGGTATGAGGCCATCTCGGAAATCCGTGCCTTGACCAGGTAATCGAAATCGCCCGAGACCAGGTGGCACTCGAGCACGTGCGGCAACTTCAGTACGGCACGTCGGAACTCTTCGAAAGTGTCGCCCGACTTGTAGTCAAGGCTGATCTCAACGAAGACCAGCAGGCTGCCCTTCAAATGCTGCGGGTTGAGCCGGGCGTTGTAGCCCATGATGATCCCTTCGCGCTCCAGGCGCCGAACCCGCTCGGTGCAGGGGGTGGTCGACAGGCCGACCTTTTCGCCCAGTTCAGTAAACGAAATGCGTCCATCTGCCTGCAGGATGCGCAGGATATTGCGGTCGATCTTGTCCAGTTCACGTTTGCTTTGGTGCTGGGTTCTCATAGTGGATGCCCCTCCGTAAAAGCCAACCTTGCCGAGAATTCTCGCCAAATATAGGCTTTTATATAGTGAAAAGCACTGGTCATACCTTCCTATACTGCGCGCATCTACGCCATTAACAACAAATGTCAGCGGTACGCTGCGTCGAGGGTAATAAACATGCGAGTTCTGGTACTTGGTAGCGGTGTGATCGGAACCGCCAGTGCCTACTATCTGGCACGGCAAGGGTTCGAAGTCGTCGTGGTCGACCGCCAACCGGCAGTCGCCATGGAAACCAGCTTTGCCAACGCCGGCCAGGTCTCGCCTGGTTACGCCTCGCCCTGGGCTGCCCCGGGTGTGCCGCTCAAGGCCATCAAGTGGCTGCTGGAGCGCCACGCGCCCCTGGCCATCAAGGCCACCGCCGACATTGACCAGTACCTGTGGATGGCGCAAATGCTGCGCAACTGCACCGCCAACCGTTACGCGGTGAACAAAGAGCGCATGGTGCGCCTGTCCGAATACAGCCGTGACTGCCTCGACGAACTGCGCGCTGAAACCGGCATTGCCTACGAAGGCCGCACCCTGGGTACTACCCAGCTGTTCCGCACCCAGGCGCAACTGGATAACGCCGCCAAGGACATCGCCGTCCTCGAGCAGTCCGGCGTGCCTTACGAAGTTCTCGACCGCGAAGGCATTGCCCGCGTCGAGCCGGCCCTGGCCAACGTCACCGATATCCTTGCCGGTGCCCTGCGCCTGCCCAACGACCAGACCGGCGACTGCCAGCTTTTCACCACCCGCCTGGCGGAAATGGCGATCAAGCTCGGTGTCGAGTTCCGCTTTGGCCAGGACATTCAGCGCCTGGACTACGCCGGTGACCGCATCAACGGCGTATGGATCGACGGCAAGCTGGAAACCGCCGACCGTTACGTGCTGGCCCTGGGCAGTTACTCGCCGCAGCTGCTCAAGCCGTTGGGCATCAAGGCTCCGGTCTATCCGCTCAAAGGCTACTCGCTGACCGTGCCGATCACCGACCCGGCCATGGCCCCGACCTCGACCATTCTCGACGAAACCTACAAGGTTGCGATCACCCGTTTCGACAACCGTATCCGCGTTGGCGGCATGGCTGAAATCGCCGGTTTTGACCTGTCGCTGAATCCGCGCCGGCGCGAAACCCTGGAGATGATCGTCAACGACCTTTATCCTCGTGGCGGCGACCTGAGCCAGGCCAGTTTCTGGACCGGCCTGCGCCCGACCACCCCGGACGGTACGCCGATCGTTGGTGCTACCCCGTTCCGTAACCTGTTCCTCAACACCGGTCACGGTACTCTGGGCTGGACCATGGCCTGCGGCTCCGGTCGCCTGCTGGCCGACCTGATTGCGCGCAAGAAGCCGCAAATCAGCGCCGAAGGCCTCGATATCTCTCGCTACGGAAAACACCAGGAGCCTGCCAAGCATGTCAGTCCAGCACCAGCTCACCAATGAGCGCATGAGCCAGATCGTTACCCACAACGGCACCGTGTACCTCGCGGGCCAGGTGGGTGACGACATGAACGCCGGGATCGAGCAGCAAACCCGCGAGACCCTGGCCAACATTGAGCGCCTGCTGGACCTGGCCGGCACCGACAAGAGCCGCCTGCTCTCGGTGACCATTTACCTCAAGGACATCGACGCGCACTTTCAGGGCATGAACGCGGTGTGGGACAAGTGGCTGCCAAAAGGCGTCGCCCCGGCCCGTGCCACCGTTGAAGCCAAGTTGTGCGAACCGGAGATCCTCGTCGAGCTGTCGGTGGTCGCCGCACTGCCGTAATCCCGATCCCTCACCCGGTGCCGCCGGCGGCCGACCAGCAGTCTGCGAGCACCGGGCTTTTTACTTCTAACCAGACTGCCCAGAAGGCTGCCGTCATGCGTCCTGCCCGTGCCCTGATCGATCTTCAAGCCCTGCGTCACAACTATCAACTTGCCCGCGAACTGACCGGAGCCAAAGCCCTGGCCGTGATCAAGGCCGATGCCTATGGTCACGGTGCCGTGCGTTGCGCCCTGGCCCTGGAGCAGCACGCCGATGGTTTTGCCGTGGCCTGCATCGAAGAGGCGCTGGAGCTGCGCGCGGCCGGGATCAAACCGCCGGTGCTGTTGCTCGAAGGCTTTTTCGAAGCCAGCGAGCTGCAACTGATCGCCCAGCATGACCTGTGGTGCGTGGTGCATTCGCTGTGGCAGCTGGAGGCGATCGAACAAGCGCACCTGAGCAAGCCGATCACCGTCTGGCTCAAGCTTGACTCGGGCATGCACCGGGTCGGCCTGCACGCCAAGGACTACCAGGCCGCCTACCAGCGCCTGCTGGCCAGCGGCAAAGTGGCGCGCATCGTGCTGATGAGCCACTTCGCCCGTGCCGACGAACTCGACAGCGAGGCCAGCAACGAGCAACTGGCGGTATTCCAGGTCGCGCGCCAGGGCCTGAGCGCCGAGGTCAGCCTGCGCAACTCGCCAGCCGTGCTCGGTTGGCCGAACATGCCCAGTGACTGGGTGCGCCCGGGCCTGATGCTGTACGGCGCCACGCCGTTCGAAGTGCCGCAGGCCGAAGCTGCTCGGCTGCAGCCGGTCATGACCGTGCAATCACGGGTGATCAGCGTCCGTGAGCTGCCGGCTGGCGAACCAGTCGGTTATGGCGCCAAGTTCCTCAGCCCGCGGCCGACCCGGGTTGGTGTGGTGGCCATGGGTTACGCCGATGGCTACCCACGCCAGGCACCCAACGGCACGCCGGTATTGGTAGCGGGCAAGCGCACACAGCTGATCGGCCGGGTGTCAATGGACATGCTCTGTATTGACCTTACTGACGTGCCGGAAGCGGGCCTCGGCAGCCCGGTGGAACTGTGGGGTAAAAACGTGCTGGCCAGCGAAGTGGCCATGCATGCTGGCAACATCCCTTACCAGATTTTCTGCAACCTCAAGCGCGTACCGCTGGACTACAGCGGCGATTAAGGCGCCAAAGCGGACAGGCTGCGGGTCGAAGTGTTGTAAATACTGAACGCTGTTGCGATGATAACGTTCAATTTCGACCCCACTCGTTCGTTTAGGAGGGCTCCAGCTTTGGACGTCGGTGAACGACTGCAAGCCATACGCAAGCTCAAGGGCCTGTCACAGCGTGAACTCGCCAAACGTGCGGGCGTCACCAACAGCACCATCTCGATGATCGAGAAGAACAGCGTCAGCCCTTCCATCAGCTCGCTGCGCAAGGTGCTGAGCGGTATCCCGATGTCCATGGTCGAGTTCTTTTCCGAAGAGCTGCAACCGGAAAACCCCACCCAGATCGTTTACAAGGCCCACGAACTGATCGACATTTCGGACGGCGCGGTGACCATGAAACTGGTCGGCAAGGCGCACCCGAGCCGGGCCATTGCCTTCCTCAACGAGGTCTACCCGCCGGGTGCCGATACTGGCGAAGAGATGCTCACCCATGATGGCGAAGAAACCGGCATCCTCCTTGAAGGCCGCCTTGAACTGGTGGTGGGGCTGGAAACTTTTATCCTCGAAGCGGGCGACAGCTACTATTTTGAAAGTACCAAGCCGCACCGTTTCCGCAATCCTTACGATGAGCCGGCCCGGCTGATCAGCGCGGCGACTCCGGCCAACTTCTAGCAGGCATTGCGCGGCGGATTGTCGCGGCTAAGACCCTTTGGACACTAGGGTTGTTTCGGTGAGCCAGGGTTCCCGTTATACTTGCGCCGCCTGCGAAACCGTGGCCGCGGGCGTGACTAGCCACCATGAGGGTGTACGCGTGAATCTAATCAAGAAAATGCTGGCCGTACCAGCTGCCGTATTGGCCCTTTGGGCAGTCAGCGCTCAAGCTGCGACCAACGACGACATCGCCAAGCGACTGGATCCGGTTGGCCAGGTGTGTGTACAGGGGCAGGAATGCAAGGGAATGGAAGTCGCAGCCTCTGCTGCTGGCGGCGGTGCCAAGACCCCGGATGAAATCATCGCCAAGCACTGCAATGCTTGCCATGGCAGCGGCCTGCTCGGCGCGCCGAAAATCGGCGATACCGCCGCCTGGAAAGAGCGCTCCGACCACCAGGGTGGCCTGGACGGCATCTTGGCCAAGGCCATTACCGGTATCAACGCCATGCCGCCCAAAGGCACCTGCGCCGACTGCTCGGATGACGACCTGATGGGCGCCATCAAGAAGATGTCCGGCCTGTAAGCCCAGCGCTTGCCCAACAAAGCCCGCCACGTGCGGGCTTTGTGCTTTTTAGCGCTGGCCAGCGCAGCAATCTGGCGGCATGCTCGGTCCAACCTGTTCAAGGAATGCCACAGGAGGCCGAGATGGCGTACAGCTGTTCGATCGACGATGCCGTAGACCAGGTGCTGGCGCGCCTGCCCGCGCATATCCACATGGGCCTGCCGCTGGGGCTGGGCAAGCCCAACCGCTTCGTCAACGCCCTGTACGCGCGGATTCGCCAGTTGCCCGAGCGCCAGCTGACGATTTACACCGCCTTGAGCCTGGGCCGCCCGGACCTGGGCGATGGCTTGCAACGGCGCTTTCTCGAGCCTTTCATTGAGCGGGTGTTCGCCGACTACCTTGAGCTGGACTACCTGCACGACCTGCGCCGCGATCAGTTGCCGGCCAACATCCGTGTCGAGCAATTCTTCATGCAGCCCGGTAGCTTGCTGCACAGTGCCATGGCCCAGCAGGACTACGTCAGCAGTAACTACAGCCACGCCGCCCGCGATATCAACGCCAAGGGCTTGAACCTGGTGGCGCAGTTGGTAGCCGAAGATCCTGCACATCCCGGCCAGTTGAGCCTGAGCTGCAACCCGGACATCACCCTCGACCTGCTGCCGATGATTGCCCGCCGCCGGGCAGCCGGTGAAACCATCCTCATGCTCGGCCAGGTGCATGCCGAACTGCCGTACATGCCGGGCGCGTCCGAGCTGCCCCGGGATGACTTCGACCTGCTGATCGACCGCCCGGAAAGCACCCGGCTGTTCTCAACGCCGAACATGCCGGTCACCACCCAGGACCATTTTATCGGCCTGCATGCCAGTACCCTGGTGCGCGATGGCGGCACCCTGCAGATCGGCATTGGCGCCATGGGCGATGCGTTGACCGCCGGGTTGCTGGCACGACAGGCTGACAGCGAGGCGTACCAGGCTTTGCTGGCAGATCTCGACCTGACGCCCTGGCAGACCCTGATCGAACGCGAAGGCGGCACTCAGCCCTTTGCCCACGGCCTGTATGGCTGCAGCGAAATGTTCGTCAACGGCCTGCTGGCGCTGGTCGAAGCCGGGATCATCCGCCGCCCGGTGTACCCGGACGAGGCGCGTCAGCAGGCGGCCAACAATGGCGAGCTGGATGACCAGGGTGTGCTGGTGCATGGCGGCTTCTTTCTTGGCCCTCAGGCGTTTTACCAGCGCCTGCGGGAAATGCCTCTAAGCCAGCGTAAACGCTTCGCCATGAGCGCCATCAGCTACATCAACGAGCTGTATGGCCAGGAGTCGCTCAAGCGCCTGCAGCGCCGGGATGCGCGCTTTATCAATACGGTGTTCACCATGACCTTGATGGGCGCCGGGGTCGCCGACCAGCTGGAAGACGGCCGGGTGCTCAGCGGGGTCGGCGGGCAGTACAACTTCGTTGCCCAGGGCCATGCCCTGGAAGGCGCGCGTTCGATCCTGCTGCTGCGCAGCTGGCGCGAGGCGGGCGGCGAGGTCAGTTCCAACCTGGTCTGGGAATATGGCCACTGCACCATTCCCCGCCACCTGCGCGATATCGTCGTCACCGAATACGGTATTGCCGACCTGCGTGGGCAGACCGATGCCGAGGTGATTGCTCGCTTGCTGGCTATCAGTGACTCGCGCTTTCAGGCCGAACTGATCGAGCGGGCGCAGAAGGCCGGCAAGCTACCGAGGGACTTCCGCCTGGCCTCACGCTTCACCGACAACACCCCGCAGCGTATGCAGGCGCTGCGCGACCGGCACGCACGGTTGTTCCCCGAGTATCCGCTGGGCAGTGATTTCACGGCTGAGGAGCGCGATTTGTTGCGGGCGCTGAACTGGCTCAAGAGCAAGTTCAAGTTGAGCGAGGTGCTGGAGCTGGGCAAGGCGGCGCTGGATGCACCGGCACCTGAGGCGTATCCGGCGCAGTTGGCGCGGATGAACCTGGCGCAGCCGCAGGGGCTGAAGGAGGAGCTGTATCAGCGGCTGTTGCTGGCGGGGTTGCAGGCGACAGCGGACGCTTGAGGGCCTATCGCCGGCAAGGCCGGCTCCCACAAGGGGCAGGGTCAACCTGGTGCCCTGTGGGAGCCGGCCTTGCCGGCGATAGGATCAAGGCGAGTTACTCGATGAAAGTAACCACGCCATCTTTCAGCGACTTCACCCGGGCCAGCGATTCAACGCGGTAACCCTGGCTGTCCAGCTCGGCACGGCCGCCCTGGAACGATTTCTCGATGACGATACCCAGGCCGGCAACAGTGGCGCCGGCTTGCTTGATGATCGAAATCAGCGCCTGGGAGGCTTTGCCGTTGGCCAGGAAATCGTCGATCACCAGCACGCGGTCGCTGCTGTTGAGGTGGCGCGGGGAGATCGCCACGGTATTTTCGGTCTGCTTGGTGAAGGAATACACCGAAGCCACCAGCAGGTTTTCGGTCAGGGTCAGCGACTGGTGCTTGCGTGCGAAAATCACCGGAACGCCCAGTTTCAGGCCGGTCATCACCGCCGGGGCAATGCCCGAGGCTTCAATGGTGACGATCTTGGTGATGCCCGAATCGGCGAACAGACGGGCGAACTCGTCGCCAATCAGTTGCATCAGCGCAGGGTCGATCTGATGGTTGAGAAACGCATCGACTTTGAGAACCTGATCGGAAAGCACGATGCCTTCTTCGCGAATCTTCTGGTGCAGTGCTTCCACTGTGGTATTTCCTCGATGTAGCAAGAGTGGCCACGGCAATACGCCGCAGCAAAGGTTGATTATCTAACGTTTGAGCATGGCACGGATATCGGCCAGTGCATTGTTGCCACGGGCGGCCTTCACTTCGGTCGGCGCGTCGTCAAGGCCCTCCCAGGCCAGGTCGTCGTCGGGCAGCTCGTCCAGGAAGCGGCTCGGCGAACAATCGATGATCTCGCCGTACTGCTTGCGCTTGGCGGCAAAGGTGAAGGCCAGGGTCTGACGTGCGCGGGTAATCCCTACGTAGGCCAGGCGCCGTTCTTCCTCGATGGTGTCGGCTTCGATGCTGGAGCGGTGCGGGAGGATTTCCTCTTCCATGCCCATGATGAAGACGTAGGGGAATTCCAGACCCTTGGAGGCGTGCAGGGTCATCATCTGCACGCCTTCGGCGCCGTCTTCCTCTTCCTGCTGGCGCTCGAGCATGTCGCGCAGCACCAGCTTGCCGATGGCTTCTTCGATGGTCATGCCGCCGTCTTCGTCTTTCTCGAGGGTGTTTTTCAACGCCTCGATCAGGAACCAGACGTTGCTCATGCGAAAATCCGCGGCCTTGTCGCTGGAGCTGTTGGTGCGAATCCAGTTTTCGTAGTCGATGTCCATGATCATGCTGCGCAGGGCAGCGATCGGATCTTCCAGGGCGACCTGCTCGCGGACCTTGTCCATCCAGCGCTTGAAGCGCTGCAGGCGATCGGTGTAGCGACTGTCCAGGTGCTCGCCAAGGCCCAGCTCCTCGCTGGCGGCATACATCGAAATCTTGCGCTCGGTGGCGTAGTTGCCGAGCTTTTCCAGGGTGGTCGAGCCAATTTCCCGGCGCGGTACGTTGATCACCCGCAGGTAGGCGTTGTCGTCGTCCGGGTTTACCAGCAGGCGGAAGTAGGCCATCAGGTCCTTGACTTCCTGGCGTCCGAAAAAGCTGTTGCCGCCCGACAGGCGATACGGCACCTGGTGGTGTTGCAGCTTCAGCTCGATCAGCTTGGCCTGGTAGTTGCCCCGGTAAAGAATGGCGAAGTCGCTGTAGGGCCGGTCGGTGCGCAGGTGCAGGCTGAGAATTTCCATGGCCACCCGTTCAGCCTCGGCTTCCTCGTTCTTGCAGCGGATCACGCGGATCTCGTCGCCATGGCCCATCTCGCTCCACAGCTGCTTTTCGAAGGCATGCGGGTTGTTCGAGATGAGGACGTTGGCGCAGCGCAAAATGCGGCTGGTGGAGCGGTAGTTCTGCTCGAGCATCACCACTTTCAGCGACGGGTAGTCGTCCTTGAGCAGCATCAGGTTCTCGGGCCGCGCACCGCGCCAGGCGTAGATCGACTGGTCGTCGTCGCCAACCACGGTGAACTGGTTGCGCGTGCCGATCAGCATCTTCACCAGCAGGTACTGGCTGGCGTTGGTGTCCTGGTATTCGTCGACCAGCAGGTAACGGACCTTGTTCTGCCACTTCTCGAGGACATCGGGGTTGTCCTGGAACAGCTTGACCGGCAGCAGGATCAGGTCGTCGAAGTCCACCGCGTTGAACGCCCGCAAGGTGCGCTGGTAGTGCGCATAGACCACCGCGGCGGTCTGTTCCTTGGGGTTGCGGGCGTTTTCCAGGGCTTCGGGCGGCAGGATCAGGTCGTTCTTCCAGGCACCGATCATGTTCTTGATCTCGTCGACGCCGTCGTCGCCCGAATATTCCTTCTGCATGATGTCGGTCATCAGGGCTTTGACGTCGGTCTCGTCGAAAATCGAGAAGCCCGGTTTGAAGCCTAGCCGTTCATGCTCCTTGCGGATGATGTTCAGGCCCAGGTTGTGGAAGGTCGACACGGTCAGGCCGCGGCCTTCGCCCTTGCGCAGCAGGGTGCCGACCCGCTCTTTCATCTCCCGCGCGGCCTTGTTGGTAAAGGTCATGGCCACGATGTACTGGGCACGTATGCCGCAGTTCTGGATCAGGTGCGCGATCTTGCGGGTGATCACGCTGGTTTTGCCGGAGCCTGCACCGGCGAGCACCAAAAGAGGGCCGCCGACGTAATTCACGGCTTCTTGTTGCCGGGGGTTGAGTCGGGACATGACGAAAACCGGGGACGCTAGAAAAATAGCCGGGCATTTTAGCAGGGGTAGAAAGTTTCTGCCGCGACCGTCTGACAGTGTGACGTACCGCGCGATCTAAATTTGCCGCATTTGATACTTTCCCGCAGGATGCGTGGCGAAACCTGCGGGATGTCGGCAATGGAATGGCATGACTTTAAGTGAAAATCATTTTCATTAATGGTTTAGGATACGCAATCTCGCTGCCCATCGTCATTTGACTGCGCCTACGTCCTAAGGAGCCAGCTTGTCTACGCCCGTCGAACCCTTGCGTTTGCTCCTGCTGGCCGATGAGCCGGAATGGGCCACTGTGTTGCGCGAGTGTCTGCTGCCGATGGCGGGCCAGGCGGTATTGCTGACCGCTCCGAACTGGGAGGCAGTCGATACCCTGTTTGCCAATGACCGCAATGCGCTGGTGCTGGCGACCCCGCCACTGCAGCCGGCGCCCGGGCGATGCGTACTGCCGATGGTGCTGCTGCTCGAGCACGAACCGCAGGTGCCGCCACCGGGTGTCAGCGACTGGTTGATC
This sequence comes from Pseudomonas sp. 2835, assembly GCF_050435905.1. NCBI lineage: Bacteria > Pseudomonadati > Pseudomonadota > Gammaproteobacteria > Pseudomonadales > Pseudomonadaceae > Pseudomonas > Pseudomonas sp. 2835. The sequence continues at coordinate 9,457 of NZ_JBNDLE010000008.1, read as the reverse complement.
CGCGACCAGCTGACCAGCAATATCCTGCGCCGCAGCCTGCGCCATGTCCGCGAGCGTGGCGTCCTCGAAGCGACCCTGCAACGTCTGGCCGAACAGGACCCGCTGACCGGTATCGCCAACCGCCAGGGCTTTCAGACCCTGCTGGCCGCGCGCCTGGCCGACAACGAAGGGCGCGGTGTCGCCCTCGGGCACCTGGACCTCGACAACTTTCGCCATGCCAACGACGCCCTCGGCCACCAGGCCGGCGACCGGCTGATCCTGCAAGTGGTGGGGCGGCTGAAAAGCCAGCTTGAAGCCGGCGACCAGGTTGCGCGCCTGGGCAGCGACGAGTTTGCCCTGCTGATCGATACCCGTCGCGAGCCGCAACGCGCCGAATGGATGGCCGAACGCATCACTGAAGCCCTGGCCGAACCCTACTGGATCGACGGCGAAAGCCTGTTGCTCGGTTGCAGCCTGGGGGTTGCCCACGCTCGCGCCCAGGGGGGCGCGGACCCGCTGATGTGGCATGCGCACATCGCCATGCAGCAGGCCAAGAGCACTCAGGGTTGTACCTTTCACGTCTTCAACGAACGCATCAACCGCAACGCCCGCAGCCTTGCCGACCTGGAAAGCGAACTGCGCCGGGCGCTGCGTCGTGACGAGCTGGAACTGCACTACCAGCCGCGACTGAACCTGGCCGACGGGCGCATCGTCGGCCTCGAAGCCCTGGTGCGCTGGCGCCATGCCGAGCGCGGGCTGCTGCCGCCCAGCGAGTTCGTACCGCTGGCCGAGCAGAGCGGGCTGATCGTGCCTTTGGGCTACTGGGTCATCTCCCGGGCCCTGCGCGACATGCAGGCGCTGCGCGAACAGGGCCTGGCGCCGCTGCACATGGCGGTGAACCTGTCGTTTCGCCAGTTTCAGGATAGCCAGTTGTTGGCAACCCTGAGCCGGCTGATCATCGAGCACGGGGTCGATGCCCGCTGGCTGGAATTCGAGCTGACCGAAACCGCCGTGATGCGCCGCAACGACCTGGTCAAACAGACCATGGACGCCCTTGGGCGCCTGGGCGTGCGCTTCTCGCTGGACGATTTCGGCACCGGCTTTTCGTCGTTCGTGCACCTCAACAGCCTGCCGATCACCTTGCTCAAGGTCGATCGCAGCTTTGTCGGCGGCATGGAGCAGCGTGAAGAAAACCGCAAGCTGGTGCACGCGATGATCAACCTGGCGCACAACCTCAACCTCGAGGTGGTGGCCGAGGGCGTGGAAACCCCGGAGCAAATGGACCTGCTGCGCAGTTTCGATTGCGATCAGGTGCAGGGGTTTCTGATCAGCCGGCCGTTGCCGATTGATGAGTTGATGGAGTATTTGCTCCGCGGGCCGGCGCAGCAGGCGGTGGCGTTGTAGATTCCGGGGCTGCTTTGCAGCCCATCGCTGGCAAGTCCAGCTCCCACAGGGCCCTTCAAACCACCGAAGCAGTCACCTTGTTCACCCCAGCGGCACTGCCCAGCAAGCGCTTCATCCGCCATTCGAATGCCAGGGTCAGGCTCACCGCCGCACACGCCAGGCCCAGCGCCAGCCCCCACCACACGCCTACCGCGCCCAGGCCGAGGTTGAAGGCCAGCAGCCAGGCCGCCGGCGCACCGATAACCCAGTAACAGAACAGCCCGACCAGGAAGGTGGTCTTGGCATCCTTGAGGCCTCGGATCGAGCCCATGGCGATGGTTTGCACGCCGTCGAACAGCTCGAACCAGGCGGCGACCATCAACAGGCTTACCGCCAGCTGGATGATGTCGGCAAAGGCCGGGTCCCCGTGGTCGAGGAACAGCCCCACCAGCGGGTCTGGCAGCAGCCAGAAGAGCATGGCGAACATCAGCATCATCGCCGCGCCGAAGCCGATACCTACGCGGCCGGCATGGCGGGCCCCCAACAGGTTGTCGGCACCGTAATAGAGCCCGACACGCATGGTCACGGCGTACGACAGGCCAGCCGGAATCATGAATGCGGTAGAGACGATCTGCAGGGCAATCTGGTGCGCGGCAAGCTCGGTGCTGCCGAGCACGCCCATGCACAGCGCGGCGAAGGCGAACAGGCCGACTTCCACGGTGTAGGTGCCGCCAATCGGCAGGCCCAGGCGCCACAACTCACGCAGGGCCGGCCACGACGGGCGGCTCAGGCCCTGGCGAATCGGGTAGGGCGCATACGCCGGGTGCCAGCGGATATACAGCGCCATGGCCACGGCCATGCAGTTGGCAACGATTGCGGTCACCAGGCCGATGCCCACCAGGCCCAACTTCGGCAGGCCGAACATGCCTTCGATCAGCGCATAGTTGAGCAGGAAATTGGCTACCGTACCGATCAGGCTGATGACCATCACCGGCGTCGAGCGGCCAATGGCGCTGGTAAAGCCGCGCAGGGCCATGAAGCTCAGGTAGCCGGGCAGGGCGAAGGGCAGCAACAGCAGGAACTGTGTGGCGGCCTCGACGTTGTTCGGGCTCTGGCCGAGCAATAGCAGTACCGGCTCCAGGTTCCACAGCGCCAAAGCCGCCACCAGAGCCATGACCCAGGCCAGCCACAACCCGGCCTGGGTCAGGCGGGTGGCGCCGGCGATGTCGCCAGCACCCTTGCGAATTGCCACCAGGGTGCCGACAGCAGCGATCACGCCCAGGCAGAAAATCGACACGAACGAATAACTCGCCGCGCCCAGGCCGCCACCGGCCAAGGCCTGCGGGCTGATGCGGGCCATCATCAGGGTGTCGGTGAGCACCATCAGCATGTGCGCCAACTGCGAGGCAATCAGCGGCCCGGCCAGGCGCAGCAAAGCCTTGAGTTCTTGGGTAGGCGCAGCCTGCATGGAGTCGTCCTTTTCTTACGCGATAGATTCAAAGCGTGAAAGTCTGAGGCTTCGTGCGGTTATCCACAAAAGGATAATAGCGATGGTTGGCATGATTAAAACTCATGGGAGTATGATCCTGGCGATCGCTTGTGGATAACTCGGAGCCCGCCGCCATGTCTCGCCGTTTACCGCCTCTGTACGCACTGCGGGCCTTCGAAGCGGCTGCCCGACACAGTTCGTTCACCCGCGCCGCAGATGAGTTATCGATAACCCAAAGTGCGGTCAGCCGGCACATCCGCACCCTTGAAGATCACTTCGCCTGCCGTTTGTTCGTGCGCAATGGCCGCAGCCTGCAACTCAGCGAAGCGGCGCGTTTGCTCTTGCCGGGTGTGCGCGAAGGCTTCGCCGCGCTGGAACGGGCTTGCAACACCCTGCGCAGCGAAGACGACATCCTGCGCATGAAAGCCCCTTCGACCCTGACCATGCGCTGGCTGCTGGCGCGCCTCAGTCGCTTTCGCCACCTGCAGCCGGGCAACGAGGTGCAACTGACCAGCGCCTGGATGGATGTCGATCATGTCGATTTCAACCATGAACCTTTCGACTGCGCGGTGTTGCTCAGCGATGGTCACTTTCCGCCGGATTGGGAGGTCAAGCGGCTGTTCTCCGAGCTGTTGATCCCGGTCGGCGCGCCGGAACTGCTCAAGGAAGGATCCTGGGACGAGCGGCGCCTGGCTGCTGTCGAGCTGCTGCATCCGACCCCCGACAAGCGCGACTGGCGCAGTTGGCTGGCGCGCATGGACCTCACTGACAAGGTGTCGCTCAAGGGCGGCCAGGTGTTCGACACCCTGGAGCTGGGCATGATCGCCGCGGCCCGCGGTTATGGCGTATCCATGGGCGACTTGCTGATGGTTGCCGAGGACGTCGCCCAGGGCCGCCTGAGCCTGCCGTGGCCGACGGCAGTGGCCAGTGGGCTGGACTACTACCTGGTCTGGCCCAGGACCCGCCCCGGTGGTGAGCGCTTGCGGCGCCTGAGCGATTTTCTGCAAGGCGAAGCGGATTCCATGGACCTGCCCAAGGTAGAAATACTGGGGTTATCAGCGCCTATCGGAGCCGGTTGAACGTTTGCGCAGGATAACCCTGTTGCATGCTCAAGTATTGCTCCGCGCCGCCGAAGCAGAGGCATCAGAACCACGCCTAGATGGTTCGATTCCCGTATTGATGCGGACGGTCAGCGTGATCAGGACGATCCCGGCCCCTCTTGCCAGGAGCTTTCATGTCTCAACCCCGTGCCCGGATTGCCTCGCAACTCGGTATCGCCCTTGCCATCGTGCTGGCTGTGGTGATTACCGGTAGCACCCTGTTTGCCCTGCGTTCGCTGGACAACGCCAACCTGATCACCCGCCAGGAACACCTGGCCAGTGAAGCGCGCTTGCTCGCCGATCAGCTCGACACTTTTCACAGCACCCTGCGCGAAAGCACCCAGCGCCTCAGCGGGCTGTTCGAGAAGCGCTTTGCCGCCGGTTTGCAGCTGCATCCCGGGGAGTCGGTGACGGTCGCCGGGGTTGCCACGCCCGCGCTGTACCTGGGTGAGCAATTGCTCAACAACGACTTTCGCCAGGTGGATGATTTCCGCCAGATGACCGCAGGCGTTGCCACCTTGTTCGTGCGCAGCGGCGACGATTTCATTCGTATCAGCACCTCGCTGACCAAGCAGGACGGCAGCCGCGCCATTGGCACGCTGCTCGACCGCCAGCACCCGGCTTACGCGCGCTTGCTCGCCGGTCAAGCCTATGTTGGCCGGGCCAACCTGTTCGAACGCGACTACATGACCCAGTACACCCCGGTGCGTGACGGCAGTGGGCGGGTGATCGCGGTGCTGTTTGTCGGCTTCGACTACACCGACGCGCAGAAGGCCCAGTTCGCCAACCTCGGACGTTTTCGTATCGGCCAGACCGGTTCACTGGCCTTGCTCGACGACAAGCAGCACTGGTTGGTGCCGCCAGCAGGTGTGCGTGCGGACAGTCAGGCGGCACAGGCGCTTGCCGGGTTTACCGCGGGCGAGGGGCGTTTCTGGCATGACGGCGTTGAAGAACTGTTCAGCGTGACCGTGCCGTTTGCCGGCGGGCCGTGGACGGTGGTGGCCAGCATGCCGAAGGCGGAAATCCGCGCGGTGACCTGGAGCGTCGGTACCCGCCTGGCCATCGGCAGTTTGCTGGCGATGTTGCTGGCGGTCGCCGCCACCCTGTGGCTACTGCGCCGCCGTTTGCGCCCCTTGGGTGACCTCTTGCAGCAAGCGCAGGCTCTTGGCGCCGGTGACCTGCAGGCGCGCTTGCGGGTATCGCGCGATGACGAAATCGGCCAGCTGGCACACAGCTTCAACCAGATGGGCGAAGCGCTGGCGAGCATGGTTGAGCACATTCGTGCAGCAGCGGAGCAAGTCAGCAGTCGTGCCCAGGCGTTGTCGGCGATGTCCTCCGGGGCCTGTGAGGGCATGGAACAACAGTCCGGCGAAATCACCAGCATGGCCGGTGCCGTCGAGCAGTTCAGCGCCACCTCGATGAACATCGCCAAGAACATGGGCAGCACCGAACGCATGGCTCAGGACAACGTCCAGCAAACCCGCATTGGCCGCGCTTCGATGGACCAGGCGTCGGCGTCTCTGGAGCAGATCGCCAGCGCCCTGGCCGGCACTGCCACCGTGATCGACACCCTGGGCCTGCGCTCCGAGGAAATTGGCGGCATCGTCGGCGTGATCACTTCGATTGCCGAGCAGACCAACCTGCTGGCCCTGAACGCTGCCATCGAAGCGGCGCGGGCCGGTGAGCAGGGCCGGGGCTTTGCCGTGGTTGCCGACGAGGTGCGCAACCTGGCCTCGCGTACCCGCCAGGCTACCGATGAAATCTCGGCGATGATCGGCAGCATCCAGCAGGAAACCGGCAACGCCATCAGCACCATGGAGCAGGGCAACCGCCTGATGCAGGAAGGTCTGGAGCGCAATGCCAAGGTTGCTGCGGCGCTGGCGCAGATCGATGAGCGCAGCCGCTCGGCGGGGGAGCAATTTGCCGCCATTACCACCGCCACCCAGGAACAGAGCAGCACGGCGAACGTGCTCAGCCGCAACCTGCAGAGCATTGCCCTGGCCAACAGCGAGCAGCGTGAGGTGGCGACTAACCTGGCGGCTACCGCGCGTGAGCTTGAGGGGTTGGCGGGGCAGCTGCGGCAGGAAGTGGGTAGGTTTAGGGTTGGGCGTTAGGTTCTGAATCGGGGGCGCTTTGCGGCGCATCGCCGGCAAGGCCGGCTCCCACAATGGTGCTGTAAACACTGAATGGTGGGAGCTGGCCTTGCCAGCGATGGGCTGCGCAGCAGCCCCGGGTTCCTACAGCTGCGACAGGCCCAGCGCCTGCGCACAGGCCATCAACGACCGCCGCTCACTCTCGGCATACAACGCCAGCTCATCCAGCACCGGTGTGCCCAGCGCCTGTTCGAAGGCATCGCGGTTGGCATTGCTGCCGTACTCGTTCTGCGCATCATCGCCCAGGTTCGACTGGAAAATCCCCGCCGCACTGACCGGCAGGAAGTCCTCGTACACCAGGGCCTCAAAGTGGATATGCCCGGCGTCGATCAACCCCTGCAATGAAGTCGGCCGCTGAGCATCGCCGCGCGCCGCCATGCCACGCTCGGTGGCGAAGTAACGGAAGTACGCCAGCGCCTGCTCCCGCATCTGCGCCAGGTCATCCGGGAAGGCCTTGAAGCTGTCGCTGAGCAGACTCATGTAGCGCTCGGCATTGGCCTCGGCCGGCACCCCACCCAAGGCTGCGCGGGCGCTATCGAGCAGTTGGTCATACAGCTGGCGCCCCTTCGGCGTCAGCGCCGCACCCCGTTGCTCGATCTCGCCAAAGCGTGCGGTATGGCTGCCACTGCGTTCACCGTGTTGATCGGTGAACGCGACCTTTTCCTGCAGTGCCTTGAAACTGGTCTGACGCAGCAGTATCGGATGGCGACGCGGTGGCGGCCCTTCGATCACGGCTTTGGGCGGAATGCCCTTGGCCGGCATCCCCAGCTGAATGGCATCGATGTCCAGGGTGCGTGGGGTCAGGTGGTTGATGTGCGGGCCCTTGAAGGCCACCACATCGGCAATCAGGCGGTGCTGGTCGTGCAGTTGCTGGTACTGTTCGGCGGTCACCGTAGCGGCCCGGTGCCAGCGGAAGGTATGCAGGGCTTCATCGACAAAGGCTTGAGCATCGTCGATATTCAGGCCGCCATCACGCTCGAACTGTTCGATCAGTTGCAGCGCGCGCGGAGTGAAGATCTGCCGCCGGGCAAGAATTTCGCGCGACAGTTCACGCAGCGCCGGGTTGTCGATCAGTTCCAGGCGCAGCAGTGAAGTGAAGACCCGGAACGGGCTGATGTGCAGCGATTGCTCGTGCACGGCGCGAAAAGCGGTGGAATGCACTGGCACGCCGGCTGAGCTCAAGTCGTAATAACCCACCGGCTGCATGCCCATCACCGCGAACAGGCGGCCGATGGTTGCCAGCTCTTCGGCAGTGCCGACACGAATGGCGCCGTGGCGCTCCTGGTCGAGGCGCTCGATTTCGCCGGTCCAGCGCAAGGCCTGGGCAACCTCAGGTTGCTCAGCCATTACCTGCTGATTGATTTCGCTCACCAGCGACAGCAGCGTGCCGTAAAGCGGCACCTCTTGTTTGTACATGAGCGACATGGCGGCCGAGAACTGCGCGCGAATGCTGTCCGGGCTGACGAAATCTTGAGCGGGCATCGAAAGCTTCCTGGTAAGTGGGCACCCTTACATGAAAGCGAGGAATGCAGTGCCTGCACAAGCGAAAAAAAGTCGATGCGTCATTCCAAAAATTATCAATCTTGCCCAGCCAGCTCGGCGCGAATCCAGTCGACCAGAGCGCGCACCTTCGGCACTTCCGCAGCATGCTCGGAAAACGCCAGGAAATGCGCGCCGTTACTGCGCATGCTGTGCTGCCAGGGCACAACCAGTTTGCCTTCGGCCAACTCCTGAGCCACCAGGTAACGCGGCACCAGGGCCACGCCGCAGCCCGACTGTGCAGCGCTCAGGCTCATATAGAAGGTGTCGAAGCGCGGCCCGTGATAGCTGTGGGCCGAATGCAGGCCTTGCTCCAGGAACCACTCGTGCCAGGCCTCCGGACGCGAGGTACTTTGCAGCAGCACCAATTCGGCCAGTTCGCTGGCGTCCTTGAGGGTACGCCCTTGCAACAGCTCTGGCGCGCACACCGGCAGCACTTCCTCACCGAACAGCTCGATGCAGGTTGCACCTGGCCAGGTGCCCTGGCCAAAGAAGAACACCACGTCGGCGGTCGCCTGTAACAGGGCGAAGGGCTCCATTTCGTTGCGGATGTCGAGGTGGATGTTCGGGTGCTGCTTGCCGAAGCCCTTGAGGTGCGGAATCAGCCAGCGCACGCCAAAGCTCGGTTGAGTGGCTACCTTCAGGACTTCGGTCTGTTCGCCGTAGGACATGATGTAACGGCTGGACATATCGACCTGAGTGAGAATCTTGTTGACCTCAGCCAGGTACAGCGCGCCTGCTGGTGTCAGCTGCAGGCGCCGACGGATGCGCAGGAACAAGTGATGGCGGAGCATCTCTTCAAGCTGGGCCACCTGCTTGCTGACGGCGCTCTGGGTCAGGTGCAGCTCCTCGGCGGCGCGGGTGAAGCTCAAGTGCCGGGCGGCAGCTTCGAAACACTGCAGGGCGGCCATCGATGGCACCAGACGTTTGGACATAGCGGTCTCTAAGCCAGTAGATCATTACCTGGCGGAATGATATGCAGAATAAAGGTCGTTTGTTGCGCCAGAGTGATCGGATTAATACTGATCCCTATCACTATTTCAACCACTCATCGCATGCAGGAGAAGAAAATGGTTGATGGACTGCTTGACCGCCTTGGTGTCCCGGCCACTGCCTACACCCACGGCAACCATCCCGTTCACACCCCTATCGATGGCAGCGCGATTGCCGCGGTGCACCTGGAAAGCAAAGCCCAGGTGACCGCCAAGATCGATCAGGCCGAAAAAGCCTTCCAGGCCTGGCGTAACGTCCCGGCCCCGCGCCGCGGTGAGTTGATCCGCCTGTTCGGCGAAGTGCTGCGTAAATACAAGGCCGAGCTCGGCGAGCTGGTGTCGATCGAAGCCGGCAAGATCACCCAGGAAGGCCTGGGCGAAGTGCAGGAAATGATCGACATCTGCGATTTCGCCGTCGGCCTGTCGCGTCAGTTGTACGGCCTGACCATCGCCTCCGAGCGCCCGGGCCACCACATGCGTGAAACCTGGCACCCGCTGGGCGTGGTCGGTGTCATCAGCGCCTTCAACTTCCCGGTGGCGGTCTGGGCCTGGAACACCACCCTGGCGCTGGTCTGCGGTAACGCCGTGGTGTGGAAGCCGTCGGAGAAAACCCCGCTGACCGCGCTGGCCTGCCAGGCGCTGTTCGAAAAAGCCTTGAATGCCTTTGGTGAAGCCCCAGAAGGCCTGAGCCAGTTGATCATCGGTGATCGCGAGGCCGGTGAAGCCTTGGTCGACGACCCGCGCGTGCCGCTGGTCAGCGCCACCGGCAGCACCCGCATGGGCCGCGAAGTTGGTCCGCGTGTTGCCGCGCGCTTCGGGCGC